>MWDM01000018.1 GCA_002070565.1 Bacteroidetes bacterium ADurb.Bin139
AAAGTTGTGTTTGTTTAAGGCGTAAGCCTGTGTGTCGATATAATGGGCCGAGGCGGAATCTTTCAGGATTTCTTCAATAACCGGCAGTGGTCCGGCCACGTCCTGCCTGCCGCTTTTACAGCTGCTCACTCCACCCAACGCGCCCAGGAGCATGAGCAATGTGATATATCTTATGGGATCACTCATTTTTATCGTAGGTAAACGTTCCATAGGGACTATCTATGGTGACCCTTCGTCCCTTCCCGGCTTCCACCCTCCCAATGACCTTTGCTTCCAGGTTAAAACCAGAAGCTATGGAGCATATCACCGGTGCAGTTTCCGGGGGCACATACAATTCCATCCTGTGTCCCATGTTGAAGACCGTGTACATCTCTTTCCAAAGCGTCCCGCTCGTTTCCTGTATCCTGCGGAACACCGCAGGTGCAGGGAACAGGTTATCCTTGATCACATGCAGGTCATCTATGAAATGAAGCACTTTGGTCTGGCCGCCGCCCGTGCAATGCACCATGCCGTGCACCCGGCCCGGGCAGGATTCCAGGATGGCCCTGATTACCGGCGCATAGGTGCGGGTAGGGGAGAGAACCAGTTTTCCATAGGTTAGCCCTGTTTCCGGTTCAATATCGGTCAGGTCATGTGTACCGCAATAAGCCATGTCGCCGGGCATGCCCTCGTCGTAACTTTCGGGGAACATACGGGCCACCCTTTTGTCAAACACATCGTGCCTGGCACTGGTCAGACCGTTGCTGCCTATCCCGCTGTTGTAAGCGTCTTCATAGGAAGTTTTTCCAAAGGAGGCCAGTCCCACTATAAGATCCCCTTCCCGGATACTGGCATTGTCAATGACCTTGTCGCGATGGATGCGTGCGCACACCGTACTGTCAACGATTACCGTGCGCACAAGATCGCCAACATCGGCCGTTTCCCCGCCTGTTAGGTCCAGGGATATGCCCATAGCCTTCATCTTTTCACAGAAACGCATGCTGCCCTGAATAATGGCCTTTATGACTTCTCCGGGTACCAGGCGCTTGTTCCTTCCTATGGTGGAACTTAACAGTATGTTTCCGGTTATGCCCACACACAGCAGGTCGTCCAGGTTCATGACTATGGCGTCCTGCGCTATGCCTTCCCAGACACCCGTATCACCCGTTTTTTTCCAGTAACTGTATGCCAGCGAGGATTTGGTGCCGGCTCCGTCTGCATGCATAACCAGGCCGTAATCCCGTTCTCCTGTGAGCACATCGGGGATGACCTTGCAAAAAGCTTTCGGATACAGCCCACGGGACAATCCTTCCAGCGCATCGTGCACTTCTCTTTTGGAAGAGGATACACCGCGCTTACTGTATTTACCGGCTTCAAGATCGTTCATCATGTTCAATTTAGATTCATCGCAGGAACAGCAGTTCCCTGTATTTTGGAAGGGGCCATAATTCATCGTCCACAATCATCTCCAGGTGGTCTGCACAATCGCGGATGCGCTCCATTACAGGCATCACTGCCGCTGCATATTGGCGGGCCCTTTCGTGCAACGATTCCTCTTTATTGGCTTTCTTCCTGGCTTCAATCAAAAGATGTACCAGGTTCCTTAATTCATTCACGTAACCGGCTGTTGTTCTCAAAGCTTTCAGCTGTGTCGACACCAGTTCTTCGTATTCGGCAGCCGGAAACACGTCCCTTAATCCTTTTACATTTTCAAGCAGCAGGTTTTCATGACGGATGGCGGTAGGCACAAAATGATTGATGGCAAGATCGCCAAGCACCCGGGCTTCTATCTGCAATTTCTTCACGTACATCTGATTCTTCACCTCGTACCTGGCCTCCAGTTCCCGGCGGCTCATCACGCACATTTCCTCCATCAGGGCAATGGTTTTATCCTCCAGCAACGCATTGGTCGATGCGGGCACATCCTCAATCCCGCGCAACCCCCGCTTTGCGGCCTCCTGCTGCCATTGCTCGCTGTACCCGTTCCCTTCAAAGCGGATATCCCTTGATTCCCTTACAAATTTCTGAATGATTTTCATCAAGGCATCTTCCAATGGCATGCCTTTTTCTATCTCTTTATCAACCAGCGTCTTAAATAATTTCAATTGCTGGGCCACCGCGGTGTTGAGAAACAACATGGCCGAGGCTGCATTCGCCGAGGCGCCTATGGCCCTGAATTCAAACCGGTCGCCGGTAAAGGCAAAGGGAGAGGTGCGGTTCCTGTCGGTGTTGTCCGGGAAGATCTCGGGGACCATCCCCACCACATCCAGGCGTGACCGCTCACCTGCCTTGTTGCGCCTCGGCCCCCCCTTATCAATAACATCCAGCAAATCATCAAGGGTGCTTCCCATAAAAGCCGACAGCACACACGGAGGTGCCTCGGCTCCCCCAAGACGGTAAGAATTGCTCAGGCTTGCCACTGCAGACATGATCAAGTAATGGTGTTGGTGCACCGCTTTGAGCGTACAGGCAATAAAACTCAGGAATTGCAGGTTGTCCTGGGGTGTTTTGCCCGGAGCCAACACGTTTATTCCCTTGTTGGTGCAAAGGCTCCAGTTGCAGTGCTTGCCCGAACCGTTTATACCGGCGTAAGGCTTTTCGTGGAAGATAACCTTCAGGTTGTGCTTTTTGGCCAGTTTTCTCATCACCATCATAATCATCTGGTTATGGTCTATGGCCAGGTTAGCTTCCTCGTGGTAGGGCGCAAATTCAAACTGATTGGGAGCCACCTCGTTATGGCGGGTCTTTATGTAAACGCCCAACTTGTAGGCTTCTGTCTCGAAATCTTTCATGAAAGCCATGACCCGGGAAGGAATGTTCCCGAAATAATGGTCTTCCAGCTGCTGGTCCTTGGCAGCGGTGTGGCCCTGCAATGTTCTGTCACAGAGCATAAGGTCAGGGCGCGCACGGTAAAGCGCCAGGTCCACCACAAAATATTCCTGCTCCAGACCATAGATCACATTCACGCTTTCTGTTGCAGGGTCAAAATAACGGGCCACCGCTGTGGCAGCCCGGTCCAGGACCTGCAGGGATTTCAGGTGCGGGGTCTTGATGTCCAGGGCATCTCCGGTATAGGAAACAAAGATGGTTGGGATACAAAGCGTCTGATCCATGATAAAGGCAGGAGAACCCGGGTCCCAGGCAGTATAGCCGCGGGCTTCGAAGGTATTGCGCAGGCCGCCGCTGGGGAAGCTCGATGCATCGGGTTCCTGCTGAATGAGGGAATCCCCCACGAATTGTTCAATGGCACAACCATTTGAATACGGACGTATGAAGGCTTCGTGCTTTTCTGCCGTGGTCTCGTTCAGGGGGTGAAACCAGTGTGTGTAGTGGGTGGCACCGCGCTCCATGGCCCACGAACGCATCCCTTCCGCAACATGGGAGGCAACGCTCCGGTCAATTTTGGACTTCTTTTCAACAGCCGCAAGGACAGCATCATATGCTTCCTGGGGAAGGTAATTTTTCATTTTTTTCAGATCAAACACATTTTGACCGAAAAAAGAAGACACGGGTTTGTTTTCAATACAGAAACGCTCTGCTTTGTGGGAGGAAAACTCTGATAGTGCTTTGTGCCTGAATGATGACATCTAAAGATTATTATATGACCAGCAAAAATAGGAAAATATTATTGTCTTTTGTTTAAAGAAACGCTTATCTTTGCGGATTAAATTTCACAAATCAATAATCACTATGTTAGGTATATCTGAATTGTCAAGGAAAATGCCGGCATCTCCCATCAGAAAGCTGGTACCTTATGCCGAAGAGGCAAAAAAGCGCGGAATCAAAGTCTATCACCTCAATATCGGCCAGCCCGATATCGACTCTCCAAAAGAAGCTTTGGAACCTATACGCAACATCGACCTCAAACTGGTCTCTTACCCGCATTCGGCAGGTATTGAATCATACCGCAGGGGTTTGGCAAAGTATTACCAGGATGTGAATATCAATCTTAAGTACGACCAGATCATTGTTACCATTGGGGGCTCAGAAGCTTTACAGATAGGATTGAAAGTATGCTGCAATCCTGGTGACGAAGTCATAGTATTTGAACCCTTTTACACGAATTATAACACTTTTGCCCTCATGGCAGGCGTCAAATTCGTACCCGTCACAACCACCATTGAAAACGGGTTTGCCCTGCCTCCCATGTCGGAAGTTGAAAAATACATCACCCCCAGGACCAAGGCCATCCTGATAAACAGTCCGGGGAATCCAACGGGTACCCTATACTCCAAAGATGACATCCTTCTTTTGGGCGAGATTGTAAAGAAACACAATTTATTCCTGCTTTCTGACGAAGTCTACCGGGAGTTCTGCTATTCGGAAGAACCCCATTTTTCGTGCATGAACATACCTGGAGCAGAACAAAATGTTATTTTAATAGACTCTGTATCAAAACGCTATAGTCTTTGTGGTGTACGCATAGGATGCATAGCATCCCACAATAAGGAAGTGATGAACGCCGTAATGCGTTTTGCCCAGGCACGCCTGTGTGCCCCCGCTCTGGGCCAGATCGCCGGCGAAGGAGCCCTGGCCACCCCGAAGGAATATTTTGAAGCCGTAAAACAGGAATATATAGACAGACGCAACCTGATGATTGACCGGTTGAACAAGATTCCGGGCGTATATTCCCCAATGCCCATGGGCGCTTTCTATACAACAGCCCGCCTGCCGGTAGACAATGCCGATAAATTTGCCCAGTGGCTTCTGGAAAGCTTCAGTTACAAGGGTCAGACTGTCATGGTGGCACCCGCTGCCGGTTTCTATGCCACACCGGGCAAAGGACTGGACGAAGTGCGTATTGCTTATGTTCTCAGGAAAGAAGACATTTCCAATGCCATGGATTGCCTGGAAGAAGCTTTAAAACAGTATCCCGGACGCCGATAAGCGGGACAGATGAAAACCCTCTATACCGTATTGCTGCTGGTACTATCGAATGTATTCATGACTTTCGCCTGGTACGGGCACCTGAAGTTTGGATCCATGAAATGGTTCCAGTCATTGCCGCTGATTGCCATAATCCTTATCAGCTGGGGTATAGCATTTGCCGAGTACTGTTTCCAGGTTCCTGCAAACCGTATCGGTTATATGGGCAATGGGGGTCCTTTGTCTCTTATTCAATTGAAAGTGATCCAGGAAGTGGTTTCACTCAGTGTGTTCACTGTATTTGCGCTGGTCGTATTCAGAACCGAACAATTCAGATGGAATCACATCCTGGCTTTTTTTCTGCTTGTTGCTGCCGTTTACCTGGTGTTCAAAACACCGGTGCAGGCCTCATGAATCTTTGTTCAGATCATCAAAACTGACATTGGTGAATTCGTTGGGTCTGGATTCTGTTACAGGAATCCGGTCTTTTATGTATTTGACAACTTCTTCCAATCCATCTGAGAATTTCTCAAAATCTTCCTTGTATAGAAAAATTTTATGTTTTTCATAGGAGAACTGTCCGTCCTTATCTACACGACGCTTGCTTTCTGTTATGGTCAGATAATAGTCGTTTCCTTTGGTTGCTTTTACATCAAAAAAATACGTTCTTTTGCCGGCGCGTACGGGTTTGGAAAAAACATCTTCTCCTCTGTGTTCCGTATTAGAGGAACTTTCATAATCTTCAAAATACATAGGACTTATTTATTTATACAACGCAAATATAAAATATATTTGCTTTAAAACTGTATATTTGCAAAGTTTCTTTTTGATTTTAAAGGTATGCTTAGCAGGCGGTTTATTCGTGTCAAAGTTTTTAAAGTTCTATTCAGCAGCGTTCATTCACAAAATTTTGACCAGACTGTCGCAGAACAAGAACTTCTTACCAGCCTGGAAAAGACCAGGCAATTGTATTTTCTTCTGCTATCCCTGCCCGTAGCGCTGGCTCAATATGCGCAAAACCGCATAGATATAGGGTCGCAGAAATACCAGCCAACAGACCAGGAAATGCACCCAAACCTGCGCTTTGTCAATAACAGGATCATTGCTGCCCTTGAACAGGACAAAGACCTGCAACATGCCCGGGAACACGGACTCAACTGGTTGTCACAGAGGGCTTATGTAAAAAAATTGTACGAGCAGCTGAAAGAAGAACCCTACTTTATTGAATACATGAATGACCCGCAGGAGCCCGATTTTTACACCGATCTCAAACTCCTGCAGCTTTTCTTCTGCAACCAGCCCGACGAAGACCAGGAACTTTACAATTTACTGGAAGATCAGAGCCTTTATTGGGCAGACGATATAGCCTACGTATGCAATATCATACTGGCACAACTGGCCGTTATGAAAGACAGCAAGCACCTGCCGACTCACCCATCGCTGTTTAACAACCAGGAAGACAAGGATTTTGCGACAACCCTGCTGGCGCATTCCCTGATTCATTACAACCAATACGCTGCATTAATTGAACAATTTGCACAGAACTGGGATTTGGAGCGCGTTGCCGGAACAGATTCCATTCTCATAGTCATGGGAGTTTCCGAAGCTGTAGCTTTTTCCCAGATCCCCATCAAAGTCACGCTTAACGAAATGGTGGAAATATCCAAATACTACAGCACAGAGAATTCAAAAATGTTTGTCAACGGTATCCTTGACAAAGTGATTAAACATCTCACCCAGGAAGGAGTTATTGCAAAACGTGGCAGGGGACTTGTAGAGAAACAAAAGAAATAAAGAACACATAACAATAATAATGAACACGCAACAATAGTACTAACAAAACCAATTATCAACAATGAGCACACTAGTAATTTTACAGGAACAAGCAACAAAGGCTGCTACCGGCGCAGGTGGCAACTGGACTTTTCTCATAATGATGGCAGCCATTTTCCTGGTGATGTATTTTTTAATGATACGTCCTCAGAAAAAACGCCAGAAAGAACTCAAAGAATACCGCGATAACCTGAAAAGGGGAGATAAAGTCATCACAGCCGGCGGCATTTACGGCACCATTGCCGAGGTAAAAGAAAATTATGTTTTGCTGGAAGTAGACACCAACGTAAAAATAAGGGTGGATAAATCAACCCTGGTAAAGGATTCCTCGGACATTCAACAAGGCAGCTAAATTGAAAAACGCGCCTCGAAAGCATGGCCTATGAAACGCTCCAGATGGGTATTGATCCTGTGTATTGCCGCAGCTTTTTTCCTGTGGGTGTTGTATACATTATCCAATGAGTACACTGCCTATTTCCGTTTTCCGCTGGAAGTAGAAACCAATCTGGACGGGCGTGCGAACATTTCCCAGGCAGACAACACCCTTTTCCTTCGTGGAAAGGCCAAGGGCTTTTTCATAATCCGTTATTCATGGCGAAAAAAAATTCCTTCTGTAAAGATATATGCAGAGCAGTCCCTGATGGGCCGGTACCCGGAAAAAAACGATAAGTTTTACCTGCTTGCAAACGATATCCACAACCTGGTGAACGATGCTCTGGGTGACGATTTTCAGGTGGAAACCATTCTGAGCGACACCATCCGTCTTGAATACCGGCAGGTCCGGTCCAGGCTTGTTCCGGTCCAGTTTGTTTCGGAAATATCGTATATACCCCAGTATATGTCTTTTGAACCTGTACGTACCTATCCTGACAGTGTCCTGGTCTATGCAGAGGAACCCTACCTGGACCTTATTCAGGAAGTCAGGACAAGAAAGGTGACCTTAAGCAATCTGGATCAGACCGTAGAAGGAATTGCCCGCCTGGAAATCCCCGCCAATGCGCGTCTCTCCCGTTCAGAAATCAATTATGAGGTCATGGTTTCGCGCTACGTGGAAATGACCCTCCAGGTACCTGTCACTACACGCAATGTGCCTTCACGTAGGGAATTGATCATCCTTCCCGACAAGGTCACCCTGCAATTCCGGTGTCCTTTTGAAGAAGCTCCAGAGCTGGGTGCCGGGGATTTTTCCCTGGTAGTGGACTACAATGAATTCTCCCGTAAAGCAGGGGGCAAGATTATCCCGGTACTGGAACAAGCCCCCACAGTAATAAGCCACGTGCAACTGACGCCGCAATTTGTGGACGGCATAATCCAGAATCGTTACTAAGCCATGAAAAAAGCCATAATACTTGGAATTACGGGAGGAATTGGCAGCGGTAAAAGCTACGTGACACGTATATTCAATGCCCTGGGAATTCCTGCGTACGATACAGATGCCCGCACCAAACAACTCTACCGCGAGGAACCCGCCCTGAGGGAAGTGCTGAGCGGTATTCTTGGTCCTGAAATTTTTATCAACAATGAACCGGATACCCGGAAGATGGCTTCCCTGATATTCAATGATTCAGAATTGCTAAAAAGAATAAACCTGGTGGTTCATCCATACGTGGTCAGGGATTTTAACAGGTGGGCACATGCTTGTCAGGCACCTTACGTAATTTTCGAGAGTGCCATTTTGCTGGAAATGGATCCTCCCTTCCAGGCAACCCGGGTTCTGACCGTATCGGCAGACCGTGAACTAAGGCTCTCCAGGGTAGCCGGCAGGGACAATGCATTAATCCAGTCTGTACTGGCCAGGATGGACAAACAATGGACAGATGAACAAAGAGAAGCCAGGGCCGATTTTGTGATCATTTCGGACAACCACCAGGCTTTGCTGCCCCGTGTTCTTGAAGTACACCAACAAATGCTCAATATTACACAAAACCACCATGAAAACTGATCTTACAAAAATCCTGTCAGTAGGGGGGCAACCCGGGTTGTTCCGCTACCTGGCCCAAAGCAACGGGGGTGTGGTAGTCGAATCCCTTACAGATGGAAAAAGAAAATGGATGGGGCCCAGTGCCCGCATGACATCGTTGTCGGATATATCTATATATACCCAGACAGAAGAGGAATTAAAGCTTCGGGATGTTTTTGCCCGGATGAAAGAATTCCTCCTGGAAAAGGAAGCACCCGCACCAGGAAAGGAAGCGGCAGAAATGGCTGCCTTTTTTGAACAAGTCATACCGCAGTATGACAGGGACCGCTTTTATCCCTCTCACATGAAAAAGATACTGGAGTGGTACAACGTGCTCAAAGCGGCCGATGCGCTGGATTTTGAAGAAGAGGAAGCTGAGCAGGAAATAAAAGAGGCAGAAGATGTTCCGGTTTCAGAGGCTAAGGGGACAAAACCTGTTCCCAAAAGACCGGCGGCCAAAGCTGTCATTCCTGCTGTCAAAGCACCTAAACCGGCAGCAGCCAGGGCTCCCAGGCAGGTTCAGCATACAACGCAGAAATAGTGCAAAACAGGCGACAGATCCCACAAAGGGTATCGGTCTACACCCTGGGTTGTTCCAAAAACAGGGTGGATAGCGAACACCTCATGCGCCAGCTAAAAGCAGGCGGCTGCCAGGTCATACCCGATGCAACCACAGAAGATTTTCCTCTTGACGCCCTGGTGATCAACACCTGTGGATTCATTCACGATGCAAAGGAAGAATCAATCAATTACATCCTGGAATCCCTTCAGGCAAAAGAGGAGGGCAGGCTGGGAGAGGTCCTTGTCATGGGTTGTTTGTCTGAACGTTACAAAAAAGAACTGGAAAAGGAAATGCCCGGTGTTGATGCTTTCTTTGGTGTGACCGACATTCCTCTGATAGCTGCACATCTTGGCGTGCCCTATGATCCGGCCCTGGCCACGGAAAGGGTTCTCTCCACCCCGGCCCACTACGCTTACCTTAAACTGAGCGAAGGCTGCGACCGCAGCTGTGCCTATTGCGCCATTCCCCTTATCCGGGGTCCGCACCGCTCGCGGCCTATGAAAGAGTTGCTTGCCGAGGCCGGTCACCTGGCCTTACAGGGAGTCAGGGAACTGAACCTGGTGGCACAGGATACCAGCTTTTACGGGCTGGACCTGACCGGGAAGAGGGAACTCGCCACGCTCATGGAAGGTCTTTGCCTTATTGACGGCATTGACCGCATACGGCTGCTTTACACCTACCCGCAGGGTTTCCCCCTGGACGTGCTCCGCCTCATGGCCCGCGAACCCAAAATCTGCCAATATGTTGATATTCCCCTTCAACACATATCAGACAAGGTACTCAAAGCTATGCGCAGGAATACGACAAAAGCGGAAACCCTCAGATTAATAGAAGATTTTCGTACATTCGTACCGGGCTTATGCCTTCGCACGACCCTGATGGTGGGACATCCTGGTGAAGACGAACAGGCATTCCAGGAATTGCTTGACTTTGTGAAGGAAGCACGGTTTGAAAGGATGGGCGCTTTTACTTACTCGCGTGAAGAAGGCACTTATGGAGCTAAACACCTTAAAGACCACGTTCCTGCCGGAATCAAGCGCGAGCGTTACGAAAGGCTCATGGAATTGCAGAAAGGCAACTCGCTTGCCTATAACCGGTCACGGGTAGGATCTGTATGTAGCGTTCTTTCAGATTATCTGGTCATCCCGGAAGGTAGAACCAGGAAACCAACAGTTTTGGGGAGAACGCAATACGAAGCACCCGAGGTGGACGGATATGTGATCCTGGAAAACGCCGGAGGCATCGTTCCGGGCTCTATAGTAAAAGCCCGCATAACCAAAGCAGATGAATACGATCTGCATGCACAACTGATAGATCAATAATTAATAAATTTGTAACCATGCAATTACTCAAAGACAAGAAAGTGTTGATTACCGGAGCCGCCCGCGGCATTGGCAAAGCCGTGGCATTGGGCATGGCAGCGCAGGGCGCCGACATTGCCTTTACCGATCTAAAAATTGATGACCAGGTAAAAGAAACCATGAATCAGATAGAAGCCTTCGGAGTCAGGGCCGTCGCCTATGCTTCGGACGCTGCCTCGTTTGATCAGGCACACCAGGTAGTAAGCCAGGCCGTACAAGAGCTGGGGCGGATAGACGTCCTGGTCAACAACGCCGGCATAACACGTGACACATTGATCCTTCGCATGAGTGAACAGCAATGGGACATGGTCATCCAGGTCAACCTGAAATCTGCATTCAACTTTATTCATGCCCTGGCCCCCCTGATGGTAAAACAAAAAGGCGGCAGCATAATCAATATGAGTTCTGTAGTTGGCCTTTCCGGAAATGTAGGCCAGGCAAACTATTCGGCATCTAAAGCCGGTTTGATTGCCCTTACCAAATCCGTAGCCAAAGAATTGGGCCCCAGGGGGATTCGTGCCAATGCCATAGCCCCGGGCTTCATTATCAGCGACATGACCGATCAATTATCCGAAGCTGTCCGCAAAGCATGGACAGATACCATTCCCCTGCGCAGGGGGGGTACACCGCAGGAAGTTGCCAACGTGTGCATATTCCTGGCATCGGAACTGTCTTCTTTTGTAAGCGGACAGGTTATTCCCGTATGCGGCGGGATGTATACATAAATTTAAATAACGATCAAATGAAAGCCATACGTACAACGGGTCTGCTGGCCATGCTACTGCTGGCAGGAGCATGCGGCCCCATGATTAACATCCTGGAAGTAGACGTGAGGCTGCCTGCCACACGTCCTCTGAACCTTGCCGGAAGGGAAATGGCAGTATTTATTCCCCGCTACGATTCGGTTTCACTTACCGATTCTGTTTTGTTAAACCGCTTTGCCCAGGCATTAGCAGACGGGCTTTCGGTGCAGGCACGCCTGTCCAAAGGCTCGGTACCCTTGTTCACCCATTATTCAGGTACCGAGGCACTCGGCACCCTGGACCAGCCCGATTATGTTCACCGTCTGGCCCTGGAAACGGAAACAGACCTGGTCTTCATGGTGGATAGTGTGACCATAGGCTCATTCCAGGTAAACGAGCTTTCACTCCTGCTGGCTCCCATTCAGGCTGTGGTACGCGTTTACGATGTAGAAAAGGTGCGCTTTACCCAATACATTCCCATCAGGGATACCGCTGCCTGGGACTTGGGAGACTATGCAAACCAGGAAGAAGTGACGATCCCCAAAAGTGCCTTTGTAGACTTGCAGAGAGCCGCCGTTTTCATTGGCGAAAGTACTGCACGTTCCTTCATGGATCAGTGGGAGTCACAGGACAGGGTAATTTTTGTGTACGACAAATTTAAATGGAACCTTGCTTATGATTACGCCTTGGGCTTTGAGTGGGATAAAGCCATGGAGATCTGGATGAATCTGACAAAATCTAACAGCGCAAAGGAAGCATCTTGTGCCGCTTTTAACATGGCCGTTGCCTGTGAGATGCAGGGTAACTTTGAATTGGCCGAAAAATGGCTGGCTCTGTCACAAAAAACCTATGATCTGCCCGAAGCCGGGTATTACAAAGAACTTCTGCAGGAACGGACAAAACAAAAACAAAAACTGCTGCTTTGAAAGTACAGGCATCCACTCCAAAGCCCATGCAATTTTTCAGCCCGGATTACACACAGTTAATGGAAAAGCGTATACGGCGTATCCTTATGATATGCAGTAGTTACGACGCTTACATACTGGAAGAGGACGGACAAATTGACGTGCAGATTCAAAAAGAATACAGTGAGCTGAATATTAGCAATCCGCCTTCTTTTTCCTGGGTAACCACCTCTGAAGAAGCCCGCACGTTGCTTAATAACGGAGTAGATTTTGACCTGATCATCTGCATGTTCAACATTGGCGATATGGACGTATTCAGTTTTGCCCGCCATTTACGTGAAGAAGGTTCAGATACGCCCATAGTGCTTATGTCCAACTATTCCAGGGAATTCAAAAACCGCATAGAACAGGAGGACTGCTCTGCCATCAATTATATATTCAGCTGGCACGGGAACGCAGACCTCATCCTGGCCATAGTCAAACTCCTGGAAGACACTATGAATGCAGAGGAAGACATCCTGCATTCCGGCGTACAATGTATCTTGCTGGTAGAAGACTCGGTACGGTATTATTCCACTTATCTGCCTGCCATTTACAAACTTGTATTGAAACAAAGTGCAGAGTTTTTGAAAGAAACGCTCAACGACCAGCAGCAAAAAACAAGGAAACGAGCCCGTCCCAAAATATTCCTGGCCACCAATTACGAAGACGCTGTGGCTTATTACGAAAAATACAAGAACAACTTACTGGGAGTTATTTCAGACGTAGGTTTTCTACTGCGCAAGAACGATCCGCCCAACACCGAAAAGCTGGACGCTGGGATTGATCTGTGCCGTATGATTCGCGAAGACGATCCCCAGATGCCCATCCTGCTTCAGTCTTCACAGCAAAGTATGCGCCAGGTGGCCCGGGATCTTGGGGTAGGTTTTATCATGAAAGATTCAAAAGCCCTGCTGATGGAACTGAGCGAATACATAGGCGAAGAATTCGCTTTCGGTGATTTCGTGGTGCGCAACCTGATTACTGGTGAAGAGATCGCAAGGGCCAAGAACCTTAAGGAACTGCAATCGCTTATACGTCATATTCCTGACAAGGAATTGCTTTACCACACTTCCCGCAATCGCCTATCCAAGTGGCTGTTTGCCAGGGGGCTCTTTACCCTGGCCCGGGCCATCAGGGATGTTACTCCCGGTGATTTTGACAACGTAAGCAAATTGCGCGAATTCATAGTCCGGCTCATCAAGGAATACCGTGTGATTAACGGACAGGGCGTCATTGCTCGTTTTGACAGGGAGACCTACAACCGTTACATTACTTTTGCCAGGGCAGGAGAAGGATCACTTGGCGGGAAAGCACGTGGGCTGGCCTTCCTTAACAGGTTGCTGGTCAAATACAACCTGGCGCACAAATACAAAGGACTACTAATCACCATTCCGCAGACACTGGTCCTGGCAGCCGATTATTTTGACACTTTCATCCAGGACAATGGCTTGCGTTATGTGGTCAACACAGATGGTATTACAGATGACGAAATCCTTTCTGAATTTGTCAGTTCACGCCTGCCCATTGAAATGCAGGAACAATTGATGGCCTTTCTGGAGAAAGTCGACAAACCGCTGGCCGTACGCTCCAGTTCTAAATTGGAAGATTCTCTTTTCCAGCCGTTTGCCGGAATTTACTCTACCTATATGCTCCCTTTAACCGGCAATAAAGACCAGATGCTCCGCCTGCTGGGCAAAGCCATCAAAAGCGTGTATGCGTCTGTTTTCTTTGCAGCCAGCAGGAATTATATTCAGACCACGGCTAATTTGCTGAGCGAGGAAAAAATGGCCCTTGTCATCCAAACACTTTGCGGATCGGAGGATAACGGGTATTTCTTTCCCACTATTTCTGGACTTGCAAGATCGGTCAATCATTATCCCATTGGTCATGAAAAGCCGGAGGACGGTGTCGTGAATATGGCTTTCGGATTGGGAAAGCTTGTGGTCGAAGGAGGCAGAGTCCTGCGTTTTTCCCCCCGATATCCCCGCAACGTACTTCAAACCATGAATCCTAAAAGCGCGCTGAGTCAAACACAGAACATCATGTATGCGCTAAACCTGCGCCCCGAGCAATTTAAAACCTCGATCGACGATGGGGTGAACATCCAAAAATTCACCATTGCCCAGGCCTCGGCTTTTCGCAACATCAGCCATGTGGCCTCTACCTGGGATATGGACAACGACATGCTGGTGCCCGGAGCGCACGGCAAGGGAAGGAGGGTGATCACCTTTGATAATATCCTGCAAAGCGACACCATCCCGCTGGCGGTTCTGCTGTCAGAATTTCTGGAAATCTGCCGCAACGAAATGCAGTGTCACGTAGAGATAGAATTTGCGGTAGACATGGATGTGCCTCCCGGCAGCGACGCGGTATTTAACCTGCTCCAGGTGCGTCCCATTACCGATTACGTGAATCACAACAATTTTGACTGGAGTGCGGCAGATCCCGGATCGTCTATAGTCTATTCCGAAAAAGCGCTGGGTCCCGGTAACATAGAAGGTGTCACCGATGTGATATACGTTCGCACCGATCTGTTTGACAACCGTAATACCATTGCCATGGCACAGGTACTGGAACAAATCAACCGCACAATGAAGCAGGAAGGCAGGACATACGTGCTGGCAGGCCCGGGGAGATGGGGTTCGTCCGATCCCTGGCTGGGTATTCCCATCAACTGGAACAATATATCCGAAGCCCGGGTCATTGTTGAATGCAGCCTGCAAAATTACCAGGTGGATCCCAGCGAAGGAACCCATTTTTTCCACAACCTGACCTCACTGGGAGTGGGTTATATGAACGTCAAGCCCTTCCGTGGTGAAGGAGTCTTCAACGAAACTTTCCTGAACAGGATGCCGGCATGGTTCGAGGGTGACGCCATCAGGGCAGTCAGGTTCCCCGGAGAACTGGTCATTAATGCCGACGGCAGGCTGGGAAAAGGGATCGTACAGATCAATACATAGAAGAATAAAAAAACGGAGGGCCTGTAAGCCGGGTTCTGTCCAACTCCCATCATTTATCTAAGCAGCCTACCCCCCGGCATAGAGCGGGCAGCCCTAATATTGCCGGTATACTTGGCCTTGCAGGAGATCGGTGCCTGCGTCGACGGCCGTCGCCAACCGTCACGGTGGGCTCTTACCCCGCCTTTTCACCCTTACCCGGATCCGAAGATCCCGGCGGTTATTTTCTGTCAAGCGATCCCTGACCTTACGACCAGCTGTGATTTCCACAGGATCATGCCCTTCCCTGCCCGGACTTTCCTCCCTTCTCCGTTTGGAAAAGAGCGATGGGACAGCCCTCCGTAATGGCAAAGTTAAAAAAAACTCCTTACATTAGCGGTTTGAAAAAATCTGTCTTATGTCTGTAAAATATGTCTTCGTAACCGGAGGTGTGACTTCTTCTTTGGGAAAAGGCACTATTGCTGCTTCTCTTGCAAAATTACTGCAAGCCAGGGGATTAAAAGTAACCATCCAAAAATTTGACCCCTATATCAATGTAGATCCCGGTACCCTGGATCCTTATGAACACGGGGAATGCTACGTTACAGAAGACGGAGCCGAAACCGACCTGGATCTGGGTCATTATGAACGCTTTCTGGGTGTCTACACCACCCAGGCCAGTAACGTGACCACCGGCAAGATCTACCAGACAGTCATAGACAAGGAGCGCGAAGGTGCATACCTCGGCAAAACCGTTCAGGTCATTCCGCACATCACCGATGAAATCAAGCGTCGGATGCTCCTTTTGGGCAAGACCGGAAAATACGATATCATTATCACCGAAATTGGCGGTACCGTGGGCGATATTGAATCACTTCCCTTTGTAGAAGCCGTGCGGCAGTTGCAATGGGAACTCCCCGACGAGAACTGCGCTGTAATTCACCTAACACTGGTCCCGTACCTGGCTGCTGCCAAGGAATTGAAAACCAAACCCACCCAGCACTCGGTAAGGCAGTTGCAGCAGGAAGGCGTAAATCCTGACATTATCGTATGCAGGACAGAAAAGCCGCTTCCGCTTGCCCTGCGCAGGAAAGTGGCCTTGTTTTGCAATGTCCGCCCGCATGCCGTTATTGAATCCCTTGACCAGAAGAGCATCTACGAAGTACCCCTGAACCTTAAGCGTCAGAACCTGGATGGCATTCTGCTGGATTTGCTCAACATTGAGAACAAGGTAGAACCCAACCTGGATGCCTGGAAACAATTCATTGACCGCGTTTATCATCCGGAAAATAAAATTGACATTGCCCTGGTTGGCAAATATGTAGAATTGCAGGATGCTTATAAATCCATCCTGGAATCGTTCATCCATGCCGGAGCCGCCAACAATACCCGGGTAAAAGTGCATTCCATACAAAGCGAACATATAAATCAGTGCAATGTAAATGAGAAACTGGCCGGCATGAAGGGCATATTGGTTGCCCCCGGATTCGGGCCCCGCGGGACCGATGGCAAAATATTTGCATGCAAGTATGCCAGGGAGCACAAGATCCCGTTCCTGGGCATATGCCTGGGCATGCAGATGGCTGTTTTGGAATTTGCCAGGAACGTTGCCGGGATTTCCGGGGCAGAAAGCGTAGAGGTTGCCCCCAAAACCGAATACCCGGTGATTGACCTGATGGAAGATCAGAAACGCCTTACCATCAAAGGAGGGACCATGAGGCTGGGAGCCTATGAGTGCAAACTGGAACGCGGGTCACTGGCATACAGAATATACGGAAAGCAAACCATCCGGGAAAGGCACCGTCACCGTTACGAATTGAACGATTCCTTCCTGGAAACACTGGAAAAAGCCGGTATGAAGGCGACAGGAAAAAATCCCGAAACAGGGCTTATAGAAATTATTGAAATTCCGGTTCATCCCTTTTATATAGGTGTTCAGTTCCATCCGGAATATAAAAGTACCCCCGAAAAGCCGGCCCCCCTGTTTCGTGCCTTCATAGAAGCCGCCCTACGGTAAGAAGAATTGCAGAACAATTCATGATAAGACAATACCTCATAAAAACACTGCTGTTCACGGCAACATTCGCTGCCACGGCCTCTGCCGTATCGCGTTACAGCTATAAAATTGAGGACATCACACCGCATAATATCAGTGCTTATACCCAGGGTTTTTTTTATCATGAAGGTTATTTTTATGAAAGCACCGGGCAATACGGAAATTCCATGATTGCTAAGGTGGATATTACCACCGGGAAAGTGCTCAGATCACATGCCCTGGAACGCAGTTTTTTTGGGGAAGGAGCCTGTATTCACAACGGCCTGATCTACCAGCTTACCTGGACCCAGAAAACGTGCTTTATTTACGACGCTCAAAGTTTTAATCTGCTGGGTACAAGGCGTTACAACAGAGAAGGATGGGGGCTGACCACAGACGGTAAAAACCTGATCATGAGCGACGGAAGCTCAACGCTTTATTTCATGGACCCGGAAACCCTGCTGGACAAACGAACGGTAACAGTTACCCTAAACGGCAAAGAAGTCAGTTATTTGAACGAACTGGAATACATAGAAGGCGAAGTATGGGGCAACCTATACATGAGCGATGAAATTGTGCGCATAGACCCTGCAACGGGAAAAGTAACCGGTGTTATAGACCTGAAGGGAATCCTGCCCGTATCGTTGCGTAAACCCACTACCGATGTGCTCAACGGCATTGCATATGATCCACAGACTAAAAGCATTTGGATAACGGGGAAATACTGGCCCCGCGTATATAAGATATCAATACATTAACCATGTTCGGGGGTGCCTGCACAGCAGGCTGAGAACACACCCTTAGAACCTGATCCGGATAATACCGGCGGAGGAAAAACATGAAAAAAATCATTTTGACGGGCTTGTTGCTGGCCCATCTCTCTCTTTCAGCACAAGAATTAAGAAATCTGGATTCCATTGTCATTGTTGCCACCCAGGCAGCAAAAGATTCCCCTGTGGCGCACAGCCGTGTCCAAAGGGAAGATCTGTCACGTACCGCTCCCACACTTAACCTGCCTTATGCCCTGGCCCTGACTCCCGGCGCGGTGGTTGTAGGAGAAAACGGAACCGGCAGCGGTTATGCCTATTTACGAATCCGTGGTTCGGAAGGCTCCCGCACCCAGGTGAATCTGAACGGGATTGCATTGAACGATGCCGAATCCCAGGAAGTATTCTGGGTGAACCTTCCGTCCCTGAGCGGTTTCCTGGAAAATGTCCAGGTGCAGCGCGGGGTAGGCACTTCGGTAAACGGCAGCGGGGCTTTCGGGGCCACCATCAATATGCGTACGCTCTACCAGAGTCCCGGTCCTTACGCGCAGCTACAGGCTTCCTACGGTTCTTTCAACACCTGGAATTTCACAGTGGGAGCGGGAACGGGAACCGACAGGGGCAGGTTGTTCCTGCCACGGGGTCTGGCCGTGGATATAAAGTTTGCGCATAACAAAACCGACGGGTACATACGCAACGGGTATGGCAACCTGCATTCCCTTTTTACCCGGGTATCCTGGATACGTCCCGGCTATTCACTCAAGCTGTACTACATTTATTGTGAACAGAAAACAGGGATCACCTGGGAAGGGATCCCGCGCCAGATGCTGGCCATAGACAGGCGGTACAATCCGGCCGGAGAATACACAGATTCACAGGGTACGGTGCGTTACTATCCCAACGAGACAGACAACTATACCCAGCACCATGTACAATTGAACCATTCCCGGCGTTTTGGCCACAGTATTTCCTGGAGCAGCACACTGCATATTACCAAAGGGGACGGGTATTATGAAAACTACAAAGAAAAAAGTACGGGCGACCACATAGTACGCCGCTCCATGGACAATATATACACGGCTTTGAGCTCAATCGGGAGCTGGACTTTTACTGGGGCAGGGAGGATCACCGGCAGCGGGGAGGTTTTGTTGGGGCTGAATTATGCGTACTATAGCGGCCAGCACTTCGGACTGATGACCCATCAGACAGAAAATCCGGATTTTACAAGTGCCGAGGAGTATTACAGGAACCTTGGAATAAAGCACGATGCCAGCACATTTCTCAAAGGCACATACCAGGTACCGTTGGGGGTAAGCCGGGACAATGTGATCAAATTATTTGCCGATATGCAATACAGATATGTTGACCTGCACATGGAAGGAATAGATGCAGATGGCGGCCCTTTGCCCCATGAAATGGTACTTCATTTTTTCAATCCCAAGGCCGGGGTTACAGCTATCATTCACAAAGACCACCAGATCTATGCCTCGGCCTATACCGGTAGCCGTGAACCCTCGCGCAGCGATATCAAGGAATCCATCAAAGCAGGCAGGGCAGAAGCGCTTAAACCGGAAAAAATGCTGGATTTTGAGGGAGGGTACCGGTTTTCGTCTGCCAACGTGGCGCTTGGGGTGAACCTGTACGCCATGGAATACCGCAACCAGCTGGTACCTACGGGAAAGATCAGCGATACCGGGTACGAGATTAAGGAAAACGTACCCGTATCGTATCGCAGGGGCATAGAAATTGAAGCCGGCTGGCAGCCTCTGCCTCAACTGCGCCTGGAAGGGAATGCCTGCTTTAGCAGCAACAAGATCAAAGAACTGATTCTTTACCTGGACACCTATGACCACCCTCATACATGGAATCCCGTAAAGCCACAGGTAGCTGAATATTACGAACATACAGACCTGGTTTATTCACCGTCCTTTACCGGGGTGGCACTGGTATCCATCAAGCCTTTAATTGGCGGAAGGTCTTGTTTCAGGAACCTGGAAGCTATGTTTACGGCCCGGTTTGTGGGAAAACAATACTATGACAACACCTCTGCCGCGGATCGATCCCTTCCGGCCTACCAGGTCCTGGGCTTCACCCTCTCGCAGCCTTTTAAAACTAACCGGGCAGGAACCTTTACTGTAAGCCTGTTTACAGACAACCTGCTAAACCAGCAGTATTGTGCCAGTGCCTGGGCTTACCGGGCTGCTTTCCGGGATACAGCAACCGTTGAAGTCACAGAGGGATTCTATCCGCAGGCAGGTTTCAACGCAATGATCAGATTATCATGGGAGTGGGGAAATTAATTTTAGAAATATCCGGGTCCGCCACCGGACTTCTGTATGTATGGCTGGAAATCAAGCACCGCCGCTCCATGTGGGTGGTGGGGATTCTCATGTCTCTGTGCTACATGGTGGTATTTGGTGTTGAGGGGTTGTACGCCTCAATGGGTTTGTATGTCTACTACCTGGGCATGAGCCTGTACGGTTGGGTGCAGTGGGGACGGCAGGAGCAGCAGGAGCAGCAGGAGCAGCAGGAGCTGAGGCCGGTACGCATCACCGGGCGGCAGGCGGTAACGGCGGGCGGGTTGCTGGTAACCTCCTTTTTTATTATGTGGCTTGTCCTGGGTCGCCTGACAGATCATCCGGCACCGGTTCCCGATGCAGCCATAGCGGCGCTTAATATAACGGCTACCTGGCTTCTTACCCACAGTGTGCTGGAACAGTGGCTGTTGCTTCTGATTGCCAATGCTCTGGCCATAGGTCTTTATGCCAGAACGGGTCTGTGGTTTACAACCGGACTGTACGTTGTTTTTCTAATATCTTCTGTAGCAGGGTACATAAGCTGGCAAAGAAAAATTTTATAACTTTGTCAAAATGTACCCATATGAAATCAATTCTTATTACCAACGTTTTGTTGTCTAAAGAACGGAAAGACGTTCTTATAGAGGGCAACAAGATAAAACGTGTTGAAACAAGCGGATCCATCCCGGCAGAAGGCATTGACAAAGTGATTGACGGATCCCGCAAGGCCATTATTCCCGGTTTTGTAAACGCCCATGCCCACTCGGCCATGACGCTGTTCCGCGGGGTGGGAGAGGACGTTCCCCTGGACCAGTGGCTGCGTGAACGCATCTGGCCCTATGAGGCCAAACTGAACGAAGAAATGGTTTATTGGGGCGCCCGGCTGGCCTGCATAGAGATGATCTGCACAGGGACCACTACCTTCAACGACATGTACTGGCACCTGAACGGAACCAAACGGGCTGCAGAAGAAATGGGCATGCGTTCTGTACAATCCTTCACCTGGCTGGATCATTTCCGGGACGATGTCATTGAAAATAACAAGAAGCTTTTAAAAGAAGCCCATAAAGCAAGCGCCGGGTGGAGTTCCCTGACCACCTTTGCTGTCAGTCCCCACGCCATTTACACCGTTGCAGAGAAATCTTTCCGCTATATCAACAGCTATGCCAGGGACAACGATCTTATAGTGCATACGCACCTTGCCGAGACCCGCTCCGAAATGGACCAGGCTGAACGCGATTTTGGCATGAGTCCTACCGAATACCTGAACAAGCTGGGTCTGATGAGCCCCAACCTGGTGGCAGCGCATTCGCTCTGGTTAAGCAGTGACGATATCAAAATCCTGGGAGATAACCGGGTGAATACGGTACACAATCCAAATTCCAACCTAAAACTTGCCTCGGGCTATAAATTCAAATACAACGAACTGCGCGATGCCGGGGCTAACGTATGTCTGGGCACCGACGGTTGCGCATCGTCCAACAACCTGGATATGATTGACAGTATGAAGACAGCGGCCCTGCTGCAAAAAGTATGGAGGAACGATCCCGGGGCCATACCCCTGAAAGAACTCATGAACGTAGCCTCGCTCAACGGAGCCAGAGCCCTGCGCCTGAACGCAGGAAAGATCGAACCCGGTTACCTGGCAGACATAGCGCTGGTAGACATGGCCAAGCCCTCCTTTGTTCCTAACCATTACTTCCTGGCCAACCTGGTCTATGCGGCCAACGGAGAATGTATAGATACCGTAATCTGTGACGGAAAAATCATCATGGAAAACCAGCAAATACCGGGGCAGGAAGAAATATACGGCAAAGTGCAGGAAGTCGCAGAAAAAGTAGTAGATTATAAAAAAAGAAAAAAGAAATGAAAACTTCAGTTTACCAGGAATCGGCAGATTATATACTCCAAAGAATCCCAAAGCGCCCACAGGTGGCCATAATTCTGGGCAGCGGCCTGGGAAACCTGGCAGATAGCATACAGGACCGGGTGGTTATACCTTACGCAGAAATCCCTAATTTTTTACTTTCCACCGCTCCCGGACATAAAGGAAATCTGATATGGGGCATCCTGGGGGGGAATGAGGTGATTTGCATGCAGGGACGATTCCATTACTACGAAGGCTACGGCATGGAACAGGTGACTTTACCCATACGCGTTTTCAAACTGCTGGGTGCCCGGGCACTCTTTGTATCCAACGCCGCAGGCGGGATCAATCCCCGCTTTAAGCAGGGAGACCTGATGGTGATCACAGACCACATCAATTTAATGCCCAATCCGCTTATTGGCAAGAACAATCCCGATTTCGGAGAACGTTTTCCGGATATGACACGCACCTACGACAAGGAATTGCGCAAAATATGCGACGATATGGCCCATATCCACGGTATACCCCTGCGTCACGGAACGTATATCGGTAGCAGCGGACCTACTTTCGAGACACCGGCAGAATATAATTTTTTCAAATCCATTGGGGCAGATGCCACCGGGATGTCTACCGTCCCTGAAGTCATTGTGGCACGCCACTGCGGCATGCGCGTCTTTGGCATGTCTGTCATTACGAATGAAGCATATGACTTTGCCGAAGATTATGAGAATGACGGGGCAGATGTCATTGTGGTTGCCGATAAAGCTGCTGGCAAAATGGGACTTCTTTTTGCAGATATCATTGCAAATATGTAGGTAAGTTCATATTTATTTCATAAATTTACATCGTACGTTTTATCCTTCATACGATGCGATCATTATTTATCCTGATCGTTGTGCAGTTTGTATTTATATGCTGCACATCTGATGTCCATGAAAATTCTATGGATCAGATACCGCCAACCGTACCTGTGACCGGTTTAAAAGCCCCTGTGGAATTCCAGGTGCTCAGGGTACCTGATCATCTCACAAAAGCCGATTTTTCTTCACACCGGCAGGCCGATTTCAAGGGGATCATATCTCCGGATGGTAAAATGGTCACTGCTTCTGTAATTCAGTATTTTCACCCGGATAATCTGCCCGCCCGTTTTTTGTGTTTTTTCCCAGAACCGGATACCCTCATCAACGGTGTAGCCAGTTTCACCCTGGACGGCACCCGGGACATCATCTACTCGCCGGTCGCCTATGCCGGGAGCCTTTATGCCCCCAATCCGGATTTTGGATTCAGTTTCAGGCACGAATTATCCCGTCTGAACGTCACAGTCACACTTTCTCAGGATAAGGGGGATGTTCAGGATATGTTGCTGCTTTCTGCAGAAGTGCTCACTTATAACAAGCTGCAGCTGCATCTGGACGGACCGCTTGCCGGCCGGCTGAAGGTGGCAGGAGATGCAAAAAAAGCACGGCTTCCCTTAAGAGATGATGCTGGCAGCGTTGCCAGGAATATACACCTCTCAGAAATAACGAAGGATTGCGGTTCTGTACATGTATATGCCGCAGAAAATCCAGTTTTGGTATTAACAATCCAGGGAAAAACTGGTACCTTTACCCGTGAATTGACTTTACCTACACTGACCCCCGGAAAAGAATACCGGGTAGAGGTTACCGGCGACCTTCAAAATGTTCTTTTTAAAGCTTCTTTGTCTGACTGGATCCAGGGAGATTCAGGAGAAGCAAAATTGTGAACCTGCACGTGTTTTTTTTGTTGAAGAAAACAGCCTGTTAGTTTAAGAATTAGCATGTTATGTTGAAGTAAGGTACATCGTGGGTATACATATCTTACCTTGTTTCAAATAATTTTTTATAAACTGCTATGAAAAAACTCATGCTGGCTACTCTTACGGTGATAGTCATCATCGGTTGCGTTAAAGACATCCCCTATACAGACCAGCCAATCCCCATATCGTTTGACGCTGGCCTTTCCTCGGTAAACACCCGTGCCCCTATAGCCAACCTCACGTCTGGTTTAACAGGTATCCAGATACTCAGGGCTGCTGATATTGCTACCAGTCCGGACTGGTCGGTTGTTTCTTCTGTTGCCACAACGGCAAACATTGCAGCAGGCGGATCAGTTGGTTCATTATCCGTGGCACAGTATTACAACGCCAATCCGGCCCTGAACGCCTGGTTCATGGCATTCTATCCATCAGGAACCATGGGAACCGGCAAGGTAAGCTGGACCATAACCGGACAGGAAGACATCATTGTTGCCCCGTCTGTCAGTGCCGGAAACAAGACAATTCCGGTCAACCCTACCACCCTGGCCTTTGCCCACAAACTGACTCAGCTGCAATTTGAAGTGCTTGCCGCTTCGGCCACGGCCATTACCCAATGGGGTACCGTATCGTCCATAAAAGTGAATGCAGACACGGCCCTGGAACTGACATTAAGCACCAATGCGCTGGCTTCTGCTTCATCCCCCGTGAACACCGACCTGACCATCAGCGGTACTTTTCCGGTCACCTTAACAACTTCCGCTGCTGCAGTAGGAGTCATCATGGTTAAGCCGAAGGATGCCCTGAACACCATAAAGGTCACAACGGCCAATTCTCCGGAACAGACAGTCAGCATTTCGGGCCTGACAACCACCGTTGCCGGATCTGCCCATAAGATCACACTTACCTTTACCGAGTTGGGTGGTATCACCTTCAGCGCCACCCTGACCGACTGGGTTACCGGAACCCCCGGGACCGGAACAGTACAGTGAACCTGATCCATACTATAATCATGTATGCATAGGAGCCATTATTTATACATTTCATTATTTATTCTATCCGGGTGTTCAGCACAAGATGCTGAGCCGGAGTTATTGGTTCCCATAAATTTCAAAGCTGCATACGGCCTTACGGCAGATGTCACTACCAAAGCCCCCATATACGACATAAACCAGATGGAACCCATCCAGATCCTGCGTTCAGACGGGATTGCACCAGACTATGCTGCCCACACGGCACACGACCTGACCGGGACCGTTGCAGCAGACGGCACCGTCACACCATCGGTTCCCCAGTATTATGATCTGAGCGGAGTCCAGGCCAATTTTCTGGCGTTTTATCCGGCAGCACGCACCATCCAGAATGGGAAAGCCAATTTCAAGATAACGGGGCAGGAAGACGTTACCGCTGCCCAGAATGTATACGCAGGCAGCAGTGGAAGCCCCTCTGCCGCAGCATTTGCCTTCAGGCACCTGCTTGCACAGGTCAGGATCCAGGTTTGTGCCCAGAACGCCAGTGCCGCTTCTTCCTGGGGCACGATCACCTACCTGAAAATTCAAACCCCCACCTCTCTTGACCTGGACCTGAATGCATGGCCCGCCCTTAGTGCCGCTTCAAGCCCCGAGAACGAATCCCTTTCCACCAGCATTGGCAGCAATGCTTCCCAATCCATTACCACAACCTATGCTATGGCCGGAAGCCTTATGATTCTGAATGCAACTTACCCGGTACAGGTAAAGGTCAAGACAGAAAAAAAGCCGAGGTAACTGTAACCACCTCTGTTTGGTACATTGGTCCGGGCAATGTTTATACCATCAGGCTGTTTTTCAAGAACAATAGTATTGAAGTGCAATGAATAAGTTACCGGTCATACTCATCCTGGCCTTTCTGGCCACTGCCTGTGACAGGTTCAACCTGTGCAGGGAACAGGTACCCATTCACTTTGATGTGGCTTTGGTTCTGGACATTCATGTGAACAATCCCACGAAAGCCCCTGTGACAGCTCCGTCAGAGATGGGCCCCATTCAGATATGCCGCAAAGATGGCACTGTTGCCGACTATTCTTCGCTCAACCAACCAACCCTTACCGGTACCGTCCAGGCAGACGGCCATGTAGTTCCATCCACACAGCAATACTATCTGAGTGACGGAACACCGGCAAATTTCATAGCATACCACCCGCAGGCCAATTCCATGAATGCAGGTGTGGCCAATTTCCGCATCACCGGGCAGGAAGACATCATGGCAGGGGTTTGCTGGTACGCCGGAAACGCAGAGTCTCCGGTCACCGTTTCTTTCACTTTCGGCCACCTGCTCTCCCAGATCAATTACCAGGTGATTGCCGAAAACCAGGCTTCTGCAGATGCCTGGGGCACCATAACTTACATCAAGACAGTCTCGCCCACATCGCTGGATTTGACATTAAACAACCAAACCCTCACAGCCAACATCATTCCCCTGGACACCGCACTGCCTTCTTCCATAGGGAGTAACGCAACCCTTGGACTCACCACCACCCTGACTTCTGCAGGATCAGTCATGGTGATGCCGGGGAGTCGCCAGCTGATCCTTACTGTTAAAACATCAAAGAGTGACGTTTTGACCATACCCACCAACCTCTGGTATCTTGCTCCCGGTAACATACATACAGTTACCCTCACTTTCAAGGGCAATGCCCTGGGAATTCCCATCACGGCTACACTGACCGGTTGGCCGGAATAATTGGATTTTTCGTAAATATTGTGTGAATCTGCGGGAAATAGATTAAATTCGCAGCTTAAATTCATAATGCTATCTGCTATGTCTAAGAAAGAAATCAAGTTTTGTCTGCTGTACAGAGATATGTGGCAATCATCGGGCAAATATGTTCCCATGGTCCATCAATTGAAACAATTCGCCCCGCTGGTTATTGAAATGGGTTGTTTTGACCGCGTAGAAACCAACGGAGGGGCTTTTGAACAAGTGAACCTGCTCTTTGGTGAAAATCCCAATATTGCTGTGCGTGAATGGACAAAACCCTTGCGTGCAGCCGGGATCCAGACCCAGATGCTGGAAAGGGGATTGAACGGGATCCGCATGTACCCTGTGCCGGCCGATGTGCGCCAGCTTATGTTCAAAGTCAAAAAAGCACAGGGTGTTGATATTGCCCGCTCTTTCTGCGGTCTTAATGACCCACGCAACCTTGAACTTTCTGTCAAATATGCCAAGGAAGCCGGGATGATATCCCAGGCAGCCCTGAGTATTACACATTCCCCAGTTCATACGGCAGAATATTACCTTTCCATTGTAGATGAACTGGTAAAATTCGGGACAGATGAAATTGCCCTCAAAGACATGGCCGGTGTGGGTCGTCCCACCATGCTGGGAAAACTCACCCATGGCATCAAAACAAAATACCCCAACATACTGGTACAATACCACGGCCACTCCGGACCGGGCTTTTCCATGGCTTCCATGCTGGAAGTGGCCAAGGCAGGTGTCGACGTGGTGGACGTAGCCATGGAACCCCTGAGCTGGGGCATGGTTCATCCAGACGTGATCACCGTACAGGCCATGTTCAAGGATGCGGGTTTCAAAGTCAAGGAAATAAACATGAAAGCCTATATGGAAGCCCGTTCCATGACACAATCCTTCATAGACGATTTTCTGGGTTTGTTCATAGATCCGGGCAACAAGGTCATGACATCGCTTCTGGTAGGCAGCGGCCTTCCCGGCGGAATGATGGGTTCCATGATGGCCGATCTGAAAGGTTTCCATAACGCCATAAACATGGGCCTGAGGGCTTCGGGCAAGAAAGAACTTACCCTGGACAACCTGGTAACCATGTTATTCCAGGAAGTGGGATTTGTTTGGCCCAAACTGGGTTATCCCCCGCTGGTTACCCCGTTCAGCCAATATGTCAAAAATATTGCCCTGATGAACCTCATGCATATGCTTAAAGGGGAAGAACGCTGGAAAACCATTGACAAGAACGCCTGGGACATGATCCTGGGTTACACCGGTAAACTGCCGGGAGAACTTGCCCCCGAAATCCTCCAACTGGCCAAGGAACAAGGCAGGGAATTCTTCACCGGCAATCCGCAAAGCCAATTCCCCGATGCCCTGGAAGAATACCGCAAGGAAATGAAAGAAAACAAATGGGACTTTGGTAAGGACGACGAAGAGCTCTTTGAACTGGCCATGCATGACCGTCAGTACCGTGACTACAAGAGCGGCATAGCCAAGGAACGTTTCCAGAAAGAACTGGAAGCTGCCCGTGAGAAGGCAAAAGCACCCATCCTGGTGGAACGTCCTGTGATAGAAATGCCAAGGATAGATGTTGACAAGGTGTTGCAACAGTATCCCAATGCCCAGCCCATCCAGGCAGCGGCCAAAGGCCAGATGATCTGGGAAGTGGCTGTTGCAGGCGATTCCAAAGAACCTGTTGTTGGGACCAAAATCACGGAAGGTCAGATTCTGGGCTACGTGCAGACGTATTATGGAATGGAACCGGTTACGGCCCTTTCCTCCGGTAAATTGAATGTAATTTCTGCAAGGCAGGGTGCAATGGTAGAAAAAAATGAAATTATTGGCTTCATTGCGTAAAGTAAAGATTGCTCTGCATTGGCAGATACTGATAGGTGTTCTTCTGGGTATTTTATTTGGATTTGTTTTTCCGGATTATACCAATTACACAAAATGGGCTGGTGACCTTTTTCTGAGGGGACTTAAAATGGTGGTTATTCCACTGGTTTTCAGTGCCCTTGTAATGGGAGTTACCAGTGTTGGGAAAGCAGCAGACCTGGGACGTATTGCCGGTAAAACATTTTCCTGGTACGTGACCACCACCCTGATAGCCTGTGTCCTGGGCCTGTTGCTAGTCAATTTATTCAAACCGGGCGCTAATGTAGACCTGAGCTTGCAGGAAACAGTAACAGCGGCCGACCTGGCCGTAGGAAAAGTATCCTTTATTGACCAGATCATAGCCATTGTCCCGGATAACGTCATCAAGGCCATGGCAGACGGGAATATGTTGCCGGTGATATTCTTTGCCATCCTTTTCGGATTTTTTATCAACGTATCTTCCGATAAGTCACGCATACTCCTGACAGACGTATTTAACGCCGTATATGAAGTGATGATAGCCATCACGTTCCTGGTCATCAGGTTTGCTCCCATAGGATTGTTCGGGGTAGCATCGGGCATGGTAGGGCCACTGGCCGGAGATTCCAAAGCCCTGGGTGTTATGTTCGGGAGTCTTGGCATTTATGCAGCCATCATTGCCGGTGGTTGCCTGGTACAGGGATTCTTAGTTCTTCCCGGGCTCTTCAAACTGCTCACTCGCAAGAATCCTTTTGCGCTCATGAAAATGATGGGTACGGCACTGGTCACCTCGTTTACCACGGCATCTTCCGCTGCCTCGCTTCCCATATCCATGCGGGATATCCATGAAAAAGCCGGGGTTTCCCAAAAAATTGCCGGTTTTTGCCTGCCCCTGGGAAATACCATAAATATGAACGGAACGGCCCTTTTTGAATGTGTGACGGCCATTTTCATTGCCCAGGCCTATGGCATTGAACTTACCTTAGTGCAACAGATCATTGTAATCCTTACCAGTTTGCTGGCTGCCGTCGGGGCGGCCGGAATACCGCTTGCCGGGCTGGTCATGATGGCCGTTGTGCTGAATGCAGTAGGATTGCCCCTGGAAGGCATAGGGCTGGTCCTTGTGGTACAACAACCCCTGGATATGATACGCTCGGCCGTCAACGTTTGGGGAGACATGACCGGAGCCGCCATCGTGGCACACAGCGAAGGCGAAAAATTAAACTTCTAGGGAACAATGAACTCCACCCTCATATGTCCCTCCTGCGGGATGCAGTACCCGGAAGACGAAGTTGCCTGGCGATGCCGTTGTGGCAGTTACCTTGATTTGGCGTTTACCCCCCGTTTTGACCCTGCCTGCCTGGAAGGACCGGAATGTTTCCTGCGCTACAAAAGTGTCCTGCCTTTATCTTTTCCCGAAAAGGCCTTTACTTTTGGTGAACGTTTCACCCCGCTGCATTCCATGGTATTTTACGGGGTGCCGGTGTGGGCCAAAATGGATTTCCTGCTTACCACCGGCTCTTTCAAAGACCGGGGAGCCTTTATGATGGTTAACAAATGCCGGGAACTGGGCATCACCAGGATCGTGGAAGACTCCTCGGGGAACTCGGCCTGTGCCATGGCCGCCTATAGCGCGCTGGCGGGGATTGAAGCACACATTTTCATGCCCCGGGGAAATTCCTCGGCAAAGACCGTACAGGTACGCACCTACGGAGCCACGTTGCACAAGATTCCGGGAAACCGTGCCGATTGTGCCCGGGCAGCCGAAGAAGCGGCCAAAAATTGTTATTATGCAGCCCACACATGGAATCCCTATTTTCTGCATGGCACCAAAACCGTGATTTACGAAATCATGGAACAGTTCCTTTGGCAGGCTCCCGGTGTGATTATTGTTCCGGTGGGAAGCGGTTCGCAATTGCTGGGCATCTGGCTTGGGCTGCAGGAAATGAAAAAAGCAGGTGTTATAAGCCGATACCCGCGCCTGGTGGCGGTTCAGAGCGAACATTGTGCTCCGCTGAAAAACCACAGGGAAGGGCAGCTAACTCCCCAACTGCCCAAAGATCCGATCCTTGCCGAGGGTATTGCCATCCGGCAGCCTCCCCGGATGCGCCAGATCCTTGAAGCCATCAATGAAACCGGAGGGGAAACCGTTACAGTGACAGACCGTCAGATTGTGGATGCACTAAAAGCCTCGGCCCGCCAGGGAGTGTATATTGAACCCACTTCTGCAGCGGCGGTGGCGGCAGTGGAACACTACAAAGGAAGGCTGCACAAAGAAGACAGGGTGGTGGTAACCCTTACAGGCCACGGGCTTAAAGCCACTCCACGCATAGAACAAATTCTGGACAATAGCTGATGGAATCGTTCTCGTTCATACAATGGGCACTGGAACACCTGAATTACTGGACGGTGATGTTACTTATGACCATTGAGAGTTCTTTCATACCTTTTCCCTCAGAAATTGTAGTACCTCCGGCTGCATACCTGGCTGCCGCAGGGGAGCTGAATGTTTACCTGGTGGTTTTATCTGCCACCGCCGGGGCTTTGCTGGGCGCTTTAATCAATTACGGGCTGTCCATCTGGATTGGCCGTGCCATTGTCTATAAATTTGTAAATTCGCGGCTGGGGCATGCCTGCCTGCTGAATGAACAGAAAATGATCAAAGCAGAAAACTACTTTGTAAGGTACGGGAATATATCAACCCTTGTGGGCAGACTGGTTCCCGGTATCCGTCAATTGATATCCATACCGGCCGGGCTGGCCAAAATGCCCATGGGACCCTTCCTGCTTTACACAACCATCGGGGCAACCCTGTGGAACAGCATACTGGCCATCATCGGATATTCCCTGCACAGGGTAGTTTCCAAAGACCAGCTTATGGAAAAAGTGCACCAGTACACTTCGCAGATCTCGTGGATACTGCTTGGGCTGGGAGTTATCGTGTTTGGGTACATTATCTGGAAAATGATTCGGAAAAAGTGATATGGACATATTGATTATCCTGCTGCTCATCCTGCTCAACGGGGTCCTGTCCATGACAGAGATGGCCTTTGTGTCGTCACGCAAGTACAGACAAAAGGCAGATGACCGCTTTCTTTCCACCATCCAGATAGGGATCACCCTGATTGCCATTCTGACCGGCTTGTTTTCCGGGGCCACCCTGACCACTGAATTTGCGGCCATCCTGGCCCGTTGGAAACCCCTGGCGCCACATGCGAACTGGATTTCCAATGTGCTGATAGTTACGGTTGTAACATATCTCACACTGGTTGTAGGGGAGCTGGTTCCCAAACGCATAGGCATGATAGCTGCCGATAAAGTGGCTCGTGCCATGTCCGGGCTTATGAAAGTGCTGCGCAAGATCACCTACCCCTTCGTATGGCTGTTGACCAAAAGCACCCATGGACTTCTCATGCTCCTGGGCATGGGCAATATCAAAGAAGCCAAGGTCACAGAAGACGAGATCAAAGCACTCATAGAAGAGGGAAAGGAGGATGGCGAAATACGGGAAGTGGAGCAGGAGCTGGTTGAGCGCGTCTTTAACCTGGGAGACCGCACCATTGAAACCGTCATGACACACCGCAGCGATTTGATATGGCTGGATATTAACGACCCTATTGAAGTGAACCGGGACATCGTGCATGAAAACCTGCACGGAATATACCCCGTAGCCGACGAGGATCTTGACCAGCTCATGGGCGTTGTGTACCTGAAAGACCTCTTTGGCACCATGGATAGAAAAGACTTTGATTTGCGTTCTGTTATCCAGGAACCTTTTTTCATTCCCGAGAACCTGAGCGTTTACGCCGCCGTGGAGCAAATGAAGCACAGCTACAGCAAATATGCGCTGGTAACCGACGAATTTGGCAGTATCCAGGGAATGGCCACCCACTCGGACATAATGGAAGCCCTCATAGGAGAATTGCCCGAAAACAGGGAAGACCATGACATTATTTCCCGCGGGGATGGTTCTTACCTTATTGACGGTCAATGTGATTTTTATGCCTTCCTGGAGCACTTCGACATGGAAGATCTGGCCGCAACGTATGATTACAATACCTTGAGCGGATTGATACTGGACAAGCTGGAACACGTTCCTGTCACAGGCGAGACGTTCAAATGGGAAGGATTATCCATAGAGGTGGTTGACATGGATTTTGCCCGGATAGACAAGGTGCTGGTGCGGCCTGTCAAAAATACTTTCCAAGATTAATGTATACGCCAAACTTGGCGCCCGGGTGCAATCCGTACTCTACCAACACGTCAATGGGTCCCAGCGGACTGTCATAGGAGTACCCGGCTGCAGCACCCAGCATATACATGCCTTTGTCCCATTCAATCAGTTCCAATGTGGAGTGGCTTATTCGGGCCACATTTCCCTTAACCCATAAAAAATGATTGTTCCAGATGCGGTAACGTGCTTCAAAAGCGGTTGCAATGAATTTGTTGTCAACCACTTCTGTGGGCCTGAATCCGTAAAAGGGCAACTGGTGGTCCAGGTAATGGCCGGCAACGGTTCCGCCCACAAAGTTCTGCATGGGAAAGGCAAATTCCTTCCCGTACAGGAACCGGCCGTATAAGGCAGGCACAAGCGTCCACCTGTCCGATACCGGAACGGCTACATAAAGGGAAGCGGATATGGCCGAGAAAGGAGTCCCGTCACGGTATTTTGAGAAATCATCTGTGTAAATCGCATATTCGGCTTTAAAACGCACTCCCGACGTGGGATAATTGGCGTTATCGTAGCTGTCGTAACGTACCCCGCCACGGTAACTGATCAGGTTCTCGCGCACCCTTTGCCGCTGAAATCCCACATCGTTGGCCATGATCATGTTCGGGGAACGGAAGTTTTCATAGCGCGCGCCCAGGTATATGTTGAAATTCCTGTAATAAAAGTTTGCCAGGTCCAGGTTGATCCGGTTCTTGTGGAACCGGATATTGTGCGATGTGGTATCCCGCCCGGTGTAAAGTTCCATGTTCCCGTAGCGGTAGGTATAGGACAATCCGAATTTTCCGAGCCAGGCATCCTGGTAGAATATGCCCACGTTGATGAACGGATTGGTGGAAAGCCTCCCGGTTGCCTCCAGCAAGCCCCCCCGGAGCTCAGCCGGAGAAAAGACAGCATTGATATAACCCGAGGCGATTTCCCGGGTATCGAACCGTATCCCCACGCTCACAGCACTCCGGGAACGCTCGCGGCAATTGAAGGTCAGGTTGTAGCGCCCATCCTGCTCAACCAGGTTGTAGCTAAGGGATGAGAAACTGCCGGTGCCCTTGAAACGGTCCACCGCTTCCCTGAGCGAATTCGTTCCTATGGTGCTGAATTCCTTGAAGCGGAGCATGCGGCGGAGGTTTTTTTCGTTCAGCGAAGTGATGCCGTTGAAGATGATGTATCCCAGTTCAACACTATCTACCACGGGAGAGTCTGTTCCCGCTTCCCGGTTGGGAGGCATCTTTATATCATCTGCTGGATGTATGCCAATGAGTTCCTTGAAAGCCAGGATGGCATCCCAGTTTTCGCGAGCAACGCGTTCTCCCCTGATAAGCAGGGAATCAACGGCCGCTGTGGTGAAACTGGCTGTTGTATAAGGCTCTGTATCGGGGTGAATGTAGAGGTCCGTCAGGCTCTTGTTTTTTTCGAAAGCATCCCGGGACATCCTTTCCATCATGCGATTGACTATGAACATGAGGTCGTTGTAATCGTCTTCCCGGATTTCCCCCTTGCTCAGGCTTTCCAACCGTTCTGTCATCATGCTCACATCCACTCCGATGATGATTTCGGCTCCCATATCCCGTACCACATTTACGGGGAAGTTATTGATTACCCCGCCGTCAATCAGTATGCGCCCATCCCGTTCCACGGTGGTGAAAGCGCCCGGGATGGACATGCTTGCCCGGATGGCCAGGGGCAGGCTGCCTTCCCGCATGACCACCTGGTCCCCGCTTATCAGGTCATAACCAACGCAGGCAAAG
>MWDM01000019.1 GCA_002070565.1 Bacteroidetes bacterium ADurb.Bin139
TCCGAGTGAACTCCGAGTGAACTCGTAAATATAAAACACTACAAAACTAGGAAAAACATTTATTATATGCAAATATCTGATAAACAGGGATTCAGGTAATATTTTTTAGCACAAGGAACAATGGGGAAAAACAAAAAAATATGACTCATAATCAGGGGGTCGCTGGTTCAAGTCCAGCTGGGCCCACGGACTGAAAGGCACTTGCGCATTGCACAGGTGCCTTTTTTTGTACACAGCGCAAGACCAAGAATACCAGCGCGTTATGCTTCCAGTGTTTTTGGTGGCGAAGTCAAACTCCATTTGCCTACCACGCCCATGACCACTGCCAGTATCAGGAACAGGCCTATATTGCCTGCCAGAAAGGCATAGTCGTTCAGAGTGAGCAATACATATATAAATGCGTATAGCACCACCAGCAGTCCAAAGACAAGCCATGGTATTTTCTTATCTTTGATAACACGCGCGGTGAAAGCAGTTATTAATACTATGGTGGCGCCCGAGGCTGTCAGGTAAGCCGCGTTGAAGCCCAGTTGCTCACTTAAGGCCGTTAGCAGGGAGAAGAAGAGCACCAGGGCCAGTGAAACCAATACGTAGTGTATGACAGGGATGGGCTTTTTGCTCCTGATCTCGACAAACAGAAGCACCAGGAAGGTAAGGGCAATAAAGAGTATGCCGTAACGGGCGCTTCTCCAGGATTTTTGGTAATGATCCACGGGTTGCACCAGTTGTACCCCAAAGGAACTTTCTTCCGGGTGAAATGCGTTGCCTATCCAGTCCTGGGGAAAGTTTCGGTTCAAGTGGGTTACCTCCCAGTCTGCGGTGAAACCGTTTTTATCTATAACCCGGGAAACGGGAAGGAAACTCCCTTCAAATCCGGGTGAGTCCCACGATGATTGCAGGCGGACCCGGGTCTTTTTGCCCAGAGGGGTGATTTGCAAACCGCTGGACCCGGCCAGGCTTATGTTCATGTCAAAGGCCACAGTGCTTCCCGGCTCAAGCTGCTGCTCAAGTTCCGTCTCGGCAAAAGAAATTCCGGATTTAAAGATATCCTGGTCTTTCACACCCGGTTCTGCCCGGAGTGTCCAGGTGCCGACATGCATCAGGATGTCTCCTTTCAAACCTCTGTTATCAGAAATACCGACTGTATAATATGCCTGGTTCCAAAGTATTTCTGTCCCCGGTAAAGCCAATCCGGGGGGGACCAAAAAATGTCCTTTGATTTTTAGATTGGCATCGTATACTACCGACTGGTAAATGCTCCGGTACCTGATCCCGGGAATAATCTCCCCTTCCAGGATCATTTCTGCCGGCAGAATGTGCCAGATCTGCGTGATGGTTTTGCTTTGGTCTCCGGGAGAGACCGTACGGACCGGAATGTTGAGCAATGGCCCTATAAAGCACTGTTTATTAGCCCATTCACTGGAAATCTTTGTCTGTACTTTTTCCGCATTAGCTTGCCTGTCTTCAATGACTTCCTTAATCATTTGTAAGGGGATGAGTAAAAATAATCCCAAAACGGCCAGCAGAACAATTTTCAGGGTGAGGGAATTGTACCATTTTCCCTGGTTGGTGATTTCAATTTTCATGATTTTTATATTATAAAAGTTCTTTGTAAATCAAAGTAGAATGACAAAAAAATTAAGTGTCACGAATCAGGCTCTCCAATGCAGCGATGTGCTCTTTGAAGGCCACCCGTCCTTTTTCCGTTGCCCGGTAGCTGGTGTTGGGTTTACGACCGATAAACTGTTTTTCCACGGCAATCATGCCTTCTTTTTCCAGGGCCTTCAGGTGGCCGGCCAGATTTCCGTCGGTAACGGCCAGTGTCTGTTTAAGGCTGTTGAAATCGTACGTTTCATTTACCATTAAAACAGACATGATCCCCAGTCTGATCCGGCTTTCAAATATTTTGTTCAGATTAGAGATGAGATCTTTCATTTTCCGTATTTCCCGTACATAACCAATCCATATACGATGTGCAGCACACCAAATCCTAAAGTCCAACCCGCAAGCCACAGACCCGGAAAGACCGCAACCAGCAATCCTGTCACGATTTCAAGCAGGCCCAGGTAAAAGATCTCGCCCAGGGTGAATTTAGAGGCATTGATCAGGGCCAGACCGTAAAAAATCAGGAATACAGGCACTACAAGTTCCAGGTTTCCTTTTATCAGGAAAATAATGGCCAGCACCCCTCCTGTTGCCAGGGGGATAGACAGGTTCAACAACATTTTCCGGGAGACAGCCGTCCAAAAATCCCTTTTATCACGCCTGGCTTTCTTAAGGGATAAAAAATAAGCAAAGGAAACCGAGACCACAAGTACAAGGGCGGCAACGCCTGCCAGGGACCACGGTGCATCAATAAACAACCAGGCCAGAAGGGCACCGGCAAGAGCAGCCACTCCGGCTATTACCCCGGACAAACCGCTCAGTGAAAGAAACCGCGTTGATTCCTCCATCAGTTTTCTGATAGCCTTAATATCTTCGTGTGTTTTGACCTCGTTTTTCATAATAAAAAGTGCTTTGTGTTGCAAAGTTAATAAAAAAAAGCAAATTGATTCCACTGCCTCCCATTTTTGTACATTTGTTTCAATGAGTACATTGGATATCCTAAGAGAAGATGAAAAGGACCGTGTTTTGCTTCACTGTTCCGGCCGGCTGGATGCCACCAGTGTGGACCATCTGACAGATTACATGGATCGGTTGGTGCGGGAGGGAAAATACCAGGTGGCCCTGGATCTGTCGGGAATCAATTATCTGAGTTCTGCAGGAATAAGGGCACTGGTGGTGCAACATAAGAACCTGCAATCTCTGAACGGTTATTTTACCATAACCAAATCATCCGAAAATGTAGCCCAGGTACTGGATATGGTGGGCATGAGCGGTATGTTCAGCCAGCTGGATCATAAGGCCTGCCCGGCAAAGGAAGCAATAAAGGATATCATAACCAGGGAAGAAGGGTATGTGTTCCGGATGCAGGAGCTTGACAAACAAGCGTCCACAACGGTGATCTGTAGCGGGGAGCCTGAAAGAATCGCTGCGGGTAACTATACCCGGGAAGATACAAGGACCATTACCCCGGCCCGGGGTAAATTTGCGCTGGGGCTGGGAGCCATCGGGGAATCGTTCCCGGAATGCAGCGGGCGGTTTGGAGAATACCTGTTCCTGAACGGAATGGCGGCTTACCTGCCGGCCGACGGGTCTAAAAAACCGGACTACATGATAAACCACAGAAAGCTTATTGCGCGGTTTACCGAGGTGTACGGCCTTCATTTTTCGGGACCTTTTTCGCACCGTGTGGTGTTTGAGCCGGGGCAGGAAGCCAGTACTCTGGAGCTTTCCTCCCTGGCACGCCTTATTTCCCGTTTGACCGGCTACCGCAACTGGGCTTTTGTGATGATTGCCCAGAGTGCCGGACTGATTGGTACTTCGCTCAATGTATCACCGGTTGACGGAAGGGCCTTGTTTTCTTACCCCGGGGTGAAGGATGCGGTGCGTTTTACCACCGAACCCGCCCACCTGAGGATGCAGACTATATCTGCCGGGATCGTATCCAAGGCTCCCGCACCGGCCGTTGCGCCCGGGGCTGCAGAAGTTGCCGTTGCGCCCGGGGAAACCGGAACACCATGCAGGAATTTTCTAAGGCCCATGAAGGACAACACGTTGCTGGCGCATATCCATACGGCGGTATTTCCCTATATCCCGTTGAAGAAGCATGATCTGTCACCGGATGATACCATTAACCATTTACTGGACGATGCCGGGCTTGCGGATATCCTGCATCTGCTCTGCGATGACCGGCCCCTTTCGGGATTGGGAGAAAGTGCCTTCCGGCAGGGGATGTGCTGGGTTGTTCCGGTAGAAAAGTTTGTCAAAGACCGATAAATAGATATGTCCATTCTGATTACATCCATAATCTTTGGCCTGATACTGTCTTTCCTGGCATTGGGTGTCTTTATCAGCTTCCGTGTGTTTGACTTTCCCGATATTACGGTGGAAGGGTCTTTTACCACCGGGGCAGCCCTGACAGCCCTGCTCATAGTCAGGGGCTGTGATCCATTGTTGTCCTGCCTGGTTTCTTTTGCTGGGGGAATGGCTGCCGGTGCGCTTACCGGGATCATCCATACCCGTTTCAGAATCAATCCGCTGCTTTCGGGAATATTGGTTATGACGGCACTTTACTCTGTGAATCTTCACGTTATGGGGAGAAGCAATTTGCCCATGCCCGGGGCAGTGACCCTGTTTAGCGGACTGGAAAAGGTTTCACAACAACTCTTTGGGCAGGGAAGCAAGGTTGTTTTGCTGGGCTGGAGTGTGGATGCCAGGGACCTGGTCATCCTGGCAGCCCTGGTTGTTTTGGTATTGCTGACAGGTCTTGTATTACGCTGGTTTTTTAGAACAAACCTGGGAACGGCTATGCGCGCCACAGGGGATAATGATCAGATGATCAGGGCACTGGGCGTCAACACAAAGTTGATGATCGTTTTCGGGATTGCCTTTGCCAATGGGTTTGTTGCCCTGTCGGGCTCTCTGATGGCGCAATTCCAGGGATTTGCCGATGTCCAGATGGGTATTGGCATGATGGTATGGGGACTGGCCAGTGTGATCATTGGCCAGGTTGTGGTTGGTCAAACAACCGTGGGGTATGTGATTATTGGGGCGGTTCTGGGATCTGTTCTGTTCCGGCTGCTGGTGGCCATAGCCCTGCGTCTTGGCATGAATCCCAACGATCTTAAGATCATTACCGCTGCGTTCGTCTTTATTGCGCTCATTCTGCCCGGACTCCTGAAACGCAGGAAAAGTTTTTGGAGGAGTAAGAAGTATGCTTAAAGTCAACAACATACAAAAAACCTTCAATCCCGGAACGGTTCATCAGGTAAGGGCCCTGCAGGGGTTTTCCCTGACCCTGGAGCAAGGGAGCTTTGTCTGTGTACTGGGGAGCAACGGATCGGGGAAATCGACCCTGCTGAATGCCATAGCAGGGACTTTTCCGGTAGACCAGGGAACGATCAGTCTTGATGGTACAGATATTACTGGCTGGCCCGAGCACAAAAGGGCACGTTACATGGGTCGTGTTTTCCAGAACCCACTGAGTGGAACAGCGCCCAATATGACCATAAGCGAAAACATTTCTCTGGCGCTCAGACGTGGAAAACCAAGGGGTCTGGGGCCGGGCATATCGCGCGGGAAAAAAGAGGAGTACAGGCAAATGGTCAGGCCACTGAACATGGATCTGGAAGAACGGCTGGACAACCCCATTGGCAAGCTTTCCGGAGGTCAGCGACAGGCTCTCACGCTTTTAATGGCCTCGGCCTTACAACCCAAACTGCTCCTGCTGGATGAACATACTGCAGCTCTGGATCCCAGGACGGCTGCCAGGGTGACAGAAATCACCCAAATGATCATCACCAGGGACTTCCTCACCACCCTGATGGTGACGCATTCCATGCAACAGGCAGTACATATGGGGGACCGCCTTATCATGATGCACCAGGGACGTGTAGCCTACGATTTCAAGGGAGAGGATAAGAAAAGGCTCAAGGTCAATGATCTGCTGGCCCTGTTTGACGACCTGCGCCGCAAGGATGCCATTGACCCGGGAGTGGCAGTTTACCTGAGTAACAATTACGTATAATGAAAAGTATAGGTAAAGGTTTGTTCATCCTGTTCCTGGTTGCCGGGGTTTTGTTGCTGCTTGATCTGGAAAACCGGGAAAAAGGGAAAAAAGAAGCATTGAAGATCGCGGTTTTCAAAATGACCACGCGCCCCTCACTTGACGACACAGAAGATGGTGTCCTGGAGGCTCTGACCCAAAGAGGATACATAGACGGGATAGTTACGTTCCAGCCGGTGGAAGAAACTTTTGTCCTGATGAAACAGATAAAACCCAATCTGAAAAAAGTGGGAACCGTCTGGTGCACCAGTGAAACCTGTTCCGAGGCCTGTGTCCTTCTGGCGCGTAAAAAATGCGCCGAACTGGGTATTGAACTTTTGGAAATGAGCGTGGAGAATACCACGCAGATCCTTGAAGCGGCCATGTCCCTGACCGCCCGTGGTGTTGAAGCCTTATGGGTGGGAGGTGACAATGTGGTGGAAGCGGCCATAGACCAGATGATCAACGCGGCAGCGAAAGCTAAAATCCCTTTGATCATCAATAATACAAACAGCGTTTACGGCAACACGTTATTCGGACTCGGGGCAAAATATACCCAGGTTGGCTACCTGGCCGGGCAAATGGCGGCCGATGTGCTGGAGGGCAAGCCAACCTCTGAAATAGGTGTCAGGAACATGGTCCCGCTCCATCTGCTGGTAAATCCCGATGCCCTTAATAATATCCGTGACAAGTGGGAGCTGCCGGGGCAATAACAGGTGGAACCTCAAAAAAGCCGTTCAGCATCACTGCTGGAACGGCTTAAATATTCATTATGTCCGGCAAAGGTAAGTCGGGTTTTTTAACAAAACAAATAAATCGTAAGACTTTATCAACAAATTGTCCACGAGCTCAAGGAAAATTCAAAGTAAAGTCTTAGAATTCAACACTATGAAAGCGATTTCTGCATCCAGACAATATCCAGGGGTGTTCCCTTTTTGGTTATGATCTTCTGGAACCGGCCACATTCCACAAATCCATTTTTCTTGTGAAAATCAATGCTCCGGGTGTTAATTGATGAAATGTTGGCCAGAATGGTTTTAATGCCTACCTGCAGGGCATCCTGCTCAAGTCTTTTCAGGGCCATGGTCCCTATTCCTTTTCCTGTGTGACGATGGTCAATGAAATAGGAAATTTCGGCACATTGCTTGAAGGTAGGGAAAGGATTATAAGCGTGAAGCATGCAAAAACCTACAATCTTATCATTTTCCTTGATCACATAGGCAGGGTAGCACTTTGTCATATCCAGGAATTTCTCATAGTACTCATAAGGCAGCACATCGTCGGGATAGGTTGCAAGACTGTTGTTTATATAATAATTGTAAATGTCCATCACAGCATCCCGGTGCTCGAAAGACATGGTTTCAAAGTTGATTTTCATGATCATACTTTTTTTACTTGCCGGCCGGCCCTTTATATTCCGATTTGCCAAAACCAAGGATTGGAAAAAATATGAACGGGAGCAGCAACAACCCAATGGTGAAATCTACCCCTTTACCAAAACTTTTAGACAACAGGTTTATTCCCCATATTATAAAAATTAAATTTACAAACGGGATAAACAGAAGGATTACCCACCACCATGGTTTTCCAATGATCTTCAAACCTACCAGATAATCATAAACGGGTATGAGACAGGCCCACCCCGGTTTTCCGGCTTTGGTGAATACATACCAAATGGCAACGATCTGTATTACCGAAATGTACATGCACAAAACAATCCACATGATAAGAAACGGTAAAAAAACAAAATAATTGCCCGATGTGAAATCACAAGATTCCAGATTTTCAAAAAGACTTTCCATAATTTGATTTGTTAAGTGATTAATACTTTAATATGGTTTGGAAAGGCCCGGTCTTTAACGCGTCCCGCACCGCCTCTTCTGTGGTGAGAAAGGACATGTTAAACCGGGACAGGGCTTTCTGGTTTTTATAAAAATTATTGACACACAGGATTTTCATATTGTTACTGCTAAGCGGGATTTCAACTCCCAGGCGCCTCAGCCCGTCACCAACAAGGCCAGCGGCCATAAGCAACGGGCGTGAAAGGGGGATCATCAGGGGGCGTTTGCCGGTAAGCCGGGAAATGATCTGGAAAAACTCGCGGTACGAAAGATTTTCGTTGGCCATAAGGTAATTTTCTCCCGATTCGCCTTCTACCAGGGCATTGACAACACCCCGGGCCACATCGGTGGCGTGGACGAAATTTTTTCCTCCGGGGGGATAAAATACCACCTTCCTGTTAAGCACCATATTGATGATCCGGCCAGAGGACGGTTTGTAATCATACGGGCCAATCATGAATGTGGGGCTGATGGTTACAATATCCAAACCCTCCGATACGGCAGCATCTATAAGTTTTGCGGCTTTGATCTTACTTAGCGCATAGAGGCAGCGGGTAAACGGAGGCGCGGGAGGAGACTGTTCATCACCCGGATTTTCCCTTGATCCATAGCCACATGTATTGGCAGTACCTATACACACCATGCGTTTGATCCCCTCCTGCCGGCACAGTTTGAGGATGTTTTTTGTGCCTTCAAGGTTAACGGGATCGTAATCCGAAATCCGCAAATGCTTTTGGGATGTGTCTGCCGCTGTGTGCACTATAAAGTCACATCCTTTGACTGCAGCCTGCAACGAAGAAACATCCCTGACATCTCCGGTGACCAGTTCCAGCTGAGGATGGGAATAATCAATGAACCGTCTGCGGGATCGGACCAGTCCTTTGACGGCATACCCCCTGCCGAGCAATTCCAACACAACATTGGTACCCAGAAGTCCGTTAGCGCCGGTGACCAGAACAGATTTCATGATGATCAGATAACTACTAATTCCTTTTTTATGGCACGGCTCAATAAGGGAAGGCGTATATATATGGGCACAAGCTTGAGAACAAGCCAGTTCAGTCCATTTGTAAAACTAAGCATGATCATGGTATCCCGTTTAAAAAGCTGTCGGATAGAAATTGCGGCTACTTTAGCCGTGGTCATTACCCCCCAGTGACTGAAGAAGCCCTGCTTTTCTATTCTCCGGGTAACTTCAGGATTGGTTTTCATAGGGCCCGGATTTACTACGCTAACAAAAAGATTGGTTTTCTTGTATTCCTGGTACAGGCTCCTGGAAAAATAATGAACAAATATTTTTGAAGCAGGATAAATAGTTTTGTATCCAATGGGTGAAAAGGCGGCCATGCTTGAAACATTCAGGATATAGGACTTCTTTTGCGCCAGCAGGTTAGGTATCAGCTGTCTGGTAAGAAGCGTGGTAGCCATGACGTTAAGTTGTATGATCCTGTCCAGGTAATCGGCAGGGGCCTCTTCAAACTTCATGCTTCCCCCGGTGCCGGCATTATTGATAAGCAAAAAAACCGGAAACTGCCCGTTGATCCTCGTCCCCAGTTCAAGGACCTGGTCTTTTTTGGTCAGGTCGCACTCGAAACAATGTGACAACACATTGAATTGCTGATGAATATGAGAACATAGTTCGGGAAGTCCCTTGCCGGGAAGGTCTACCAGCAGGGTGTTCAGATTCCTGCCGGCCAGTTCCAATGCAAATGCTTTTCCAAGACCGTTTGCAGCCCCGGTTACTACACAATAACCGTTGGTTGGTACAGGATTCATCATCAGGCGAAATATACAAAAAAAGTAATCATGGAACAATCTTAACTCCTGAAGAAGCAGGAATTTTGTATCTTTAGCACACAGATAACCTAAAGAATGAAAACATACAGAAACGAGTTTTATGTCGAGACGCCCACCCGCAGGGCTTTTGTGAATATCACATCGCGGGTTCTTGAATGCCTGCAGGAAAGCGGGATTCAGGAAGGGCTGCTGCTGTGCAATTCCATGCACATCACTTCAAGCGTTTTCATAAACGACGACGAATCGGGTCTTCATCACGATTTTGAAATGTGGCTGGAACGCCTGGCTCCCGAAATGCCTCATTCCCAGTATCGCCACAATGGTGTGGAAAACAATGCCGATGCACACCTCAAACGCCAGGTCATGGGCAGGGAGGTAATAATTGCCGTGACCGGCGGACGGCTTGATTTTGGGACATGGGAGCAGATCTTTTATGGCGAATTTGACGGCAAACGCAAAAAACGAATCCTGGTCAAGATCATAGGCGAGTAAGGGTTGATGGATGTTTACCACATCTTTGCCAGTTATTATGACCAACTTGAACCTGGTCTGGGTATTTTGGCCGGTGCTTTATTGAAAAGACTGGACGAGGGTCATTTGTGCCTGGATCTGAAAAGTCTGGACGAGGACTACCCGGAAGAAAAAATTCCCGACGCAATATTAGACGAGGGTCCGTATCTGTCACACGATCCTTCTGCCCTGACCCCCTTTATCTTATACCAGGGCAATCTTTATTTCCAAAGGTATTTTCTTTATGAAACACACATAGAAAATAAAATCAGGCAGCTCATAACCGAAGGGAACAAACTCCGGGACCAAAGGATACAGCAGTTGAAGCCATTCCACCTTCTTATTGAAGAACTTTTCAGGGAAAACACCCATGCCTTCCAGCCTGCCCTGCTGGACAATTTCTGCATCGTGACTGGAGGGCCCGGAACAGGAAAGACAACCATGGTAAGAGAGGTGCTTGGTGTGTTGTATGCGATTGACCCCGGTTTGAAGGTAGCCCTGGCGGCCCCCACCGGCAAAGCCGCTGCCAGGATCAATGAATCTATGACCCCTTTAAGGGAGAAAGTCCCCGGGCTTCCTCTGGCATCTACGATACACCGGCTTCTGGGCTCTGTCGCCGGGAGCGTATTTTTCAGGCATAACCAGGACAACCCCCTGATTCACGACATTACCATAGTGGATGAAGCCTCGATGATTGACGGGGCCCTGATGGCCAAGCTCCTGTCTGCCATAAGCCCCGGGAAAAGACTCATCCTGCTCGGGGATAAAGACCAGCTTGCTTCTGTAGAGGCGGGGAGTGTTTTTGGAGATCTTTGCAAAGCAGAAGGGAACGGATCTGTATTGGACGGCCATGTAATCCGGTTGAAAAAAAGCTGGCGGTTTGATCCCCAAAAAGGGATAGGGCTTTTCAGCCGCTCGGTGATGGAAGGCGATCCGGATTGCATAGTGCGTACCATGAATCATCCGGATAAGGCCCTGGCCATTGACACCACATATGACCACCGGCTCTTCAATGAGTTTGCCCTCATGTACCGGGATTATATCGAGGAACCGGATATTGCAAAAGCCCTGGAAAAAATTGGCCGCATACGCGTTTTATGTGCCATTAGGGAAGGAGAACAGGGTGTTTATCAGACAAACCGGCGCATTGCCGGCTACCTGCGCTCTTTGGGCCTGCCCATCAACCCGGTCGCGGGTTTTTACCACAACCAGCCGATCATGGTTACGGCCAACAATTATGCACTCAAGGTGTTTAACGGCGATGTGGGCATCATAAGGCGAGATCCGGATGATCCCGGCAGCAGGCTTTATGCCTGGTTTCCCGGCCCTGATGGCAGATTACTGCGCATTTTACCCGGGTACCTGACCCAATGGGAAACGGTTTTTGCCATGACCATAAACAAAAGCCAGGGCTCAGAATTTGACAATGTATTGGTTTTGTTGCCCGATAACAAGGAAGTGAGAATCCTTACCCGGGAATTGCTTTACACGGCTGTCACCAGGGCCAGGTCCCGGGTGCTGGTCCAGGCTCGGCAGGATGTGCTCCAAGAGACGGTGAGTAAAAGGATTTCCCGCGTCTCGGGGCTGGGAAACCGCTTAAAGGCATAAGTATGGCTGCAGTGATATATGTATCTGACCAACTGGAAATCCTTTGCGCCAAACTGGCGCAAAACATAGCGTGTACTGAAGGTTTACCTGAAAGCGCAGAGCGTGTATTCCTGCCCGATATACTTATCACCCAGACTGCCGGTATGGAAAGCTGGCTGTCCACAGAGCTGGCCAGAAGGAACGGTGTATTTGCCAATTTCCGTTTTCTGAAACAGGATCAGCTGCTGGAAGAAATTTATGCCACTCTTAGCGGGAAGAAGCGTTACACGGCCGGCATGCGGGCTGCCCTCTTTGAGCTTCTGGGCTCAGAATCTTTCACCGCGCGCTTTCCGGATATAGCCGCCTACTATTGCCCCCATAAACAAAACAGCCAGCTCAGGCGCATGCAGCTTGCCGGGAAAGTGGCCGATCTGTTTGACCAGTATCAGGTCTACCGTACAGACATGATGTCTGCATGGGAAGAAACCGCCCATGCCCCGGTCAATCTGCCGGAAAGGCTCCGGGAAAGCAGTCCCGCCGGATGCCGGGACACTGATCACGGGGTGTGGCAGCGGTGGTTGTGGAATTCCATGAGAAACAACAACCCCCGGTTCTGTTCAAAACATCAAATGCAGGCCTGGTTGCTTGAAAAGCTGGAGGACCGGCAATGCTGGCCTGCCGTACGTAGGGTGGTGCCGCGTCTCTCACTCTTTGGACTTTCCATTTTCACCACCTTCCACAACCAGGTTTTTGAAAAGCTGGCCCGCATAATTGATGTGGATTATTACCTGGTTTTCCCCTCGGAACAATTTTTAGTGAACAAACGCTTTTCCAACCCCCTGAGTGCTGCTTTGGGGATGAAATATGCCGAGATGGCAGCCCTTTTGCCACGCGAATGCCAGGTGGTGCCCCTGTGGGGACAGTACTCCGGGGATACGCTTTTGGGCAAATTCAAAAACACACTGCGCAGAGACCAGGTTCCGCTGGCGGGGATGTTAGAGGAAAGCGACCTGGGGGATGGAACGCTGGTTATCAATGTGTGTTATACACCGGTACGTGAAGTGGAGGTATTTTACAATTACCTGGCAGGCCTTATGCAGGATGGTGCGAGCCTTAAGCCCCATGATGTGCTGGTACTGCTTCCCGATGTGGAAACCTATGCCCCTTATATAAAGGCGGTATTTGGCAATGCCCCGTATCACATTCCTTTCTTTATTGGAGGGGAATCTTTGGACCAGCAGGAATCAATAGCAGGTACCCTGCTTACCCTGATGGGCTTTGATGCACTGGACGGTTTTACGGCTGAAGAAGTGATAAGCCTACTGGAAATAAAGCGGATCGCGCAGAAATACGAAATTACGAACCTGCAGTATTTGCGCGATGCCATAGAGGCGCTCAATATCCGGTTTGGCCTGGAAAACAGGCTGGAGGACGACACCCGTTTTGTGAGCTGGCAATATGGTTTTGAAAAGATCATGATGGGATTCGCCATCTTGTCTACGCAACCCATTGCTTCTTCGCAGGGCAGCTATACTGTGTTTCCCTGGCCCGAGGCTGAAACATCCGGCGCCTATGACCTGTTGCGGCTGAAGTCTTTTCTGGACCATCTGAGCGCCTACGCCCGGAAAAAAGAAGAAGTGCACACCTTTGGCCAGTGGAAGACCTTTCTCCTGGAAGAGGTGCTGGAACAGTCTGTTGCCTATTCCGGCCAGGACGAGATGGAGCTTGATAACCTTTACCGCCGTATGGAAAACCTGGAACGCAGCTATGGAGAGACTCCCCTGTCCTTTGAACTGATACACCATCTGGTGGCCGATAGCCTGGTCACAGACACCCGTACAGGCATGTACCTGTCCGGGTGCGTTACTTTTATGCCCATCATACCGGGGCGCGGGATTCCAAAACGCGTGATTGCCCTGTTGGGTTTGAACGGGAATGTTTTTCCCCGCAAAGACACTACCCCGGGATTTGACCTGCTCCGGGAAGAACCCAGACTGGGTGACAGGAGTAAAAAAGAGAACGACAAGCTTGTTTTCCTGGAAAGCCTGGTCGCAGCCAGGGACTATTTGTACATTAGTTACATTGGAAGGGATGTAAAGGATAACAGGTTGCTGCCGCCATCCATTGTTCTGGACGAATTGACAGAAACACTGGAATCGCTTGCCCCGGAAGGATGTCGTGAAAAAATCCGTTGCGGGATCCTGCGTGTACATCCCCTGCACGGCTTCAGTTCCCGCTACGACGGGCAGGATCAACGCCTGTTTACCTATCTTTTGGCCAATGAACCCGAAAACCCTGAAAGCCCCGGGCCCCCGCAGCCCGCTATGGCCGGGAGTACAATCCCTGAAACGGTGCAACTGGAAAGTGTGGCTCTTTTCTTTACACATCCTCTGAAGTGGTATTACCAGAATATATTGGGTATCAGGTATGATGAACCCCGGCAATCCCTTCCCGAATGTGAGATCTTTGACCTGGATCATTTACAGCAGTGGCAATTGAAAAGGTTTCTGGTGCAGGCAGATCCTGTGGCAGAAGAGGAATTGATTGCAACCTGGACAGACCAGGCCATGAAAGAGGGCAATATGCCCCTGGCCCGTATCAAAGAACTGAAAGTCAAGGAAGCGCAGCAAGAGATAGAATCCCTGCAACAGGCCTGGCTGGAACTTACAGGGAACAAGACGGGGGTCATTTGGCCGGTAGAAACAGCTGCCGGGGGATTTACGATTACCGGAGCTGTAAATAACATCTATTCAGGTGTTTACTGTGATTTTTCAACTTCAAGAGACAACCTCAAAGGCCAGGTCAAAACCAGGATAAGACACCTGGCTTTGTGTGCCGGCGGTTTTTCCGGCCCCGCTGTTTTACTTGACCTGCAGGGCAAACAATACCAGTTACACGCTATGGGAAAAGAACAGGCCGGCAGGCAGCTTTCCCGGCTGATGGAATTATTCCGGCTGGGTTGTGAAAAGCGGCTCCCTTTTACCCTTAAAACCGCAGGTATGTATTCATCCAAAGAGGGGCCCCATGCATGGATGAAAAAAGCGATGCGTCAGATCAAAATAGAAGCAGAAGGCTCCTACCAGTCAGAGGCAGATCCTTACGTTGCCCTTGCCTGGAAAGAAGGGTTATTTGATACGGACAGGCATGATTTCATGCAGCAGATCATCAAAGAATTCTCTGAATTAATTCTCGTACCATGGCAGACATGAAGCCATTCAATGTGCTCAGGGTGCCCCTGAATGGCAGCAACCTGATTGAAGCCAGTGCAGGCACCGGTAAAACATATTCGATTGCCGTACTTGTACTTAGGATGATTATTGAAAAAAGCCTCACAATAAGTCAAATACTAATTGTCACCTTTACTAATGCTGCTGTGGCAGAGCTGGAAGTGCGCATCCGTTTTTTTGTAAGACAGGCATACAACTATACGCGTCACAGGGGAGACCATATTGACCAAAACATAAAAACCATAGTGGACAGGGCAATGCTAAGCAGCGGGTTGGACAGGGAAACGGTCCCGGAAAGCCTGGCTAAAGCAGTAAGGGACCTGGACGATACACAGATCATGACCATACATGGTTTTTGCCAGCAGACACTGCAGGAATTTGCTTTCGAAACAGAACAGGCCTTTGATGTGGAAGTTCTTACAGACCAGACCCTGTTGAATAAGCACATCTGCAACCGGTTCTGGAGGGAGGAAATATCGGTCCTTGATCCTGAGCTCCTGGAATTGTTATTCTACAAAAAAGTTAAGTTCCCATTCACAAAAGATACATTGACCGGATTTGTAAATCAGGTGCTATCGGGCAGGACACTCAGGACCACCCCCGGTCAGGAGGCATTTGAAGATACAGTATTGGAAAAAGCCCGGCAATGCCTGGATAAAACAAAGGAAGCCTACCGTTTGTTTTATCAAATGGTTGAATCGCAATTTCCCCTGATTAAAAGAGAGCCCCCGTCAGGCACATATGCCCGTGATCTGGTGGAACAATCATCAACAGTCCCGGATTTTATCTGGAAATTTGAAAAAAAGTGGGGGGCAAATTACTTGGTTTCCAGCTTTCCCCGGATCGCTCAATTGTATGAATCCTTTATAGAACAGCAGCAGGGACTGATCTCCATGCGGACTTGCCTGGTTGAACGGTTGCTGCTCAAATTGCAGGAGGTGGCTCTGGAGCGCATGAACCAGGCTAAGGAACGAAAAAACGTAGTGGGTTTTGATGATCTGATAAACAGCCTGTGGAAGGCGGTGAAAAAGGAAAATGTCTGCCGGTTGCTGCGGGAAAAATACGCCGCTGTTTTCATAGATGAGTTTCAGGACACGGACAAAGCACAATATGAGATTTTCCATGATATTTTTTCTGCCCCGGCAGTACAGCAGGTCCATGATCACGTTGTTTTTTACATAGGCGATCCCAAACAATCCATCTTCGGCTGGCGAAAAGCCGATCTGAGCACCTACAAGAGGGCCCGCGAACAGGTAGAAAGCGTTTATACCATGAACAGTAATTACAGGTCTACTCCACGGCTGATTCATGCACTAAACCGGTTTTTTCCCCTGGAAAATGCTTTTCTGGACCCTGAAATCCGGTATTATCCTGTAGACGCGGGAACAGATCGCCCTGAAATGACAGCACATGGCAAAAGGGTGGCTCCCTTATGTATTGTTCAGTATGAAAACCAGGAAACACTAATGGATATGGTGTGCAATAAGATCGTAGGGCTGCTTTCCTGCAAAGAGCACCTTATACCTTGCGGGGCAGGGAATTGGCGGCAGATCAGGCCATCTGACATAGGGATTATAGTCAGGATGAACAAGCAGGCTAAAAAAATCAGAAATGAGCTGGCACGCAGGAATGTCCCGGCCGTTACCCTTGACGATACCCGGGTATTGTCTTCGCCGCAGGCCCTGCAGATCTATTACGTATTACTGGCCATCCGCCAGCCCGGGAGGGTGAGCCTGGCGAAGGCCCTGCTCAATCCGTATTTTGGTTTTGACACACAGGGCGTGATAAGGATGGATGAAGAAACAGAGCTGGAAAGATTCCGCGAGCTACATCAAATATGGGGCGAATGGGGAATATACAATGCCTTGTCTTCCTTTTTAAGAATATACCGGGTGCGATACCATTGCACCCTGGAAGGCAACCTGCAGGGACAGAGGGCTATTACCAATTACCTGCATATCATGGAGTTGTTGCATAAAACAGAAACCCGCAGCTCTCTTTCTGCAGATGAGCTTATTTCTTGGCTCTCCAGGGAGATAACAGCAGACAACCCGGTGGAAGATGAATATCAGCAACGCATTGAAAGTGATGAAAACGCGGTGCAGGTAACCACCATTCACAAAGCCAAGGGTCTGTCCTATGGGATCGTTTTTGCTCCTTACCTGAACATGAACTGGACAGAGCATGAATTTCTGGACTTTCAGCTTCCCCCTCCCCAGGAAGCGTATGTGGTAGCCATCAACAAGACAGAAGAATTTGTGGAAATGGCTAAAAATCAGGCTGAGCGGGAAAACAGGCGATTAATCTATGTGACACTCACGCGGGCCGTATACAAATGTTTTGTGTATACAAGGAACAAAGCCTCCTCACTTAAACCTTTCCTTGACGCACTTCCGGCAGATATTACCGATTTAATAGAGTCTGACGGCCAAACAGATGACAAAGCCCCAAAAACCTGGGCAGGTGGTCAGGATTATAGTGCTGTGAAACAGCTGGTCAGCCGTAATCCCCGCGATGTGCCACCCATGAAGGGGGCCTGGGGTGTTCACAGTTTCAGTTCACTGGTAAGCGAAACGCCCTATGTCCCTGTGCAGGTGACAACTTCTGCGCGAGGGCAGCAGGGGGCAGCTTCCGGAGGGCAGGATATTTATGACCGTCAAGAGAAGCGCACGAATCTACCCGCTGGAAGTCCCCCTGGTAGTGCAGAAGCACAGACCGCCTATGATGCGTTCATATTTGACCGGCTGCCCCGGGGAGCCAAAACAGGTGTTTTCATACACCAGCTGTTTCAGCAGCTGATCTTTGATGATCCCGGCAGCTGGGCAGAAGCCGTTGACAGGGCAGTGAAGGCTTTTCCGCATTGCTGCCAGGAGCAGGATAAGGAACATTTATTAACCATGATAAACCATGTACTTCATGTAAGGATTGGGGAAGACCTGGTGCTTTCACAAGTGCATTCCCGGGAAAAAGCACAGGAAATGGCTTTCTTTTATACACTGCAGGACAAAGGACTGATGATGGGATTCATGGATCTTTTTTTCTGTTATAACAACAAATTTTATATTTTGGACTGGAAATCCAACCACCTGGGGCACACCCCGGAAGATTATAATGCCGGGGCCATTGACAGAATGGTTAAAGAGAGCCGCTATGACCTGCAGTACAATATTTACACAACGGCCGCATTGCGCCATCTGAAGTGTAAAATCAGGGGATTTGATGCATCACGCGACTTTGGCGGAGTGGTGTACCTTTTTATACGTGGCATAAGGGCGGGTCTTTCCCATGGAGTATACCTTAGGACGGGAGCACAAGTGCTGGGACAGCCCTTTTTTTCAACTGCGGCTGATACCACAAGTACGGGAAGCTTTTTATTTATATAGTAATTTTATGCAATAAGATGTTTTACAAGGTAACCGCAAATCGTTGGACAACAGTTACAGGCACTACCGTTAAATGCCTCCTGTGTCCCCATCAATGCCAGATACGGGAAGGGGATACGGGTGTCTGCCGCACAAGAACCAACAGGGAAGGGGTCTTGTATTCTGTCGCCTATGGAAATCCCTGCTCGGTAGCAGTTGATCCTGTAGAAAAGAAACCGTTGTATCATTTTTTACCAGGCACCGGGATTCTTTCGCTTGCCACGGCCGGATGCAACTTCCACTGTCTGAACTGCCAGAATTCGTCTATTTCACAGGTTTCCCCCCTGTCCTTCGAAAGTTATGATATGCTGCCCCGGCAGGTGACAGACATGGCCATAAGCTGTCACGTCCCTTCCATAGCTTTTACGTATACAGAACCCACCGTGTTTTACGAATACATGTTGGACATCGCTATGCTGGCAAGAGAAAAAGGACTGAAGACCGTTGCTGTTTCCAACGGATATATTAATCCGGAACCGCTGGCTGGCCTGATCCCCTACCTGGATGCTGCCAATATTGACCTCAAGTGCTTTGATGACAAAACCTACCGGCACCTGACCGGCGGCAGACTGCAGCCCGTGCTGGATACGTTGCTGGCATTATTGGGTGCAGGGGTTTGGATAGAGATCACCCACCTGGTCATTCCCGGAGTGACAGATGATCCGGTACAGTTCAGGTTGATGTGCCGGTGGCTGGCAGGGAACGGCTTTGAAACGGTCCCGCTCCATATAAGCCGCTTCTTTCCCTCTTACAAGTTAAAGGACGTGGCTCATACCCCCATGGAATCGGTTATCCGTGCCAGGGAAACAGCCCTTGACAGCGGTTTGGAGTTCGTTTATTTGGGAAACGTTCCCGCAGATAATGACAGCAATACAAGGTGTCACGCCTGTGGCAGGGTGGTGGTGGAGCGGGATCATTACACCCCTGTAAGGCTTCATGTCACAAAAGGTGCCTGTAATTATTGCGGGACCTTTGTGCCGGGTGTATGGTGAGCTATGATTGTCCCCGTAAAAATGAAAATACGGGCCGTTTTCCAGCCGTCCCACCCAAGGCCGGCCTTGTCCCGCGAGCAATGTCCTAAAAACTCTTCCCGGCTCCACCCGGTCTCTGTCGCGACCTGGGGCAGGAACACCCCGGAGCGACCCCGGCCCTTTATCAGGATTCCATGCCTACCCGTTTCTATCCGGTTCACATCATGAATTTCTTCCAATGGTGACAATACGGTAATGTCGATCGTGATTTCTTCCAGGTTTTTTTTTGTCACAGGAGCAAAACGGTCATCATAAAGGGCTGCGGCAACGGCCATCTCGCTTACAAGCATATATAGGGGAACGTCTGATTGTATACGCCCTATGCATCCGCGCAGCTGATTGTGCTGGCGGAGTGTTACAAAGGCACCGCAAGGCTGTTGCAGGGCACCGGGATACTCCGGGTGCGGGTTCAAAGGGGATTTCCCGCCTGTGATGACGGCCTGTTCCATTGATTGGCGGGCAATGTCCAGCAACATTTTTTCTTCTGCTGCAGAGAATTTCAATTTGCTGTCACAGACGGCAATGCCCCAATAACCCACGACCTGGTCCCTTTCCCCGTTCACGGGAGCGTCTCCGGAGTTTTTATAGTCTATGGCAACGTATTGCAACTCTTTGTTTCCGGCAGTCATGTACAACAGGGTCAGAACAGACGTCCATCCGCACAGACAGGTGGCCAGATGGGGAATGCCACTGCTTTCGTTGTCCCGGATAACACTGAGCAGTTCATCGGGGTTGTTGGTCAGGATGGCATCTTTTGTACGGGCGTCTGTTTCAACCGCCTGGTTGTATGGCGGGTAATGAGAAAAATCGGTACTTATCACAAAAAGATTCTCTTCCCCCAAATACGGGGCAAGGATTTCTGCAATCCTTTTGCACACCGCTGGTCTTGAAGTCCCTATGATCACGGGAATAATTACAAAATCGTTTCCAAGAAGGTGTTGCAGAAAAGGCAATTGAACTTCAATGCTGTGTTCGGCCCTGTGAGCCTGGCTATCGGCCACGAAAATATCAGGATAATCTGCAGCCAGTTGCCCGCAGAACGCTGTGTCTACCGCTACAACACCCAGTGGCGTGAGAAAATCTCCGCTGGTATAAACCGCCGCACCCCGCAGGCTTACATGATGGGAAGAACCTATCACAAAGATCCTTTTGTATTTTTTACGGGCATCTATCTGGTTAAAAGCCGAGGCTGCAACCCCTCCGGAAAAAACATATCCTGCATGGGGGCTGATGATTGCCCTGACGTTGTTACACTCCTTTTCTCTGGCCTGTGTGAACAACTGTTTCACCTCCTCCTTTAATTTTTCCGGAGTGGCAGCGTAAAACCTGCCTGCGACTGCCGGGGCCCGCGGTGTTGTTTTCATGGATCAAAGTTATGAAAAAGCATCAGGATAAAAAGAGTATCAGTACCAGCTGCACACTTAAAGGGATGAACAGGTTGTCCCAGCCTTTTTTGGCAAACATTTCTGTTCCGGTGGCAACAACACTTACAACAAGGGCAAGCCAGAATGTTTTCAAATTGAAAACACCCATATAAAGATACAGAGCGATGACAGATATCAGGAAGCTGCAGACCAGGAAAGATAAGGTCCCCAATACGGTTTTTTGCAGGGTATGCCCAAAAACGCGTATTTGCCTGTTTTTTCTTTTCAGGTTCATACCCAGTATGCTGGCCATGGGATCGCATATGCCAAGAATGAGAATGGGTAAAATATAAAAGAATTTTTCCCGCAGCAGGTATGAAATCAGAAATGTGATGTATAGGGCAGCGGGTAGTATGAAGCTGCCAACCGATTTTCGGTTAATTTTATGGATTGAATCCAGCCGGGTCCCGTGCCGGCTCAGAAACAAGAGCATGAAAAAGAAAAGTGCCAGCACCAGAACAGGCCAGTGGCTGGTAAAGATAAATGGAAAGAGAATGGTAGAGAGGGTAGAGGTAAAATGAGTGAACTTCCGGGTAATCTCGCTTGGTAAATCAAGGCGTCTGTAAGAAAGTTCGGTAAAAGCCAGGACCAGGACAATGGCGACAAGAATGATAGCTGTTAAAATTATCTGATTGATCATGATGTAAAGGTTATTAAGCTTCCCATAAGGGCCATCCAGGCACCGGCACCGATCATGCTGTCAAAACGGTCCAGAACACCCCCGTGTCCCGGAATAAAACGGGAATAATCTTTAACGTTGTAATGGCGTTTGTAAAATGAAGCGGCCAGGTCCCCCAGGAACGCCCAGATGACCACTTCGGCAGCCAGCAGGACGACTGTGATCAGACCAAATCCTATAAGGTCTCTGATTAAAACAGCCGTTAGCAGACACATGAGTGTACCTCCGGCCACTCCTTCCAATGTTTTGTTCGGACTCGTTTTGGTGGCAATTTTCCGTTTTCCCAGTAGCTGGCCTGCAATCTGGCTAAAGCTATCGAAGACAGACAGAATGACAAATGTAAAAAGAATCCAGTCTTTTGCCATCTGGCTGAAAGCAATAAATCCATAAGACAGTATACCATATGAACATACTGATATCAGGAAAAATCCTTTCTTCTGAAAACCCGATTTTGAAAATAAATGGTATAGTTCATAGGCTCCCGCAGCGACTATGATTCCGGCAAGAATCCTGAAAAAGAGGGGATTGATGACAATGCTCAGAAAAAGGCCGTTGATTATAATGAAATAGGTAATGTACTTGATACGGTTCTGCCGCGCTTCTTCTTTTGTTTTCTTTTTGCTGATCAAATAAAAGGCTATACCCCCGACCAGAAAGTAGGCAAGTATTATTATGTATATGGTACGGATCATGGCCAAATAATTAAAGCACAATCATTAAAACACCAGAGACAACCATGCCCAGGGCATACCACTGGCGGATCTGACCTTCTGCCTTGTCAATCTTAATATTGGCTAGCAGGCGCGGTCCCAGAAAAGCTCCGATAACAGAGCCCGGGACCAGGAAAGCCACGATGGTCAGATCAATTTCACCAACGAGGAAATGAGCGCCCAGCGCCGAGCAGGTATTGAAAAAGACAACCAATAGTGATGTTCCCAGCACAAGCTTCAGGGGCATGCGGATACCCATCAGTCCTGCCAGGATGGGGGCAGTTCCGCTGGTTCCGAAAGTAGCTGTAATCACACCGGAGAGAAATCCAAACAGGGTGCTTCTTGAAAATTTTCCGGTTTTTGACAATATGTTGGGTTCTTCTCCATTGGCAAGGGCCTTCTTGTCCTTTCTCTGTCCCAGGTACATGACAATGGCAATCAGGATGGAGTAGATTCCAAACGAAATGCGCAGAAGACGGGCCGTCATGAAGCTGGTAACGCGCGCCCCCAGCAGGGCCCCGATGATCCCGGCCCCGGCAAAAATTAAACCAATGCGCAGGTCCAGGTTCTTTTTTTTATAATGACCATAAGCTCCCACAACACAGATGGGCAAAGTGGCCGCCAGAGAGCTGGATATGGCAACCTGGGCCGGTAACCCAAACAGAATGGTGAGCAAGGGGATATAAATGAACCCGCCCCCTCCGCCGGTGAAAGAGCCCAGAAAACCCACGATTAGCCCGATAATTGGGAACCACAGGTAAACATATTCAAACGCAGAATAAGAAATCATGTTTTCCTTTTTTCTTTCAATATCCAGTACAAACCTTTCACATTGGAACGCATGCGGGGGATGATCAGCTGGATGATCATGTGCTCTGTGGCGGCCAAAATTGCCCAGCAAATCATGAAGTAATAAAAAGCCGGAGTGAATCCCACGGTAAAAAGGCAAATGAAAAAGGCTGCCTGGATGTAGCCGCTGATCTTGGTGGAATATAAATGGAAACTGGGCGTAGTCTTGAATTTTACCAGGGACATGACTACCGATCCTACAAGAAAAGCCATAAATATCACAAAACTGGTCAGGTGAGGCTGAAAATTTTCCCACTTGAATACCAGAAGACCCGTAAAAGCCAGCACATAGGTCAGGTTGTCCCCAAAAGAATCGAGCCGGGCTCCCAGCTCTGTTTCCTGTTTGAATACCCGCGCGATTATACCATCCAGAAAATCGGTCACCAGGTTTATTATTAAAAAAATGGCAAACAGCCGCTCCTTGCCTGCCACAACAAACCAGAGGATTATGGGAAAAGCCAGGATCCTGTAAAAGCTCAAAGCATTCGGAATCGTGAAGATTTGTTTCCTGTCCATGTCTTGTACCCAAAAGTAAGAAAAATTATTAACTTTCGTGAGTTTTTCAATTAATTGTACAACTAATTAGTCAAGCTTGCTTCAAGAGACAGATAATTAACAAAATAAATATATAAAAAGCTTTGTTTTCGTGGAATATTAGTTATACATTTGTATAACTAATAAGACAGCATCATGGCAAGACCAACAAGAGAAGATAGCATCTACAGGATATCAATCCACATGAACGGGGGCTACATGTACGCATCCACGCATCCATACACATTGACAGCCGATGGCAAGAGGAAGTATTCAATACTTCATTGGGGCACGGTTGACAAGAACCTGAAGTTCCTTCCAGGTCCGCGTTACATCTATGCATGCCTTGAGGAACGTTCAAAACTGATATTTCCTGAAGACTGGGATATGAGCCTGGCCGACAAGTTGTCCGGTAAGCGCAGCCAGGGTCGACCCTCGTATGATGGAGATGATCTCAATCGCTTTTACGGCGATGTGTGGCTTTTGGAGCAGGTAGCCCATAAGACGGGCATCCGCCAGGATCTGTTGAGCGTTTTCGAGGGTAACACCGAGATGGTGAACGACATCCTGACACTGGCTTTCTTCCCCTACCTGACCGGTTATACCTACAACCGGCTTGCACGTTGGCAACGGATAGCCAGGACCCCTTCCCGGGAGGAACTGACCCCAACCATGATCACCCGTCTGACTCAATCCATCACTGAATCAGAGCGACTGGAGTTGTTCCGCTTGAGGGCTGGCAGGCTGGAAAAGGGCGAGCTTTGTGCCGTGGACTCCACGAGCCGCTCGGCCTATGGAGATACACTGGCTGATATCAAGTGGGGCAGGAACAAGGATGGGCTGCCGCTGGAACAGACCCTCGAGGTGGTCGTCTACTCCCTGGACAGCCACATGCCAATCTATTACAGGACATTCCCCGGTAACATCCCCGACTCCAGGAGCGTGGAGACGATACTCACCGATCTGAACCACGCGGGGTTCCCGAAAGTGATCCTGGTCACGGACAGGGGATACGAGTCGCTCGCCAACCTGGAGCGGTACATCCTGCGCAAGCAGCCGATGATCATGTGCGTCAAGGTACGCCAGAGCCTGGTCATGGAAAAGATCCTTGAACTGGGTGCCTTCGCTGGCAGGCCTGAAGGGATGAGGATCGACGCTGAAACCAGGATCTACCACAAGCAATATGACATGGCGTATGAGGTAACCGGCAAAGGTGGTGCCACCATCAAGGCAGACCGCCTCAAGCTCAACCTTTACTTCGATGCGGTGCGTCGAGGGGAGGAACTAACAACCCTCGACATAGCGATAGCATCGCAGCGGGCGGCCCTTCAGGCCATCAAGGATGCAGGGGAGCCTCTGGATGATGATGTGACAATCAAGAAAAACTACAACTGGTTCAACATCGAGTACAAGGCCTCTGACAGAACGCTTATCGCTTTCACGATCAACGAGAAAAAGGTAGACACCGCCAAGCGTGCCTCGGGATTCTTCGCCAACATGACCCTCGGGATTGACATGGGCTCGATGGAAGCCCTTGAGGCGTACGGACTGCGTGACGAGCAGGAGAAGTACTTCCAGCAGATGAAAGGACAGATGGGTTTTGACAAGCCGCGTTGTTGGTCGGAAGAAGGCAAGACCGGTCGGCTCTTGGTGCTCTTCACGGCTTTGATCATCAGCTCTTACGTCAGGCACATCTGGAAGACCACCAACCTGAAAGACAAGTTCAGTTCCACCCATGAGATGCTGGACGAGATGCGCTCGATCCGCTGCATCGAACACAAGGGCAAGGCCAGGTTCATCACCCCTTTCGTGGGCTCCCAGTTGGAAATCTGCAAGGCTTTTGGCTTCGATGTGCCACAGGGTTGTGCCCCGGTATACCACTCAAAGAAGAAGGTAGAAAAGAAACGTGGAAGACCTAAAAAACAGCATCCGATTAAACTGGAGAGTTAATTGTACAAAATAATGAAAAACTCACGATTAATAATGCAGCTTAACTTTTTGTCTCAAATTAGTTTGCAATTCCAAACGCCAAATTTCCGGACATATAGAACAGGTGCACCTGCTGGTCTATGGTCAGGACAATAAAAGCGTTCAGCAGCAAATCCTGAACTTTGACGGACAAAGCGGGAAATACTACACCACCGGACTGAACCTTGCTCCCGGCAGGTATCGTCTTGTGGCGGCAGGCAATGCTTTTGAAAATACGGTTCTTGATGCTCCCGCAAACCTGGAAAGCCTGCGGCTTACAAGTCCCGCATACCTTGCCGGTAGCCGTATAACAGGAAACGACAGTTTGTATCTGGGTCAAAAGGAAATTGAGGTGTCCCCTTGCAAGAGGTCACAGGATACAGTTGACATGGCCAGTATTCACCTGAATTTAAATGTTTTTGTAAGGGGTTTGCAGGGAATGAATACAAAAAACGGAAACTCGCCCGTTAAAGGAGTGATTGATCCTCTGCAGACCTATTATCCCGCAGGAACATATTACGGCACCCTGGGATTATTTGTCAGCCGGTTCAATATTTTTCGCGGGAATGACCTGTACGGCGTATTCCTTATGCTCTTTGACAGCATCGGACAGGAGCTGGAACGGTTCAACCTGGGACTGCTTCTGGAACAGGCAGGACTGGATCCTGCCCATTTGGAGGACATTTCAATACCACTGGAAGTGGTGATTACCGGATTGGAAATATCTATCCGGATAAGTAGTTGGGAAACGGAAGAATTGAAAGCAATGTTGCAATGAAACAACCCCATATCACACGGCTGCTGCCTGTCCTGGTAGCATTGGCACTTCTTTTCTGCAGGAAGGAGGAACCCCTGCCTGTGCCGTCTGATACCGGAAAGGTGGGCACTGTTGCTTTCCGGGTGCATCTTCCGGTTAACCGGGTAGTAGATTACGGGACAAAAGCAACCCAGGCTTCTGCCGGGGGGATTCCGCAGAATCACATGTTCGGGTGGCTTTCGCCCGACGAGGCGGGAAGTGAGAGTCCTGTATATATTGCCAGTGACAAACAGTTTGATGTATATCTGAAACGGCTGGTAGCCATGGTTACCGTTGCTTTTGACAGGAACGACAATGTAACGCCCCTGGATGATTATGTAACCATCACACCCACCAGGATTGCCCTGAAAAACGTACCGGCCACCATGCGCCTGGGAGAAAACAAGATCACGGCAGCTGGCACCTCTATAGCCGAGGGTGACCTGGTGGAAGATCCCACGGGTGTATCTTTGGACCTGTCGTCACATACCACATCCAATCCGGCTTTGTTTCTCTATGAAAACCGCCAGCCCAACGGGGTTTATACAGACGATCAGACCATGAAAATCCCCGCCGGCCACACAGCGGCCAACCTGCACACCAATTATACCTGTTCTTACCTGGAAGTTACAGCAAATTACAGCGATATCACACCATCTGACCCCAAAGCGGGCACCATCACATACCGCTTTTTCCTGGGCAAAAACGTTACCGACAATTTTGACGTGGAACGCAACACACATTATAAAGTTACCCTGGTCCTGAAAGGGAAAGCACGCAGTGAAGTCACCTGGACGGTATCCAATATCAATGATGGCGGATTTCTAAACGTGCTAAGCACATCTGGCACCACCACCTCTACGACATTTGATATTCCAGTGGCGAGCTATGCGGCATTTACTCCCCTGACTGGAAGCAGGACGGCCAACTTCACCGTACAGGTGAGCGGGCCCAATGGTAGTTTTGATCCGGTTGTTGTCACTGTCAGGCAAATTCCCAAGATTATCAATCCTGTAGGCATTTATGGACAATATGACAATACTTCTGCCAGGGAGATCGTGCTCCAGGTGGCCACCAACGAGTCATTCCCGTTATCCTTTGCCCCGCTTGTTTCAAAGGGAAGCTGGCAGGTTAGGGTTCTGGACGGGGCCAGTTTCAAACAAAATCCCTTCGTACCCTCACTTCAGTTTGGAACGTTCCTCACGACGCTACCTACGGCTACAGGATGGTTTTTCAAATGGGGGAACAACGGAGGGATGCATCCGTCTGTACCCGGCCCGGGCGTCACCAATACCTCAACCCTGGAACTGACGCTTACAGTAAACGGGAATCCCAATGCTTCCCTGTTGGTTGGATGGACCAACGTGGTAAAAAATGTGTTTAACTGGAACGTAACCACCAATAACAGGGACCCCTGCCCAAGTGGTTATGTGGTGGCCACATCGGGCCAATATACCACACTGGCATCTGGCAGTATGGTTCCACGGCAGCGGCGCACGCCGAATTTACCTTTGGAGGAGCGACTGTAGGTGTATTGGCCATTCCCAATATCACAACGGCCGGTAAAACGCAGGATTCCAGGAAATTTGTACGTTGCGTAAGGCAATAAATTTTACCCGAATAATACAATATAGATGGTGACAAAAACGGTCCAGAAACTGATACCGTTGATAAAGAAAATTTCGGTTATACCGTTTACCCCCTGACGGATGATGGAAATCACGGTAATGATTACGGTCAGGCCAATGATGACAAAACCGATTATACCTCCTAACGGCATGGTTTTTATGATGGCAGACTGAAACAGGATGATCAGGGTAGGAAGGCTCAGGAATACCACAATGGCCAGCATATTATGCGCTAAACGCTGCAGGGTGGAGCTTAAGCGTCTGAAACTATAGGGTTTGATGTTATGGGGTACGAAAGCCAGAAGGGTGAAGAAAAAAAAGCTGTAGGTCAGGTACTGCATGTACGTTTCATGTTCTCCCAGGTTGTAATACTTTGACAGGAGCCAGAAAAAAATGTAATGAAGGACTGCTGTGGCAAAAAGCAACCGGGTATAACCGGTCACAATTTTTTTATCATAGAGTGTTTTATTGCTTAAAAAACTCAATGTCTGCCGGGACAGGTCAAAATCTATCTGACGCACCACCTTTCTGACGGTAAAGGGGATCAGTCCCGCATAGATGAATCCGATGATCAGGATGCCCAGTTTAATCCAAATCATGAGAAAAGGTAAATAACTTTTTCAAAGTTGGGAAAAACTTCCCGTTTTGTCAATTTATTTACCTTTGCATCATGAGAACATGGCTGGTTATTCTTTGTTTGGGAGCTTTGCTGTCCTGTGCCCAAAGGGCCGAAAACAGGGAATTTGAAGAAAAGGTCACCCGTGCCCTGGAACGGCAGCCGGAGCGTTATCCCAAAAGCACGGTCAGGGATGTATACAAGAGTTTTTTCCAGGACAAGTATGGCCCGGGACATTTATTGGCAGACACGGCGGCCGCCGGCCATTACCTGAGGCAGGAGCTGGCCAGCTATGATCCGGATACGCTGCCGTTTACAGGACCATACATTGATTCCACAGGGTGGGAGCATCGTTTTGGTAGGGTTGACCTGCGTGTGATCAGGGAGGGGAAGGTCAGCTACCGTGACTTTTTTGATGCCTTTGTGCGCAGCGCACAGGCCACTCCCCCGGTTTCTGCAGAGTCATGGACCCGGGAATGGTCCCGGGTTGTGGAGATCATGGAAAAGCAGCAAATGCCCCTGACCATGCACCCCTCGTACCAGGCAGACAGGGATTCCATAACTGCCATGTTGCAGCGTGGTGAATACGTGGGGCACCACAGAGTCCTGAATACGTTGTTTCTTACACGCCGCATTACCGCCTGATAGCTGCACAAGAGCTTCAGTCGGCGGATCTCTGAATAAGGGCAAAGGATAAAAGTCCCTGGGCACATAGCTCCCCGTCTACACGAGCCTCGGCCTGAACAAAAAACACCATGGATTTTTGTTTTGTAATGTGGCCTTTGACTTCAATGGTGTCACCGGGGCGGACTTGTCTTTTAAAACGGACCTTGTCCATTCCTGCATAAAATGGGGTCCTTCCCACAAGATGTTCCTTTACCAGCAGACTGCAGCATTGTCCCATGATTTCGCACAGGATCACTCCGGGCACAACAGGATAATCCGGAAAATGTCCTTTCAGGAAAAACTCTTCACCTGTAACGGTGTAACGGGCGTGGGCTACGTTGTTTTCGTCTACTGACATTTGGTCCACAAGCAGCATGGGCTCCCTGTGGGGTAGAAATTTCATGATTTCTTCTCTTACCATAACATTAGTCTTTAAATTTTCGCAAAGCCACACAGGCGTTATGTCCGCCAAATCCCAGGGAATTTGACAGGGCCAGTGTTATTTTTGCCTGACGTGCCTTACCGGGAACATAATCCAGATCGCATTGGGGATCAGGATTTTCCAATCCAATGGTTGGAGGAACAAGACCCTCTTTCAGGGCTAGGGCGGTAGCAATGATTTCTACAGCTCCGGCAGCCCCCAGCATATGTCCGGTCATGGACTTGGTGGAACTTATAAGGGCCTTGCGGGCTTGTGTTTCCCCCAGGGCCAGTTTGACAGCCATGGTCTCTATAGGATCGTTCAGGGGGGTACTTGTACCATGAGCATTGATGTACAGCAAATCATCGCGAGTTTGTCCCGAGGTGGACAAAGCCAGGTTCATGGCCCTGGCCGCGCTCGATCCGTCGGGGCGCGGTGCTGTATAGTGGAATGCGTCACAGGTGTTGCCGTAGCCGGTAACCTCGGCATAAATAGTGGCACCCCGGGCGAGGGCTCTTTCGTAGGTTTCCAGGATTACAATTCCGGCCCCTTCCCCCATCACAAAGCCATCCCTTTTCAGGTCAAAGGGGATGGAAGCCCTTTTAGGGTCGGCAGAGCGCGACAGGGCACGGCTGTTGTTGAATCCGCCAATGGCCAGGGGAGTAATGGCCGCCTCGGTTCCTCCGGCAATGATCACATCGGCATAGCCGTGGGCTATGGCCAGCCAGGCTTCGCCAATGGCATGGGTAGAGGTGGCACAGGCCGTGACCACCGGCAGGCAGGGTCCTTGTGCATTATAGGCTATGGCTATGTTCCCTGCAGCGATGTTGGCGATCATGTTTGGTATGAAGAGCGGGGATACCCGGTTTGGTCCGTGTTCCTCGAGCTTCCTGCATTCATTGATAAAAGTGTGGATGCCGCCAATGCCCGATCCCACGTATACGCCAAGACGTTCCGGGGCAACATCCGGAGTGCTCTCTTTCATAGCCTGGTGGGCTGCTGCCATGGCATACAGGGTAAAGAGGTCGGTCTTGCGGGCTGTGGCAGGATCTATTCCCCGGGCAACCGGATCAAAGTCCCTGACTTCTGCCGCGACCTTAACAGAAAGGTCGGTGGTGTCAAAAGACCGGATGGGACCAATACCGCAAACCCCGTTTACCAGGTTGTCCCAGAAAGCAGGAATATCGTTTCCCACCGGGGAAATGACGCCCATGCCTGTAATAACTGTTCTTCTCATAGGAGGTTCTTTGTTAAAGTTTTAACAGGGAAGTGGCCTGTTGCATCATCTCTTGAATTATATCACTGGCAGATTGGATTTTTTTGACCAGTCCGGCGCTCTGTCCAGCCATGTAACAGCCATTAACCGCATCTCCTTCCTGTGCGGCCCTGCGCAAGGCTCCAGCCCCAAAACTATCTGCATCTGCCTGGGTGAAGTCCGGGCCGTTTTCCAATTGCGCAAATTTGCGTGTAAAGGGGGTCTTGAGCGCCCTGACCGGATGCCCCAGCCTTTTCCCCGTAACCAGGGTGTCCGAATCCGTTGCCTTTATGATCTTTTGCTTGTAAACAGGGTGAATCTGGCATTCGCTCGCGGTCAGAAAACGTGTTCCGCACTGAACCCCCTCGGCCCCCAGCATGAAGGCTGCAGCCATACCGCGTCCGTCTGCAATGCCTCCGGCGGCAATCACAGGAATGGAAAGGGCATCGCATACCTGAGGAACAAGGGCCATGGTGTTCAATTCACCCACATGGCCTCCGGCTTCCGCCCCTTCGGCAATAATGGCCGAGGCACCCATTTTTTCCAGCCTTCTGGCAAGGGCCACCGAGGCAACCACCGGGATCACACTGACCCCGGCCTTGAGCCAGCCTTCAATATATTTTCCCGGGGTTCCGGCCCCTGTGGTAACAACGGGGATTTTTTCCTCCAAAACTACCCGGGCCACGTCATCTACATAAGGGCTTAAGAGCAGGATGTTCACGCCAAAGGGTTTGTCGGTAAGTTCCCGGCATAGTTTTATCTGGGATTTGAGGTAGGCGGCATCTGCATTCATAGCCGATATGATCCCCAATCCCCCTGCATTGGATACGGCGGCAGCCAGCCTGGCCTCTGATATCCATGCCATGCCTCCCTGAAAAATAGGATAGGTGATGCCGGTAAGTTCGCATATTCTGCTTGCAATTGTTTTCATAGTTTCATTCATTCATTCATTCATTCATAGTCCATGTTAAAAGACACGTACCTGCAGTAAAGCCGGCCCCAAAGCCACTCAATAACACAGTATCTCCGTATTTGAGTTTTCCGCTCTTGTTCAGTTCGTCCAGCAAAATTGGAATGGTGGCCGAAGAAGTGTTGCCCAGGCGCTCAATGTTGTGGGGAAATTTTTCGGCAGGCAGGTGCAATTGTTTGCGTATGGTATCAATAATACGCATATTGGCCTGGTGCAAAATGTAGTAATCTACCTGGTCTGCGGTGAGCCCTGTCTGGCCCAGGATGTGCTCAATCCCCTGGATCGAGGCGGCGACAGCGATTTTAAAAACTTCTTTGCCATTCATGTACATGGGTACGCCGCGCTGCTGGTATTTGACAAAGGGACAATCTTCAAGCGGCCTTTGGTAATAAAGGATCTCGGGACGGTGTTCTGCAGTTATCCACGATGCCCTGAATCCTTCCCCCTGCGTTACAACTACGGCTGCGGCCCCATCCCCGAACAGAACACAGGTGTTTCTGTCTTTCCAGCTGCACATGCGGGTGGGTTCTTCGGCGCAGATTACCAGGATGTTTTTTGCTTTTCCGGTCATGATGTATGCCTGGGCCATATCAAGGCCGTAAATAAAACCACTGCAGGCGGCATTCAGGTCCACGCAGGGACAGGCAGCCTGGATACCCCCTGCAATCAGACAGCTTAACGAGGGAGTAACATAATAATTTACAACGTTGGAACAAATAATATAATCAAGCTCAGATCCGCTGATCCCGGCTTCATCCAGTGCCTTTTGGGCTGCTTGAACAGCCAGGTCTTTCAGGTTTTCGTCAGATATGATTCTGCGTTCCTGGATGCCCGTACGCGTACGGATCCACTCGTCACTTGTATCCAGGAAAATTGATAACATTTCATTAGTCACAGATAATGAGGGCAATGCGCTCCCCGTTCCAATTATTTTCATAATTCAATGTCCTTAATTTTTGACGGATAGTTATAATACTCAAAAACCCTGCCAGAGTGTCCCGGGAAAATTCGTACGAAGAAAAATGAATTAACCAAAAAATTGAATAACAGCTTTTTAAGGCGCTATTCCCGGCACTTCAAAAGAGGAACACATTCGCTTCTGCACAGGTGTCCAGTGTGGATTGGGGCCATACAGACGATTGCACTTCCCCAATATGGCATTTTTTTAGAAGCAGCATGCACAAGCGTGACTGACCAATACCGCCTCCCATAGTTTGCGGTAAAACGTTGTTTAAAAGCAATTTGTGAAACTTCAGGGAAGCCCGGTCCAGGGCGTTTGCCCGCTCAAGCTGAAGTTGCAGGGATTGGGGATTTACCCGTATTCCCATTGAGGAAAGTTCTACGGCAGTCTGGAGCACGGGATGGTAGATAA
>MWDM01000020.1 GCA_002070565.1 Bacteroidetes bacterium ADurb.Bin139
TTTGTCACTTTTTGTTGTTCCCATTTTTGCTAACAAATTTAATACTTTTTGTTAGACATGATAACTAGTCGTACATATCATTGATAATCATGTTTTTTTTTGAAGCGCCAGTGATAGGAGTGCCGCGTACACATGATGTATTTACCTATATAACAGATAGTTAACAAAATAGCTCCCCCAGGGAGCTATTTTGTTATAATGCTAAAAATCAACGTGATGCATCAAGTGTGCGCGGCACCCCAGGGCGGTGCGCCAAAGTTCTTTGGCACTCACAGCGCCAGGTTATAGAGTTCACCCATCAGGATGTACAGGCCATCGTCAAACGTGGTGCCGTCCGGGTCGGTCATATAAGATCTTGAGTTGCAGAGCACCACGCAGTTCACCCCCGAACCCGCAGTTGCCGCAGGACTTGCCGCTGCTGCATAGCCGGACGCTGCTGCATAATCGGACGCTGCTGCATAGCCGGACGCTGCTGCATAGCCGGCCGCTGCTGCATAACCGGCCACTGCTGCATAGCCGGACGCTGCTGCATAACCGGCCGCTGCTGCATAGCCGGACGCTGCTGCATAACCGGCCGCTGCTGCGGTGGTACTTGTGCCTGGGGAACTGCCCATCACCCACATGGTAGCGGTTCCGGCCAGGTTTCCGGAGTGGTACGCGGCGTCGGGGAAGAATTTGTGTCCCCTTCTCCAGCCCAGGGCATACCGGGGATAGATTGTGGAAGGGGTGAGCATCTGGATGAAAGTAGGGGCTTTTATGATATCGGGCACAATCGGGCGTCCATCTATGTGAAACAATAGTTGCAGCATCTGTTCTGTAGAGGCTATGATACCTCCGGCTGCGGCAATCACATCCATGGGATTCGCATAGCCGTTGTATCCGTTCTGCGAGTAGTAAACCACTTCGTTTGGCCTTCTGCCGACGCGGTCTTTTCCCACATGGACGTCTGTGATGCCCGCCTCTGAAAGGACCGCTTTCAGGTATTCTTCGTAGGGTTGTCCGGACACTTTTTTAATCACCTCTCCCAAAATCCCGAATCCCATATTGCTATAGATAAACTCGGTGCCCGGCTCGGCCTGGGTGGATTCCAGCAGGTACCGTATCCTTTGGTCCAGCGACTGGCCGGTAAAGGCCGAGGAGAACATGGGGTCGGGGTTGTTTCCCCAGCCGCTCATGTGTTGCAGCAAATGTCTGATAGTGACCGTCGCAGCACGAGCTGTGACGCTGCCATATTCCTGCTCCAGGATACCTCCGGTCCCGAAAACTTTGTCGTCAAGGGTCAGTTTTCCTGCCTCGTACAGTTTCAGAATGCATAAAGTGGTGAATTGTTTGGAGATGCTTGCCAGCCTGAAAAGGTGGCCCGAGGTGGTTCTTTCTTCGGTTTCCGTTATGGCAAAACCCAGCCCGCTGCGGTAGGCAATCTCTTCGTTTTTTGAGAAGGCAAAGGAAATCCCCGGGATATCGTATTTGGCCATGAACTGGTAGATGAGGTTATCGAATTCCTGCCTGCCGTTTTTCACCAGCAGCTTGTACTGCAGGGTTTTCCCGTTTTCCGCCGTCACCTCTACCGTCACCACTTTCGAAAAATCCACGGCAGGCATGCTCCTGGTGGCCGGGGGATCGCTTCTGCTATTGCTTGGTAAAGGGTTGCTCACACTGCTTGCCAGGGGATCGCTGCTACTGTCGCTAGCCGTAGGGTTGCTTCCACTGCTGGTGACCGGCACGTTGTTGATCCTCACTGCGGCGCCCGGCGACACCGTCAGACTGGGTTTCAGGCTGGTCAGGTCAACACCCTCGGGCACGGTCATATAAAACAAATTCCTGTGGCGGATTCCCTGCAGGTCAGCGCTCAGGGAGGGATTTTCGGCCTTCGACAGAACGAACGAGACCAGGTCCGCCCTGTCGCTTAAGATGTCCTCGGGATCTTCCCTGGAACACGAAACAATGGCCAAAGCCAGGAATGTTGTTAAGAGTAGGGTAGTGGCGCGAGGTCTCGCGCATATCAATTGTTTCCGCAGCATTCTTTAAATTTTTTACCACTTCCGCAGGGACAAGGGTCGTCTCGGCCCGGCTGACCAGTGACAATTTGAAAACCGGCAGGGGTTGCAGGGCCACGGGAACGCCGCGATTTTTTTGAAAGAGAAGCGGGAATGTTGCCTTTTAGTTTCCACCTGGGAATGTTGTTCAGGTAGTCGGTAAGGTATTTTATGGTTTCCTGCAGTTCCTCAAGGCTTTTGAAATTAAGCCTTTCCGACACATAGGCTACCAGGGAATGGCCAGAATTTTCTGTCTGGATGTGGAACCAGATTTCATGCATGAAAAAATCCGGATCTAACAGGTCGTACTTTACCATATGATCCAAAAGTCGTTCGGAAAAGGTGTTTTCGTAATAATAGAGGCGATTTGTGGCTTTGATAAGCTCAGATTCTTCAAAGAGAGCGTATTCCAGGTTTTTTCTTTTGTCTATCCGGGCCAGCAGGTCATAGATATCCGGGATGGATTCATGATATATGGTAAAACCGTTTGAGGTATTGATCGCTTCGCATCTTCTCAGGCATCTCTGACTGATTAAATATTGATAGAATTCGTAAATGGTCAGGGGCTCGGGCAAATGATCATTGATGATTGCCCTGATCTTCTGTGCCGGGAGCGCTCCGTACAGGGTTGTTATACCAATAATCAGGTGTTCAATATGGTCTGCTTTTTTTAGTTTTTCATCCTGTAAGCAAATTTCGAGTTCCGGTAGCAGTTGTTCCTTCATGTTCAACGGCACGTAAAGAGGGGCAGGCCATCTTCCTGTGGGCAGGGTCGGGGTTACCAATCCATATACCATGAGACCCTCCAGGTCAAAAAAGGACAACCCGTGGAATCCATCATCCAAAAAAGGCAGTTCTTGTTTTGCCGAGGCCTGATTGTCAGCAGTGGTGAGGCTTGCGGCAGGTGCAGGGGTTGCGACAGGTGCAGGTGCAGGTGCAGGGGTTGCGGCAGGTGCTGAGCCTGTGGCATCCGGCTCAGAATCACCGGGACGGTTGGGCTCAGGATCCCCGGGGCCGGTGAAAAGGAAGTGTAGCGTTTTTAATTCGCTGTACGAGAGGCCGTTCTTCAGCAGCGCGGGGTTGTCCAGAAGTTTTTGCTCAAGCAACGAGGCGCATGCTTCTTTTTTTTGAGACGTCTTTATTTTCATACCAAAGGCCTGCGCTGTAAACAAAATCTCTCTTTTGGTCATGGTGGTGAACAAGATGTCTTTATACGATCTTTCGTCCACAATGGGATCTGCTTCATTGTCGTCTTCCTGGTCACCGGATAGAATGTAGTTGATGATTTTCAGGTTAAGTTTTGGACTCTTTTTACCCGGGGGAGCCGTATATTGGGAAGGGCCTCCGGAATTTTCAGACGGGCAGTACCCTTGGGCCCCAATGCAGGAAGGGAGCTGTACCAATGGGTCGTCGGGCAGGATGTCCTCGAGGGTGAGTGTGTGCATCCAGGAATCGCCAAAATCGTACTCATATTTGATGGTATCACCTTTGTTTTGAAGCAAAACGGCTATTGTCATACCCGAATAATCTACGTTAAGCTTTTCATTCCAGAAACCATCGTCTTTCATTCTTTCTGAATACAGCTTCCCATTGCTGATGAAGTGATGCAAGTGGAAGTTTCCCCATCCCATTGCTTTCTGAATGATAGAATGGAAATCAGCTAGTTGAGTGTCCTGACCGACCAACACTCTTCTCCAGATCTTTGGTTTGATGTTGTCAATTTTTATATGAATCTGATATATCATGTTTTTTGACTGCCGAGGCACTCGTTTTTTGTGTGTATCTTTGAATGGCAAAATTAACAATATTATGAAATTTTTCATCGACACAGCCAACCTGGAGCAGATTAGCCAGGCGCGCGACCTGGGGATTTTGGACGGGGTGACCACCAACCCTTCGCTCATGGCGCGTGAGAACATCCGCGGCCACGCAGCCATCATGGCGCATTACCGGCAAATTTGTGAAATGGTGGACGGCGATGTGAGTGCCGAGGTTTTCTCCACTGACCTTGAGGGGATGCTTGCCGAGGCGCATGAACTGTCGGCCATTCACAAGAATATTGTGGTGAAGGTTCCCTGCACGGCCGAGGGCATCAAGGCCATCAAAGCCTTCTCGGCCCGGAAAATCCCCACCAATTGCACGCTGGTCTTCAATGCGGGGCAGGCCGTTCTGGCCGCCAAGGCCGGTGCGCGGTACGTCTCGCCCTTTGTGGGCCGCCTGGACGATGTGAGTGAAGACGGGGTGGCGCTCGTGGCGCAGATCGTGCGCATTTTTGACATCTACGGGTACCAGACTCAGGTGCTGGCCGCATCGATCCGCCACACGCGCCACATCATTGATTGCATGGAGGCCGGTGCCCACGTGGTCACCTGCCCGCTGCAACCCATCCTGGGCCTGCTTAACCACCCCCTGACCGACAAAGGCCTCGCCAAATTCCTGGAAGACGCCGCCATGATGAAATAAGGGGACGCGCCTCGCCGGGCTCCCGCCCGACGCCCCGCCCGACGCCCCGCGCGCCCGGCTACCCCGCCCGGCTCCCGCATGCCCGCCCGCCGCGCGCCCGGCTACCCCGCCCGGCCACCCGCCCGGCCACCCGCCCGGCCACCCCGCCCGGCCGCAGGAGTGCCGCGCACGCTTGATGTATTGGTCTGTATAGCAGATAGTTAACGAAATAGCTCCTCCGGGGAGCTATTTCGTTAACTTGCTGAAAGCTAGTAGAATGAATGAAAAGTGCGCGGCACTCAATCATCCCACCGGCGTTATTGTCACTGTCCACGAAGTTCCGGTAAAGACGGCATTCACATTCACCGTGAGTACCCCAACTCTCTTCCCTACGTCATCGTAAGAAACATTATACTTTTTGAAATCGACGTACAGAGTATGAAAAATACCTCCTTTGTCTGCCTCTCCCCGGACATTCATTTCAAACGCTGATTCAAATTTTGGGTCGTTAATCACGTGTTCTTGATACTTCACGATCCTGGAGGCATTTGGTTTTACCAGTGTTGATGGACTATGTGTTTCATTTAAATTTTGTAAAACAAGATAAGCATCCTTAGAGTACCCGTTTGTCAGTGTTAAATTCACTGTCACTAAAACCCTTTTATAGTTATCCTCCCAATTAAAATCAGCACCATCTTCACACCCGGATAACAGGAGTAGCATTGCCGAAGCCATTAACATACGGCTAAAAGCACGAAAGTTTAATAGAGTTCTCATAATCTAATAGTTTTTGAGTATTAATTGTGGGACTCATTGATTCAAAATATCTATAATTTAAGGGGGAGCTAAATGAGATATATTACAATGATAATCCTATCAACTGAGCCCAGCACCCTACAGTGCGACGCAAACATTGTTCTATTGTCAGATTATCAGCCTCTTACGTGATTCATACCCCTGGGGTATGAATTCTATAACCATTTGGAATTCAAGCGAAAGAACAATCTTTGCGACGCACTTAATCATTTTTGTACCTTTGAAAATCAACCGCAGATAATCAAACGAAAGAATAGCTATGAAAAATCAAATCCTTACATCACTATTACTGCCCTTGCTGCTGATTTCTCTCTCCAATATGCAGGCGCAGGTACACCCCAAGCCGCAGGCTCTGAACCAGCTACTTAGCGCGCCCAATATGCAGGCGCAGGCGCAAGACCTTAAGGCAGGGCAGCCGCATCCCCTGCCGCAGGCACAGCCGCACCCCAAGCCGCAGGCTCTGAACCAGCTACTTAGCGCGCCCAATATGCAGGCGCAGGCGCAAGACCTTAAGGCAGGGCAGCCGCATCCCCTGCCGCAGGCACAGCCGCACCCCAAGCCGCAGGCTCTGAACCAGCTACTTAGCGCGCCCAATATGCAGGCGCAGGCGCAAGACTTTAAGGCAGGGCAGCCGCACCCCCTGCCGCAGGCACAGCCGCACCCGCAGGCACAGCCACACCCCCAGGCGCAGGCACAGCCACAGGCCCGGGACCTGGCAGTGGCATGGGAAGAACTCACCTCGGCAGATTTTAAGAAGGCCACCGAACTGGCGAAGGGCGTTTGCATTATCCCCATGGGGGTGATTGAAAAGCATGCGCAACATCTGCCTATGGGCACCGATGTCTATACCGCGCGCCACATTGCTCTGACCGCTGCTAGTAGCGAATATACAGTGGTTTTTCCGTTTTATTTTGCCGGTCAGATTTTCGAGGCCCGGCACCAGCCCGGGACAATTTCGTATAGCAGCCGCATGCTTTACGACCTGCTGGACGAGACGTGCCGTGAGATTGCCCGCAACGGATTTGACAAGATCATCCTGGTGAACGGCCACGGCGGCAACACCAGTTTCCTGGAGTATTTCTGCCAGACGCAGCTGGAAGGGGAGCGGGATTACGCTGTCTATCTTTTCACGCCCGCCGGGGATAGGGAAACCGAACGTAAGATTGCCGGGCTCCGCAAAAGCACTACGGGGGGACATGCCGATGAAGTGGAGACGGCCGTCATGCGCATCGTCCGGCCCGACCTGGTACACATGGACCGGGTCGCCCTTGAATCGGGCCGGGACCAGGCACGCCTGCCGTTGCCCGGTGCGTATACCGGGATCTGGTGGTATGCCCGCTATCCCAACCATTACGCCGGGGACGCCACCGGCTCCGATCCTGAGATCGGCCGCCTGAGCCTGGACTCCTCCGTCGCGCAATTGCAGCAGGTCATTGCCATGATTAAAGCCGATACTACCACCCGGGAGCTGCAGAACCGCTTCTTTCAGGAGGCCCGGGAGCATTGAGTGCCGCGCACTCTTGATGCATTGCCCTGTATAACAAATAGTTAACAAAATAGCTCCTCCAGGGAGCTATTTTGTTATATTGCAGATAGTCAGCAAGATGAATGAAGAGTGCGCGGCAGTCTATTGCAGCGCCACCTGCCAGCTGCCGCTTACAGGGATGTTCATTCCAATTACCCGGCCGCTTCCGGACAAAGTACCGGAGATACTGGACTGGTTAGCAGAAATTGTGCCGGTGAAATTTGCGGTGATGTTAGTCCCGGTGAAACCTTCATAGGTCAATTCACTGATATTGACCCTAAAACGGATGGACTCTTTACTCAAGTAAGATATCGTTCCGGGATATCCTCTTACGATCACATTGTCCTCGTCCACAATGGTCATTGTCATGGACCCGGTCCTGGAAATTCCCAGGGCAGTGACGGTAGCCGTCCCGGACCAGTTGGTGTTGAGCAAAGCGCTTACATCTCCTCTCTGGGTAATGGTGAATGACTGCTTTTCATCCTGAGAATTTGTTACCGTAATCTTTGCCGTCCGGGTACCTCCGGGATTGGCTTGTATGGTGATTTGGTTCTCATATGCCGAGTCAGACGCTTCACCCTCTGTGGCCAGAACAGAAAACCAGGTGCCTTCATCGGCCGACACTTCCCAGGGAAGGCTGCTCAAGACGGAGAAACTGAGTACATGAGTGCCGTCAAATGAGAGTGTTGTCGTGGCTGGTGGTGTCACATTGAAAGCGTGTTGCGATACATTGACAATGCGGGTGATTGTATCTGAAATGATCTGAAAGGAAGAAGTCCTGTAAACCGTACTGTTCTGTCCGGCGTCCACTACCAGATTGACACTTTCATTACCAGGGCCTGTATTTGGCGATACCGTATACCAGTCATCCACCACCAGGGCTCTCCAGTCTGTATTGGATTCCACATTGATCATCCCATTGCCTCCCAGCGAAGGCAGTGTGACCTCTGTGGGATTAACATTCAACGACCCCAGGGCTGATCTTTGCCGGATGACCACCTCTAGCGTTTTGTTTGCAGACAGGATAGTCAGGCTATAAGTTTTGGAGAATTCCGTATTATTTTCAGGGATGGTGAAATTCAAAGATTGCAGGGATGATGAGCCTCGGCCCGATGAAGGATTAACCACAGGCCTTTCGGGAATTTCTACATCCCCCATCTGGCAGGTAATGATTGCGCTCCAGTCTGCAGATGAATAAAAAAGGAATCCATACGATCCGCCAGCCGGCTGAATGTTGTAATGCAGGTTGTCGTTGTTGTATGGCCTTAGATTGGCAGGGGCATCCTGCGTACCGCGTGAACAATTGTTCAAAACTGCCAGGCAGCATATCAGAAGGATTTTATTTAAAGTACTTGCTTTACGCATAGCTAAAAACAGTTTTTTTAATGGATAAAGATAGCCACTTTTATATTTAATAGTATTGATTACCTTTGAAATGAAAATATGTTATACAATGAAAACTGCGATTTTTTACACTTCAAAATATGGCACAACCAGGTTGATAGCACAAGAGATCGGAGAATTGATATCTGCTCATGACCAGGTGACGTTCATAGATGTTGCAGATTGCAAGCAATGGCCCGTTTCTGACTGCAATCAGTGCACCGCTGCAGATACTGGTGATGAAAAGCAGGAGAACACCTTGATATTTGAAACGGCAGACCGTTATGTGGTTGGAGTGCCTGTTTATGCGGGCAAACCACATAAACCCATGCAGAAGTTTTGTGACAACTGCGGCTCTGCCCTGACCGGAAAGCCACTGCACCTGTTCGTGTGCGGTATAGCAATCAAGTCCGAAGATCAGCAGCGGGATATGGAAGCTGCTTTTCCCGAACAGCTGCGCAGTCCGGCCCGCCAGGTGTCATTCCTGGGCGGGGCATTGCAGTGGAAAAAGATGAATTTTATGGAACGCATTATCCTTGCCAAGATCACAGGCAAGAAAGGTGATCAGGATCATGTTTCTCACAGGAATATTAAAAAATTTGCCGAGGCCCTGGCCGCCGGCCATTGATAGAACAGCGGCATGGTATTTGACGGCAAGCAGCAGCCAACAACAGATAGCGCCGGCAGCGACCAGCATGTAGTATCGCAGCCTCATGAAGGCAGAAAGCAGTTGGCAGCGCAGCCGCACGCAGGGCAGTCACACGACTGGAAGCAACCTGCAAGCAGTCGCACGACTGGAAGCAGCCGGCAAGCAGCCGCACGCAGGGCAGCAATTGAACCTGGATATTAACAAATTTAGACATACACCTATGAAAAAATCACTATACACATTACTGCTTTTGATGGTTTTACCATTGGCATTGGGTGCCAACCCGGCCCGCAAGGTGACCCTGACTTATGATGCTCAGACGCAGACATTGTCTGTGACCATCCTGCACCCCGTTCAGAATACAGAAAAGCATTACATAAGCGAGATCACGGTATTGCTTGGGGACAAGGAAATTGAAACAAAAACGCTGACAAAGCAATCTACCCTGGAATCTGAAACTTATCAGACCACACTTCCCGGACTATCCAAAGGCAACGTGATAACGGTTAAGGCTAAGTGTAACCAGTTTGGAAATAAATCCGGAAAGCTCACGATTAAGTAAGTGCATTAAAGGACACAAGCGGGGCAAGGGATAAGCCGGGCAAGTTATAAGCCGGTGGCCATAAAGCGGTTGCCAGGACAGGAGCAGCCATTTAATGCTGAAAGCGTATTCCGCTAAATTGCAGCAGAGGCGATTGCAAGACAGATGACTCCTTAACAGTAGAAGAAGCGATCGCAAGACAGAAAACTCTTTTTTCAGAGGGTTTTATTACCTTTGTTCCATGAATCTTAAACTGCCTGAAGAACTGAACCAGATACTTTCATTCGCACGGGAGGAAGCTATGCGTCTGGGAAGTTATACGGTTACCGGTGACCATATCTTTCTGGCCATAATCCGCCACCAGGAAAACCAGGCTTATGGTATTCTTACCATGCTTGATTTGCTGCTCTGGCAAATGAAAAACCTGATTGAAAGCAAGGAGATGGGTCGCAACATGATCCCTCCCGATCAGTCCGACAAGCTTTCTCTTTCCGAACATGCCGAAAAATGCCTGAAAGCAATGTATTTAGAGGCAAGCAAACTGGGGCAGACAACCCCAAATTCGTTACACCTGCTGCTTGCACTTCTGGCCATTGACAACGGAATTGGCGTGTACTGGCTGCGCACCAAGGGCGTGACAGATCAGACACTGCGTGCCTACCTCAAGGGCGAATTGCCCCTGGTGGTGAAAGGCTCGCAGCGCCGTCGTGCCGTGGAACGGAAAGAGTCTATTAAGAACCTGGAAGAACAGATGGATATGGCTTTGAAGAACGCTAAAAAGAGTACCGAAAACAAACAGGAGTCGCAGAAAGACGGCTCACGCACCCCCATGCTGGACATGTACGCCATTGACCTTACAGAAGAAGCGCGTGCCGGGCAGCTGGATCCTGTAGTGCGCCGGGACAAGGAAATTGACCGCCTTGCGCAGATCCTGGGACGGCGTAAAAAAAACAACCCGGTGCTCATTGGCGAGGCGGGCGTGGGAAAATCGGCCATTGTTGAGGGCCTGGCCAACCGCATAGCCCGGCGCAAAGGTTCCCCTACGCTGCAAGGCAAAAAGATCCTCTCGCTGGACATCGGCTCGGTGGTGGCCGGAACCAAATACCGCGGACAATTTGAGGAACGCATGAAAGCGCTCCTTGCCGAGATAAAGAAAAATCCCGACATCATCCTTTTCATTGACGAAATCCACACACTGATTGGCGCGGGTGCCACCGGAGGGAGCGGAGGCTCGCTGGATGCGGCCAATATGCTCAAACCAGGGCTTGCCCGGGGCGAGATCCAGTGCATAGGGGCCACTACCATGGATGAATACCGTGAATACATTGAAAAAGACGGTGCGCTGGAGCGCCGGTTCCAGAAAGTGATTGTGGAACCTACCAAATACGACGATACCCTGGAAATCCTGCGCAGCATCCGCCCCAAATATGAAGAACACCACATGGTAAGTTACACGCCCCAGGCTCTGGAAGCCTGTGTGCGTCTTTCTGAGCGCTACATTACCGATCGCTGCCTGCCCGACAAGGCCATTGATGTGATGGACGAGGCAGGTTCCCACGTGCACATTGCCCACTTGCAGTTGCCCAAGGAATTGGTGGTTATGGAAGAGGAGATGGATGCGCTCATGATGCAGAAACGGGAAGCCGTAGATAAGAAAGATTACAAAAAGGCGACAGCCCTGCGGGAGCGGGAACGCGATGTGATAGAGGCATTGCGCTTGGCTCGGGATAAATGGTACTCCGAACAAAAGGCCAATAAAAAAGAGGTGAATGCCGAAACGGTTGCCGAAGTGGTTTCCATGATCACCTCGGTGCCCGTGAGCCGTGTATCTGAATCTGAAACCCAGCGTTTGCTCAATATGTCTGCCATACTCAAACAAAAGCTCATTGGACAGAACGATGCAATAGACGCCATGGTCAGGGCCATCCACCGCAACCGTGCCGGATTGAAGGATCCCAACAAACCCATAGGCACCTTCATTTTCCTGGGTCCTACCGGGGTGGGCAAGACGCACCTGGCAAAATTGCTGGCAACCTATATGTTTGATTCACCCGACAGTCTGGTGCGCATTGACATGAGCGAATACATGGAAAAATATGCCGTCAGCCGGCTCATTGGAGCGCCTCCGGGTTATGTGGGGTATGACGAGGGGGGGCAGCTTACCGAGCGCATCCGCCGTAAACCATATACGGTCGTTTTACTGGACGAGATAGAAAAAGCGCACCCCGATATTTTCAACCTGCTGTTGCAGGTCTTTGACGAGGGTCGTCTTACAGACAGCAACGGACGCCATGTGGATTTCCGCAATACCATTATCATCATGACTTCCAACATTGGCAGCCGGGAATTGAAGGAGTTTGGTACAGGGGTTGGTTTTGCCACCGTTTCGTCCGGAGCGGCTGAGGTTGCCGAAAACCGCCGCCGCCATATCATTGAAAAGAGTCTGGGCAAGATGTTCACCCCCGAGTTTCTGAACCGCGTGGACGAACAAATTCTGTTCAATGCACTGGATAAGGAAGATATTCATAAGATTATTGATATTGAACTCGCCGACCTCTATATACGGATAGAACATGCAGGTTTCACCGTTACAATCTCTGAAAAGGCAAAAGATTTTGTGGCTTCTAAGGGATTCGACCCGCAATACGGGGCCCGTCCCCTGAAGCGTGCTATGCAAAGATACCTGGAAGACCCTCTGTCAGAGGCAATCATTCGTATGGAAAGTCCTGCCGGTTCCGAATTGCGTGTGGACCTGAATCCGGAAGGTACCAATACCGTTGTCAGTTAGCGGATTTTTTTGTACTTTTGAAGGATTATTTTGAAGCATATGGAGGATAGAATTCAGAAGATAAACATCGAGGACGAAATGAAGAGTTCGTACATAGATTATGCTATGTCCGTAATTGTTTCACGCGCTCTTCCCGATGTTCGCGACGGTTTGAAGCCGGTTCACCGCAGGGTGCTTTTTGGCATGTCCGAGCTGGGCCTGGCAAGCAACAAACCAACCAAAAAATCGGCCCGTATCGTAGGGGAGGTCCTGGGTAAGTACCACCCCCATGGTGATAGCAGCGTTTACGAGGCCATGGTGCGCTTGGCACAAGACTGGAGCATGCGTTACATGCTGGTGGAAGGCCAGGGTAACTTTGGCTCTGTTGACGGGGATTCTGCGGCCGCCATGCGTTATACCGAGGCCCGCCTGCGCCGTATTGCCGAGGAAGTCCTGGCCGATATGGACAAGGATACCGTAGATTTTAAAAACAACTTTGATGATTCTCTGCAGGAACCTACTGTTTTGCCTGCCAAAGTGCCCCTTTTGCTGTTAAACGGCGCCAGCGGGATAGCCGTGGGGATGGCCACCAACATGCCGCCTCACAACCTGGGAGAAATTGTGGATGCCATTTGCGCTTACATAGATGCCGACGACATCACCGTGGACGAGCTGCTCAAACATGTAAAAGGTCCCGATTTCCCAACTGGAGGGATCATTTACGGCACCTCTGGCATCCGCGAAGCCTATGAGACCGGTCGCGGCCGGGTGGTGGTGCGTGCCAAAACAGATATTGAGGTGGCTCCGAGCGGGCGCGAAACCATTGTGGTGACAGAGATTCCTTACATGGTTAACAAGCGCGAGCTTATAGAGAAGATTGCCGAGTTGGTGGAAAAGAAGAAGCTGGAAGGGATTGCCTTTGTCAACGACGAGAGCGACCGCAATGGCATGCGCATTGTCATCAAGCTCAAAATAGGGGTGGTGGCCAACGTGGTGCTAAACAGCCTGTTCAAATACACGGCCATGCAAAGCACTTTTTCGGTCAACAACATTGCCCTGGTAGACGGACGTCCCCGCCTGCTGAAGCTGAAACAGCTTATCAGGTTTTTTGTGCGTCACCGCCACCAGGTGGTGGTCCGCCGTGCCCGGTTCGAGCGTGAACAGGCATCCAAACGCGCCCACATCCTGGAAGGGCTGCTCAAGGCCCTGGACATCCTGGACCAGGTCATAGCCCTGATACGCGCCTCGCAGACGGTGGAAGAAGCACGAACCGGATTGCAGCGGGAGTTTGGGTTCAGCGAAGAGCAGGCCTCGGCCATTGTGGAAATGAGGCTCCGCCAGCTTACCGGGCTGGAACGCTCCAGGCTACAGGCCGAGTACGACCAGCTGATAGAGCTGATTCACAACCTGGATGCCCTGCTGGCAAGCGAAACGCTGCAGATGAAGCTCATCAAGGACGAGATGCTGGACATCAAGGCCCGGTTCAACGATCCGCGCAGGACAATGATTGAACATGCTGCCGGGGATTTTAATCCTGAAGATTTCTATCCAGATGAAGATGTGGTGATTACCATCTCTCACCTGGGCTATATAAAAAGGACCAACCTGAACGAATACCGGCTGCAGGGCCGCGGAGGGGTTGGATCAAAGGGCAGCAATACCCGTGAAGAGGATTTTATAGAACATATTTATACGGCAAACATGCACAGCACCATGCTGTTCTTCACCAAGAACGGGAAGTGTTTCTGGCTCAAAGTGTATGATATCCCCGAGGGCAACAAGACGTCTAAGGGAAGGGCCATTCAGAATGTGATCAATATAGAGGCCGGGGACAGGGTTTGTGCCTATATAAACGTGGATAACCTGACCGATGAAAAGTACTTGGAAAATAATTATATAGTACTGTGCACCGAGCGGGGAACAGTCAAGAAAACAACGTTGAAAGCTTACTCCAATCCGCGTTCCAAAGGGGTGAATGCCATTACCATACGTGAAGGCGACAAGCTCCTGGAAGCCTGCCTGACCAATGGCTCCTGCGAATTGCTGCTGGGCGCCCGTGAAGGCAAGTGTGTGCGCTTTAACGAGCAGGATGCGCGCCCCATAGGCCGCACCTCTGCAGGGGTACGTGGAATATCCATACAAGAACACGACCAGGTAGTTGGCATGATATGTGCAGATACCTCTGTAGAGGCTGCCTTATTGCCACATGTACTGGTGGTGAGCGAGAATGGTTACGGCAAACGTTCCTTGATAGAAGACTATAGAAAGGTTGCCCGTGGAGGCAAGGGAGTGAAAACCCTGAACATTACGGAAAAAACAGGGAAGCTCATTGCCATTAAGGCAGTCAACAACGAGAATGATCTGATGATCATCACCCGCTCTGGCGTTACCATACGTGTTGCCGTAAGCGATATACGTCTGTCGGGACGTGCCACCCAGGGAGTGAAGCTGATCAATCTACGAGAAGGTGATGCCATTGCCGCCGTCTGCTGCGTTCCCAAAAGTGATCCCCTGCCTAAGGAAGAGGGAGATGATTTATAAAGTAATTTTTTAACTGAACAAACACATAAAACATCATGAAAAAAATTTTTACTGCTGCACTGATGTTGTTGATGGCAACGCAATTGGGCGCACAATCAAAAGAGGCGCAGGCCCTCCTTAAAAGCTATGATAAAGCAAAACAGGATATCGCCGATGCCAGGCGTGCCGCCAAGCCTGCTACCTGGATTAAGTATGCACAGGCTCTGACTAACGCCTATTCTTTACCCACCAATAACCTGTGGATAGGTCTTTCTTCACTGGAATCAAAAGTGGTTCTTAAGGATCAGCGTGCACTCTCTACCGAATACCAGGAAATCCAGGGAGAACAATTCGAAATTGTAAAATATGAGGACAAAGACCTCTATTACAACGCAGATGGCAGGCTGTCTTTCTGGATCATTACCAAACCCCTGATCAAGGAAGTGGACATGCTTGACGAGGCTTACAAAGCCTACGACAAGGCTACGGAGCTGGATACCCGTGGCAGCAGCAAATCTGATATACAGGAAGGACTGACTTTAGTTGCCAACAATTTCATCAACGATGCCATGGCTGCCTATACCCTGGGCAACTACAAAGATGCATCGGTCAAATTTGAGAAATCATTTATTGCAGCATCCCATCCGGCATTGAATGTAATAGATACGACCATAGTGTATTATGTGGGTTTGACCGCTTTGATGGACCAGGATTACGACCGCGCCGTCAAGTTCTTTGAAAAGTGTATTGAAATGGACTTTGAATCTGCCGGCGACACGTATGCAAACCTGGCAGAAGCTTACAAACAGATGGGCAATATGGAAAAGAGCAAAGAGCTTCTTTCTCTTGGATTTACAAAATTTCCCAACAGCCAGAGCATTCTTGTGGCTTTGATAAACGTATACCTGGAAAGCAACGACGACCCGGCCAAAGTGCTGGAATTCATACAACGTGCCCAGCAAAACGAGCCCAATAACCCGAGCCTGTATTATGCAGAAGGCAACGTGCTAAAAAACTTAGGCAAATTTGAAGAAGCCTTGCGTATGTATGAAAAATCTGTTGAAACCGACCCCAACTTCTTCTTTGGATACTTCCAGCTGGGACAGGCATATTATGACAGAGCAGTGGATATTCAGACGGCTGCTTCAGATGAACTGGACGATACAAAATATATGAAGATGGTAGAAGAGCTGGATATGATGCTCGAAAAAGCCATTGCCCCCTTTGAAAAGAGCTTTGAACTGGCCAGCGACCAGGAGATACGTTCGGTTGTAGTGGAATACCTGAAAAACATCTACTTCCGCCTTCGTACCAAGAGCCCCGAATACGAAGCCTCCTACGAGAAATACAACCAGATGCTCCAGGGGCAGGGGCAGTAGTAGTGTCAGCGACTACCTGCACATGCAGCTGGAGCCTCGGCAAAAAGAAAGCCTCGGCAAAAAGAAAAAGCTGTCAGGCTTTCCTGGGCTGAAGGAGGGGTGGCGGGGTGGCGCATATATGCCTGCCTTAGTGCTTTAGTGGTGGCAGCTGCGGATTACAGGCAGGTAGGGGGTTAGCCTGCATAGCCTGCTAAGCCTGCTAAGCCTGCTTAGCCTGCTTAGCCTGCTTAGAGTGCTTAGCCTGCGTAGACCTGGGCGGTTTCTTCTCCCGTGAGTATGTTATAGGCGTTGGTAGCCAGGGCAAGCATTTCGTCTTCACCGGCGTAGGTGAAGCAGGGACCAAGAAATCCTACCTGTTCCGTTATTAGGTCAATGAAGCGTTTGTTGTGGGCAATGCCTCCGGTAAAGAGGATTGCGTCAATTTTTCCGTTCAGGACAACGGCAGTGGCACCAATCTGTTTAGAGATGGTATAGGCCATGGCCTGGTACAGCCTTATGGCTTTAGGATCACCGGCTTGCACCTTGTCGCACAGTTCCATGAATGAGTTAGTGCCCAGGTGGGCCACCATGCCTCCTTTTCTGGTAAGCATTCTTTTGATTTCTTCATAGGTATATTTACCTGAGAAGCAGAGTTCTGCCAACTGCAAGGCGGGAATTGTCCCGGCACGTTCGGGGGTAATGGGACCGTCTCCGTTCAAGGCATTGTTCACATCTATAACGCGGCCTTTGCGGTGGGCGCCTACCGATATGCCTCCGCCCAGGTGAACAACAATCAGGTTCAGATCTTCATAGGATTTTCCCAGGATACTTGCATGACGTTTGGCGATGGCTTTCTGGTTCAGGGCGTGGAAGATCGAAACCCGTTCAATTTGCGGTATTCCTGTGATCCGCGCCACATCCTGCAGCTCGTCCACCACTACCGGGTCCGATATGAGGGCCTTGCATCCGGGAATTTCCAAGGCGATGCTGTGGGCTAGCAAACCTCCCAGGTTGGAGGCGTGTTCTCCGCCAATACCCTGGGCCAGATGGTTAAGCATCAGTTCGTTCACGCGGTAAGTTCCCGAGGGAATGGGATGGACCAATCCACCCCGGCCGATAACTGCTGCAAATAGATCGATTTGAATATTATTATTCTTCAACTCGTTGAAAATGGTCGCTTTCCGGAATTCATACTGCTGGCAAATCCTGGGAAAGGGAGCCAGGTCCTGCGGGGTGTGGTAGATGGTTTTTCCAAACACCACTTTGCGGCCTTCAAAAACGGCAATTTTTGTTGATGTCGAACCGGGGTTAATGACCAGGATGTGTTCCGTCATATCTTTTATTTTGCAGTCACTGCAGCCAGGGCAATGGAGTTGAGTTTGGTGTCAATGGAATCGGCACGGCTTGACAGGACGCAGGGTGCCGATGCTCCGGCCACAATAGCGGCTTGTTTTGACCCGGGGCTCAACTGGGAGAGACTCTTGTACATCACATTGGCGCTTTCTATGTTGGGGAAGAGGATGCAGTCCACATCACCTGCCACGGGGCTCTGCAGTTTCTTGATGGCGACAGCCTCGGGGCTAAGACATACATCCAGTGCCAGGGGACCGTCTGCAATGCAGCCGGAGATCTGGTTGCGGTCTGCCATTTTTGAAAGGATGGCAGCATCCACGCATGCGGGCATGCCGGGAAGCATCTGTTCGGTAGCGGCCAGGAAGGCCAGCTTTGGCCTGGCTATGCCCAGCGCGTGGGCTGTGTTGACCAGGTATTTGGCTATGGCTACTTTCTGGTTCAGATCAGGAGCGGGAATCACAGCCATGTCCCCAATGATCAGGAATTTGGGGTAGTTGGGGTGTGTGAGCACAGAAACGTGGCTCAGCACGGCCTTGGGAGGCAGCAGGCCGGTTTCCTTGTTCAGGATGGCACGCATGTATTTGTCTGTACTGCACTGGCCTTTCATCAGGATGTCGCCCTGGCCGTTGCGTACCATTTCCACAGCACGGGCTATGGCGGGGAGTTCCTGTTCCACGTTAATGATGGTGAAGGCTGCAGGGTCAATGCCTTCTTCGTGGCAAATGGCGTTGATCTGGGATTCCTTGCCCACCAGGAACCCGTCTACAATGCCTTTTTCAATGGCTTTGTAAACAGCGGTAATGGTGTGGTCGTCAACGGCCCATGCAGCAACAAGTCTTTTCTTTTTCTGTGAGCGCAGCTGCTCAAATATTTCGTCAAATGATTTCATAGGTGTGTTTATTTATGGTTGGTCAGGTTGAAGGTATCTGTTGCAATGACCAGTTCTTCGTCTGTGCTGATAACGACTACCCGAGTTCTGGTTCCGTTGGTTGAGAGTATGGCGTTTTTTCCGTGTACGGTTTTGTTTTTTTCCTGGTCAAAGGATACGCCCAGAAAGCCGAGGCGGGTGCCGATGATCTGGCGGATCACGGTGTCATTCTCGCCAATTCCGCCGGTGAAGACAATCAGGTCTGCTCCGTTCATGGCTGCGGTATACGCTCCGATGTATTTGAGCACCCTGTAAGCAAAAGCATGTTGTGCCAGGTTGGCCCGCTTGTCTCCCTGAAGGACCGCATTTTCAATATCGCGGCAATCCGAGCTGGGTCCATACAGGCCGAGGAGTCCGCATTTTTTGTTCAGGAAATCGTTGGTCTGGGCGGCTGTCCATCCTTCTTTTTCCTGCAGGAACGTGACGATAGAGGGGTCGATGTCGCCTGTGCGGGTACCCATGATCAGCCCTTCAAGGGGGGTGAATCCCATGGAAGTATCTATTGATTTGCCACCGTCAACGGCGGCCATGGAAGAACCGTTGCCCAGGTGACAGGTAATGACTTTTGCCTTGTTGAAGTCCAGTCCGGCGAGTTCACAACCTTTGCGGGCCACATACTTATGGCTTGTTCCGTGGAAACCGTAGCGGCGGATATCGTATTTTTCGTACAATTCAACAGGTATGGCGTACATGTAGGCATGGTCGGGCATGGTCTGATGGAAGGCGGTATCAAAAACGGCTACCTGGTGTGCATGGGGCAGCAATTTTTCGACGGCATCTATACCCAGCAGGTTGGCAGGGTTGTGCAGCGGGGCCAGCCCGGCAAGCTTTTTGATGTTATTTTTTACCTCCTCGTCAATCTCGACACTATCCTTGTAATATTTGCCACCCTGGGCCACGCGGTGTCCTACGGCCTTGATCTGGGTCAGAGATTCAAGAACACCCCACTTCTGGTCTGTAAGCATGTTAAGGATACCCTGGATGCCTACCGTGTGGTGGGGAATGGGAAGTTCTTTTTTGAATTTTTCTTTTTCTCCAATAAGTCTTTTATGTGTAACAATTCCCATCTCGAGCCCTATACGTTCAACAATTCCTTGTGCCAGAATGGAATAATCTTTTTCTGCCCTCATGTCAAGTACTTTATACTTGATAGAAGAACTCCCGCAGTTTAAAACAAGAATAATCATGATTGGTTTTGGTAAGGTTTTTTATTATATTTGAAGTATATGTAATAGATTGTAAAAGAATCTACAAAATTACGGAAACTATATGTGATGTGCAAGCGTGAGGAGGGGGAAAAATAGTGTGATGTTACCGCCTGCAGTGGCCGTTATCTGTGGCACACTGGGCGGTCTTTCTTATGGAGAGTTTCTGTTGCAAGGTTCGCATAAGCCCTTGGAACTTGAAAAATTGGTGCCTGTACTGCCTGCAGGATCGGGGCAGTCTACCGGATCGGAGTGGGTGCTTTGGGGCTTCCTGTGCATGACGGTGCTGCTGCTGGTGCTTTTCCTGGTCTCTTTATGGGTGTTCAGGCGGCGTCCCGGGCACATGCGCAAACGCCTTGACAGTAGTTCTTTTCCCTATATATCACAGAGCCAGCTGCGGTACCGTTACGGTCGTGTGCTGTTCAATACCGGACTGGTTGTGCTGTTTTGTTGTGCGTTTTGGAACGGTTTGCTGCAATATGGTTATCCGGGAAAGGCTCAGAGCAGATTACCTGCAGGAAAAAGAAACATTCTGTGCCTGAGGGTTATGGATTTCCCGGTTCCTGTCCTTACTGCAGCCGGACGACGTTACGAGCGTATGGAATGCCGTCTGCTCATGTTTTCACCCGATGGTCGCAAGCAGGTCCGGGGTAGTGAAAACATACTGGTTTATGTTGCCCTGGACAGTACGGGCAGTAGAGGCAGTACCGGCAGTAGAGGCGGTACGGTCAGTACGGGCAGTGCGGACAGCACGGATAGTGCCATCCGCAAACAACAGGGGCAAGACAGCGTTGTACCAAAATCCACGGGTCTGTTGCCCGGAGACGTCATCATGACACGTTGCCGGGCGTATTCTTTTGATACAGGCACTATGACGTCCACTCCCGGCGCAGGAGCCACCGCTGCTTCTGCAGTGGCCACCGCTTATTCCTCCTTTGATTACCCCAGATATATGGCTCGGAGGGGATTTTATTGCCGTGCTTACGTGTATGATTACCAGCGGATACCGGATAAATTAACCTTGTACGAACGGCTCAGGCGTTTGCGCATCCCGCTTGCCAGCCGGTGGGAGGGGGAAGCCGGGGCTGTGTTGTCTGGGATCTGCCTGGGAGACATTTCCGGTTTTAGCAGGGAGGTGCGGGAAAAGTACAATGTGGCGGGGGTGAGTCACATACTTTCGGTCAGTGGATTGCACGTTGGAGCGCTTTATGGCAGCCTGGTATTTATCCTGGGCCTGCCGCAGAAGATAAGACAGGCGCACCGGTACAGAAGCAGGCGCCTTGTGAAGGTTGCTGCGGGTCAGGATTTTATACAGGCGGGTGCCAGGCAGTCGTATATACTCAAAACGTATTCCGTATCGGGGGGTGCGCTGGTGCATATGGCTGCTTTGTTGCTTATCTGGGCGTATGCGGCGGTGGTGGGATTTAGTGCCAGTGTGATGCGTGCTGCCCTGATGCTTTCCGTTTACGGGGCGGGAAGGGTGCTCGGAAGCAGGACAGGTAGCCTTAACGCTCTGTCTGTCACAGCCTTGATCTTGGTTATTATAAAGCCTATGAATCTATATGACCTGGGATTTCAGCTGTCTTTCACGGCAGTTTTGAGCCTGATCTTGTTTTTTCCTTTGTTGCGAAACTTGTTGAGTGTGCGTAATTTGGTGCTCAGGTACCTGTGGGAACTTTTTTGCTGTTCGCTTGCTGTGCAGCTGGGCACGCTCTGGCTTACGGCGGGCACTTTTGGGGTCATACCCTTATACGGCCTGCTTTGCAATTTCTTTGTCGTTCCTTTAAGCGGGGTCATCCTTTACGTCTTCTTGCTATACCTTGCTACGATGGGTTTGCATATGGAAAACTCCCTGATGCTGGTGAACCGTCTGTTGCTTCAAATGGCGACCCTATTGGATAAGGCCGTTTCATTCTTTGCAGGTCTGCCTTTAACCCCTATCCGTTATCAGCCTCACGTGACAGAACAGCTGCTGATGCTATGGTGCTCGGGTTATCTGTATTTTATCCTTCAACAAAGAGAGAACCGCAGGGAGTGAAACAGTTTTTTTTATCTTTGCAGCCATGGGAGGTTTTTTTGGCATTATTTCAAAGTCGCCATGCGCGAACACGCTTTTTTATGGCACTGATTATCATTCTCATATGGGTACCAAGCGCGCTGGTCTGGCAACCATGAACGAACAGGGTATCATCAGGCGCAGCATTCACAGGATCGAGAACAGTTACTTTCGCAACAAGTTTGAAGACGAATTGAGTGATTTTTACGGCAACTCGGGGATTGGCATCATAAGCGACAATGAACCGCAACCCATTGTACTGCGTTCCCACATGGGAACTTTTGCGATTGTAACGGTGGGCAAAATCAACAATCTGGAAGAGCTGGGCGAAGAACTGCTTTCCAGAGGTATCAATTTTTCTGAACTCAGCACAGGACAGATCAACCCCACCGAGGTAGTGGGGCATCTGATCACCCTGGGACAAACTTTTGCCGATGGGATCCGTCTGGTACAGGAAAAAGTGCGTGGGAGCTGCAGTATGCTCCTGTTGACACAGGATGGGATCATAGCTGCCCGTGACCGGTATGGCCGCACTCCCATAGTCATTGGAGTCCGTCGTAAAAACGGTCATAGCCCCATTCCCTTTGAAAAGAACCTTGCCGAGGCAGGGCCTTCAGGCACACCGGAGAACATGCCCGCGCCGGAAAGCCAGTCCGCCACGATGCAAGGGGGCCCCGCCGCTGCCCATAGGAGCCGCGCCGATGGTGTGCAAGCCACAGCGCAAGTGGGCCGCGCTAACGGTGCACAAGCCGCAGCACAAACCGGGACGGCAGTTCCCGCCGGGGAGCTTACGGCTGTGGCCTTTGCCAGCGAAAGCTGCAGTTTCCCCAACCTGGACCTGCAATTGGTTCGTTTTTTAGGACCCGGGGAAGCCATTCTGGCGCAGAACACCTTGCCTACGGATCCCGCACAACCCGGTATGCCCTTGCTGCAACAGCTGCTGCCGCCGCGCGAAAAGTTGCAGATATGTTCTTTCCTGTGGGTGTACTACGGATTCCCAACCTCGGCCTATGAAGGGATCAATGTGGAGGAGGTGCGTTTCCGTAACGGGGTTTTAATGGGCAGGGAGGAAGAAACACCGGTCGATTCTGTTTGCAGCATTCCGGACAGCGGAACGGGTATGGCCATGGGATATGCCGTGGGAAAGGGAGTGCCTTTCAGGCAGGCAGTAGCCAAGTACACACCTACCTGGCCCAGGAGTTTCATGCCCGCCGATAAAGAGCGACGGGCACTGGTTGCCCGCATGAAATTGCTGCCCAATGCCGATGTCATAAGGGATGCCCGTCTTGTATGTTGCGATGATTCCATTGTCAGGGGTACACAACTGAAGAACAACGTAAGTGTGTTCATGCGCAACGGGGCCAGGGAGATCCATGTCCGGATATCTTGCCCGCCCCTGATTTTCAAGTGTCCTTACCTGCATTTTACAACGACCCGTTCCGATACAGAATTGATAACACGCCGTATCATTCAAACTCAGAAGTCTGATAATCTGAATCTTTACATAGATAGCACTACAGAAGAACATAAAGCCATGGTAGAGGGCATTCGAAAGGAAATGAACTTTACTACCTTGAAATTCAGCAATATAAAAAACATGATCGCTTCTATAGGATTGTCACGGGAAAAATTATGTACTTACTGTTTTGATGGCTCCGGTTGCGGGGAATGAAAATTATGTTATATTTGAACTACATTTAACCTAACATCATTCCTTAATTCCATGAACATTTTTGTTTCCAGCCTTAGTTTTAAGGCGAAAAAAGAAGACCTGACAGAACTTTTTGCTCCATTCGGAGAAGTACTCTCTGCCCGCATTATCCTGAACAAGGAAACCCGCCGTTCCCGTGGCTACGGCTTTGTTGAGATGGCTAATGAAGAGGAGGCTCTTGCCGCCATAAAGGCGTTGAATGGTATTGAACACATGGGTAGAACCATAAATGTGGCCGTTGCCAACGAACGTCCTGCAGCAGCGCCGTCCCACGATATGTAACCATGCGTCAATAAGTTGTAAAAAAAGCTGACCTTAAAGTCAGCTTTTTTTGTTTCAGGGCAGTAAATGCCCGGCGTTTAGTTGGTTGAAGGAATAAACAACTGGAGAACACCCAGGATAGCTGTCAATATTGATATGATCAGTGACAGCCATGTGATAACTTCAGCAAAGTCCATAATTAAAAATCTATTGTAGTATAAATGTTTCTTGATGTAAAGATGCGAAAAAAAACACAAAAGTTGCATGCACTGTTTAAAAAAGCCATCCCGGAGGACGGCTTTTTGATGATCAAAGTTACATTTGAATCAAAAAATGTAATTAAACGGTGCCAATCAGACCCATGATCCAATCAATGAGAGCCTGGAACCAAACTGCAATTTGTGCAAAAAGGTTGGTGATGATTTCAATAAGTTGTTCCATAGTACTAAGGTGTTAAATATATCGACAAATTTAACTAATCTTTGCAAATATCCAATTCTCCCAGTAAATAATCTGCTTTTCCTATCTTTTCCATGATAAAAAGTACATAACGGATGTCTACAGAAATATTGCGGCAAACGGAAGGGTCAAACTCTATGTCGCTCATGGTCCCTTCCCAGACACGGTCAAAATTCAGCCCCAGCAGGTGACCGTCTGCATTGAGAACAGGCGAACCGGAATTTCCGCCACTGGTGTGGTTTGTAGCAATAAAGCAGACAGGTACGGTACCGTTTGAAGCCCATTGTCCAAAATCCCGTACAGCGTAGATGTCGCGCAGGGATTGCGGGATATCGTAGTCAAAAACCTGCGGGTCGTCTTTTTGCATTATTCCTTCTATAGTACTGACAGGCAGATACATAACGGCATCTGCGGGACTATATCCCTGCACAGTCCCATAGGTCACACGCAGGGTGGAATTGGCATCGGGGTAGAAAATGCACTCGCTGTCAAATTCCATGATAGCCTGCATCCAGGTACGGTACAGCAGGTTCAGCTCCAGGTTGATTTCTGTGATCCGGGGCTGGATACAGGTCCTGTTTTTTCTTACAAAAGGGTCAACCAGCCGGAAGGCGGGATCTTCACGGATCAGGCTCAGGGCAAGGGCCGAGTCTTTGGCCAGCAGTTCCATGGTTTTCTCAGGGTCGGTAAGGACCGAGTTTTTGTACAAGTTGGCAGCCAGCTGGGTAAAGTCACCGGCAGGCAGCTGGGTAAAGTCACTGGCAGGCAGCTGGGCAAAGTCACCGGCAGCATCCGGGGATTGATCATCCGTCGTGTTGCCGGGAAGCAGGTGGGCCAGGGGTTCCATGATGCGGTAAAAGTGGGTGAAAAGCAGCTCAAAGATCTCCTGGTCTATGGGCTGGTAATAATCCTTGAAAAACGCCCGGGCTGCCTCGGTGGCGTTGGCGGGTCCGCTGCGTACAAAGGTGTTTTCCAGGTTATTGGCAAAGCGCAGCAATTCTACGGCCATGACGGCCTCGGCATACATCTCTGAAGCGAACAGGTAAGGTTCCAGTTCGCGGTAAAGTTCTTTCATGCGCGGGATCAGGGTGATGTAATCCTGACGTCCCGAAGCCTCGGCCCATTGTTGAAAACGGCGTTCAAATTCCTGCTTTTTGCCTATAGTGCCGGCATTGAGGATGCCACGGCTCTCGCCCTGCCATTTTTTCCAGGAGTTGGAAACCCCGGCGTTTTTGCTGGCATACTTGATGCGGACGGCCGCGTCTTTGGCCTGTTCGCGGTTCATGACATCCAGGCGAAGGGTACGCAGGCGGATTTTATGCGGGTTGGAGCGGTTGACCAGATAATCTACCTCGGGGGAGAGTATGTATTGCCGGGTGCGTCCGGGATAACCGTAAACCATGGTGAAATCACCGGGTTTTACGCCTTTGGCCGATATGGTCAGGTGGTAGCGCGCACGGTAAGGCACGTTGTGGGGGCTGTAGTCTGCCGGCTGGTTGTCCTGACCGGCATAAATCCGGAACAGCGAAAAATCGCCTGTATGTCGCGGCCACATCCAATTGTCTGTATCGCCGCCAAACTTTCCTATGGAAGAGGGCGGGGCACCCACCAGCCGCACGTCGCGGAAAGTTTCGTTCAGATAGAGGAAATATTGGTTCCCGTAATAGGCGGGTGCGATACGGACCGAGTAGAATTTGCGGTCCAGGCCCTGAAGGTTTTGTTCGCTGATGGTTTTAATGTTGGCCTCTATCAGACCCTGGCGTTCCACCTCGCTCATTGCGGCAGTAGCTCCTTCGAGCACTTGATGCGTTACATCTTCCATTTTGCGCAGGAAGGTGACAGTGAGTGTTTTGTTGGTCAGTTCTTCCTGCCTGGTACGGGCCCAGAAACCGTCCTTCAGGTAATCATGCTCCACCGTGCTGTGGGCCTGGATCTGTCCGTAGCCGCAATGGTGGTTGGTGATGAGCAAGCCCTCTGCCGATATGATCTCTCCGGTGCAGCCGCCGCCAAAGTGAACGATCGCATCTTTAAGACAGGCCCGGTTCACGCTGTAGATGTCTTCTGCCGTGAGACGGAAACCGAGTTCCTGCATATGCGGGATCTTTTGCTCTATGAGCATGGGTAGCCACATGCCTTCATCTGCAAGGGCTGGGACTGCAGGCATAAGCAGGAGTTGAAAGATAAGAATGAAACAGGAGAATGAGAGACGTAAAGATTTGGAAATTTGTAACATAAAGATTATCTGTTTATTTGATATTTTCAACGGTTCCGGGAGGCATTTTCCCTGAATTTTTTACCTGCCCGGAGCACAGCAGGGGGCAAGTATATGGCACGGTAAAGCAGGTGGTTTACCAATGTATGATAGTGCATTCCAGTGCCGAAGGGACGCAATGTATTACGGACCCACTGTCTCATGTTGTAGTACTGCGGGTGCGACTGCACATAGAGCAGGTCCAGGAACCAGGCTGCCGTGAAAAAAATGTAGGCTTCCTGCAGGGTACGCAACGGGCGTTCTTTGGACAGGCTTTCTATCTGCATGGTAATGATGGTCTTGATGCTGTCCAGGCGTTTGGGGGTAACGCGTTCCATGGTAAGACCCTTATGATTAAGGTGGTATATATAGGTAACCTGTCTTGTGATGGCTATACTGTCAACAAATCCCGAGACCTGGTAGCTCCACAGGTTGTCTTCGTGTATGAGCCCTTCTTTGAAATACAGTTTGTTAGAGATCAAAAAATCACGGTTAACAAGCTTGTTGCATGCCATTATGGGGATATCGCGGCGCAGTATGGCCTGTGAAGAGGCTTTCTTGCCTTCTATGTAGTCTGGAAGTTTGTTACTGAAGTTCAGGGATTTTTTACTGTCCGGACGAACATCCACGGCTCCGCATACCAGGTGCGGGTGGCTGTAGAGATTGGCAGTGAGGACCAGGTTTTCCAGAGCCCGTGGGGGGATTTCGTCGTCGCAGTCCAGGAAGAAAACATAATCGCCGGTGGCAGCGTCAAGGCCTGTATTGCGCGCTGCAGAGAGGCCGCGGTTTTCACTATGATGCAGGATTTTCACAGAAGGGGCAGTGACCTTTTGCTCTTCGGGCGCAACGGGGGGGTGGGCGTTTTCACCGGCTGGATGTTCCAGCAGGCGGGAAGCCAGGACTATGCTGTTATCGGTCCCATGGTCGTCTACCAGTATGATTTCCAGGTTCTGCCAGCTTTGTTTGAGAACCGAGCAGATGCACCGTTCAATAGCGGGTGCCGAATTGTACACAGGAATAATGATTGATACTTTCATGGCAAACGTTTCTTAACGAATTCTTTGATGTGTTTTTTCTCTGTGGGCTTAAGCCCTATGAGCCAGATAAGTATCCCGGTAATCAGCAGTGATACCAATGTGGTTATTACCAGGTCTTTCCATCCTGCCAGCAGGTAATGGGCCAGCAGGGGCAGCGGTATGGCAAGAAGTGTGATCAGAACCAGGGGGACGATCACTTCGCGGACATAGGGAGCCAGAGGGATTCCGGAATGGCGTCTAACGTACATCAACCTATAAAGATAACAAAATACGTTAACAATGACCCAGGCTGCAAGCACGGTCCAGGGTTCCATGTTGTATTTGAGCAGGAGCCAGGTGGCCGGCAGGGTGATGATACGCACCAGGGAAACGGTGATCTGGTATGAGCGGATGTTGCCGCCTGCCCAGGTGGTGACCCAGAGCGGGCCGCTCAACGATTCCACCAGGTAGTACAACAGGGTGATGCTGCAAAAGACGGCGGTATATTGGGGCACCTCCTTTAGCCATAATCCCAGAATGAATTCCATGTTCAGCAGGATGGGCAGGGTGAGTGCAAAGATCATGTAATATGAGAATTTGGAGGTCTGGTTGACCAGATCCTGCAAATATCTTTGGTTGCCCTGGGCCGAGGCTTTGGTGATCTGGGGATTAAAGGAGGACTGAAAGTATACCACAAAATTGTATACGGCTGTGCTCACCTGGGTGGCAATGCTCATGGCGGCGTTGGTTACCAGCGGGGTATAGATGTTGAGCAAAAACACACGTCCTTGTGTGACGGCTAGCTGGGCTCCCGAATCGCACAGGGTCCATCCGGAAAAGGCGCCCATCTGACGCAACAGCGGTTTATCCCAGCAGAGTTTGAAACGGCAGACGGTAAACTGGCGCAGGGCGTAGCCCCGGGTGATGAAAAAAATGACCACGGAAACGACAAACAAGAGGGCAGCGTAGGACACCAGCTTATCTGCCGGAGAGACCATAAGCAGGAATACGGCAAAGAGTTTCAATACCACATCGGCAATGCTTACCCAGGCATAAAAGGACATTTTTTCATGGGTTATGATACTGGCATTGTAAGGGGTTTGGACGATGTTGACGCAGGTGATCAGGATGGAAAACTGGAAAACCCAGTTTACCGCACCCAGGCGGTCGGGCGGGATAACAAGGCGGGTGTTCAGGAACCACAGGCCGACCGTTTGGGCAAGGATCACAATGACAAGGGCCACCAGCAGGTAAAGCGTCATGCTCACATCAAATACCCGCTTAAGGGCGGCTGTGTCCCCGCGTCCCAGTTCCACGCTCATGAAGCGCTGGGTAGATGCGTTCAGGGCGGTTTGCAGGAAGGTGAACAGGGTGACTATGCCTCCGACGATGCTGTAGAGGGCAAAGTCATCTACACCCAATATGTCCAAAACTATGCGAGAGGTGTAAAGGGTGATGGCCAGGCGTACCAGCATGCGCACATAAAGGGCAGCCGTGTTTTTGGCTATGCGTCTTTTGTGCTCAAGTTCTGTCATATTCTGCGTGCGATTTCTTAGGTACCCAGTCCTATACCTATATATTCAAAGCCCTGCTCCCTGATTTCCTGTGGATTGTAAATGTTGCGGCCGTCCAGCACCAGGGGTGTGTGCATGATCTTGCGCAGCATGTTCCAGTTGGGCATGCGGAATTCTTTCCATTCTGTCACCAGCACCAGGGCATGGGCATGGTTGGCGGCCTGGTACATGTCGCCGGCATAATGGATAGATTTGCCCAGCAGGTTTTGTGCCTGTTCCATGGCTACAGGGTCGTAGGCCTGAACGCGGCAGCCGGCCTGCAGCAGGTTGTCAATAAGCACCAGCGAGGGGGCCTGCCGCACGTCATCTGTTTGCGGTTTGAAGGAAAGTCCCCATACGGCAATGGTTTTGCCTTTGAGTTCTTTGTTGAAGTGTTTTTCTAACTTTTGGAACAAGATTTTTTTCTGTGCTTCATTGACCCGGTCCACCGATTCTATGAGTTCCAGGGGGTAGCCCGTTTCGCGGCCCATGTGGATCATGGCTTTTACGTCTTTGGGAAAGCAGCTTCCTCCGTAGCCAGCGCCCGGATACAGGAATTTATTACCGATGCGGCTGTCGGAACCAATTCCCAGGCGTACGTTGTTCACATCTGCCCCCAGGCGATCACACAGGTTGGCCACCTGGTTCATGAATGATATGCGCGTGGCCAGCATGGCATTGGCCGCGTATTTGGTCATCTCGGCCGAGGGAATGTCCATGAAGAGTACCCGGAAGTTCTTGAGCAGGAAGGGCCGGTAAAGGTTTTCCATGATCTTTCTCGCCTTTTCGCTTTCCACGCCCACTACCACGCGGTCAGGACTCATGAAATCGCGGATGGCGTCTCCTTCTTTCAGGAATTCGGGGTTGGAGGCAATATCAAAGGGGATATTGGCGTTTCGCTTGTCCAGTTCCTGCTGTATGGCAAGTTTCACTTTGGCGGCTGTTCCAACGGGGACTGTGCTTTTTGTAGTGAAGACCAGGTAGCCCGTCATATGTTTTCCCACAGTCCGGGCCACTTCCAGCACGTAATGGATATCGGCGCTCCCGTCTTCTTGAGGGGGTGTGCCCACGGCACTGAAAACAATGTCGGCCTGATCAAGGCATGTGGTGATATCTGTTGTGAAATGAAGCCTTCCGGCCTGTGTATTGCGTTGTACCATGGGCTCCAGTCCGGGCTCATAGATGGGGAGAATTCCCTTTTTAAGGTTATCGATCTTTTGACGGTCTATGTCTACGCAGACTACACGCGCGCCCATTTCGGCAAAACATGTTCCGGAAACAAGTCCTACGTAACCGGTTCCTGCAATTACAATATTCATACGGTTTTTGTTTTTGGGGTAGGTGCGGCAGTATCCTGCAGATTTTCCTGCTTAAGATACCACGCTACGGTTATTTCCAGTCCCTGGCGGAAAGTCATTAGCTGTTGCCAGCCAAGTTCGTTTTTAATCTTGCCAGCGTCTATGGCGTAGCGCAGATCGTGGCCGGGACGGTCTGTTACAAAGGAAATAAGCGGCAGCGAGTCGCCGGCAGGACGGCCCAGCAGGCTGTCGGTTATTTCTATGAGCAGGCGTACCAGCTCAATATTCTGCCATTCGTTGTTGCCGCCTACGTTGTAGGTTTCTCCGTCGCGGCCTTTATGAAAGATCAGGTCTATGGCCCGGGCATGGTCTTCTACGTATAGCCAGTCCCGGATGTTTTCTCCTTTTCCGTAGACGGGCAGGGGCTTGCGTTTGACTATGTTGTTAATGATGACGGGGATGAGCTTTTCCGGGTATTGGCAGGGTCCGTAATTGTTGGAGCAATTGGAAATCCTGACAGGCAGTCCGTAGGTGTGGTAAAACGCCCGTACAAAGTGGTCTGCCGATGCTTTTGATGCCGAATAGGGGGAGCGGGGGTCGTAGGGGGTGGTTTCACGGAAGGGTTCCTCTCCAAAGTGCAGTTCCCCGTAGACTTCGTCTGTGGATATCTGGTAAAACAGGTGCCTGGGGTAATCTTCTTTTTTCCAGTGTGTTTTGGCCGTTTGCAGCAGGGTGAGGGTGCCTATGACGTTGGAGCGGGCAAAGGCGAACGGGTCTGTGATGCTGCGGTCCACGTGGCTTTCGGCAGCCAGGTGTATGACAGCGTCTATGTTGTATTGGCGGAAGATGTCCTCCATGGCCGGATGGTCACAGACATCTGCCCTAATAAAGGTATAGTTGGGCTGGTTTTCAATGTCTTTAAGGTAATCCGGATTGGCTGCATAGGTGAGCTTGTCTATATTGATGATACGGTACTGCGGGTAGTGCTTGACAAAACGTCTGACCACGTGCGATCCAATGAATCCGCAGCCACCGGTGATGAGAACCGTGAAGTTGCCCTGCGATTGTAAAGCATTATTCTTGTTAACTTTCATAAAGTCAGATTCTTTTATGAGGGTTCAGTGTCTCCCGGAAGCCTTGCTGCTGCTGCCAGTTCCAGGATGTATTGGCCGTATTCGTTGTGCTGCATGGGAAGGGCATCGTTGCGGATCTGTTCCGGGGTGCGCCAGCCGTTGCGCAGGGCGATCTCTTCCAGGCAGGCGATCTTCAGGCCTTGCCGGGCCTGGATGGTTTCTACAAAGTTCGAGGCTTCGGTAAGGGAAGCGTGGGTTCCGGTATCAAGCCAGGCAAAGCCTCGGCCCAGCGTGGTCACGTGCAGCTGCTGCAGATTAAGGTAATGTTCGTTCACCGATGTGATTTCCAGTTCTCCGCGGGCCGATGGTTTTACAGCGGCGGCCACATCCAGCACGTTGTTGGGGTAAAAGTATAGTCCGGTGACGGCCAGGTTTGACCTCGGCTTTTGTGGTTTTTCCTGGATGGAAACCGGGATTCCATCAGTGCCGAGTTCTACTACCCCGTAGCGCTGAGGATCTTTGACGGTATATCCGAAAACATGCGCAAAACCGTTATTTGCCGAGTTAACAGCTCTTTGGAGCATGGCCCGGAAGCCCTGCCCGTAAAAGATATTGTCGCCCAGGACCAGGCACACGTTGTCTTTGCCTGTGAAATCCCTGCCAATGATAAAGGATTGCGCCAGGCCTTCCGGCCGGGGTTGCGGGGCGTATTGCAGGCGCACCCCTAAGGATTCACCCATGCCCAGCAGGCGTTCAAAAGAGTGCAGGTCCTGTGGTGTGGAAATGATCAGGATATCCCGGATCCCTGCCAGCATCAGGACAGACAACGGGTAGTAGATCATGGGCTTATCGTAAACGGGAAGCAATTGCTTGGATACTCCTTTTGTGATGGGATACAGGCGTGTGCCCGAACCTCCGGCCAGAATAATTCCTTTCATATCCGTTTTTTCTTGAACAGGCTCAAAGTTAATAATTATCTTTGAACCATGAAACGTTTATGGCTGCTGACAATCCTCCTTTTGCTGCAGGCCACGGCTTTACCTGCAGCCGCTCAGCCACAGGAGGCCCGGGAGCAGCAGGCTCAGGAGCAGTTCGCAGCACAGCAGGTGCAGCAGGTGCAGCAGGCGGGGCAGGGCGTTCCATCGGAGCAGGAACCGGTTCGTGAAGAGCGTTCCGTGCTGGATATGGTGGCAGACAGCTTGCTGGCGGGCCATAAAGTTGCCGTGATGACCGGCTCTCTGGGCGAGATCATGCTCAGCGAGGGCTATCCACAGGTGATCATCCAGTGTTTTGATGATATTATGGACGGATTTGCAGCCTTGCATGCCGGGAAAGTCAGTTATGTGCTGACTGCCTATACGACCGCCTATGTAGTGTCGCGTTCCAATCCTTCCTACCGGATCCTGCCTTACCATCTGACCAACGAAGGGGCGGGTGTGGCGGTGGCAAAAAACAACACAACGGGATTGTTAGGCAAGATAGATTCTGTCCTGGCTGGATTCAGACACGACGGGACCCTGGATAAGATCATCGGGAACTGGATACGGCAGGATGGAACTGATTACGTGGTGACAAAGTTTGACGTACAGGGCTCATCTTCTGGGGCGGG
>MWDM01000021.1 GCA_002070565.1 Bacteroidetes bacterium ADurb.Bin139
CGGTAAACCCTTAAAAATATAGTTTACTTTTTAATTAATTACAACACTAGAAATCTTTTTTTAGTCACCCTCTTCCTTAAAGCACTCCTTCAGAGCACAATGTATCAAGTGTGCAACGCACAATTATTGCACTTCATATGATTCCCATGTATACAGACTGATCTCATCGTAACCGTCATAAGTCTTTATCACCTTAGTTACTGTGTTGTTGACTGTATCAAAATCATACTGCATGGTGGATCCTATGTCTGAATGCGCCCACTGGTTAGTTTCACAAAGGTTCTTACAAGGTTTACCAAAATAGCCCATTTCCATAAGCCACCTGCCGGCACCGGCCCTTTCTGAATAGATGTTGTATATGCCATGTACATTCTCGATGGTGGAATAAGTATGGTTCTTAACCTGCCATACACCATCAGAAAGACGGGACCAGGATTTGATGTTCCCGTTTTCAATGACTATCTCTGAACGCAATTCACCGTCGCGGCTGACAGAAACAAGATACCCGTTGGAATCGTAAGTATAGGTGTAAGTTTCTGCCCAACCATCACCGGATTCGGTCATAGTCGCGGCATAACCGTTAGACCCGAAGGTGATCTGGTAATTGTTGTTACCGGTTATGGTTAGGTTTGGGTAAGCCCACGCGAAATCCCATTGTTTATCCAGTACCGGATTGTTGTTTTCTACCCAGTTACGAATGATTTTGGTGACTTTACCGGTAGCACCGTAAGTGTAAACCCATTGGTCAACACCTGTTCCCCAATCTTCGGAATAGGTGGCTACCCTGAATTTGTATTCGGGTTCTTCCGGTTCATCCTTTTTACAGGAAGAAACGATAACAGATAAGGCAATCATCATTGCCATGATAGAAAAGATCTTTTTCATATTGGTGTTATTAATAGTGAATAAATTGTATGTTGATTAATCTTGTTTTTAGTTACCACCCGATATTATTATCAGTATAAGCCCGGAAATGAAAAGGAGGAACATAAGCCCCAAAAGCCAATTGACCGTTTTTGATGATCCCCTGAACTCTTTCCAGATAAACACACCCCAGACAGCAGCGATCATGGGGGCACCCTGCCCCAGGGCATAGGAAATGGCAGCTCCTGCCTTACCTGCGGCTATATAGCTGAAAGCCGTACCCAGGCACCAGATGGCTCCTCCCAGGATCCCAACCATATGGGTGGAAAAATTCCCTTTGAAATATTGTTTGTACGTAACTGATTCTCCCACAAAAGGTTTCTTCATAAGGAATGTGTTGAAGAAAAAGTTGGATGCCAGTACCCCGATTGAAAAAATCACAATAGCGGAATACGGCGTTACCATTCTCGGTGTGGGATTTGCAAAATTGTCCAGGTCCATGGCTGCTGCCACAAAACGATAGAAAAAGGCCATCAAAACCCCTGCTACCACGGCAAGTAAGATCCCTTTTTTGTTTTTTGCCAAATCGCCCGCGTCCTTTTTGGTTGCGGCCGAGGCCATCCCGTTGAAGATAATTGCAACGACTATCAAAGCAACACCTATAAACAGGATAACAGGATCCCCCTTGGGAGCTCCCACATAATTGATGATCACACCCAGCACCAATGCCAGTCCTACTCCTAAAGGAAATGCCACTGCCAAACCGGCCAGTGACACCGAAGCAGACAGAAGAATGTTTGAGGCATTGAAAATAACACCTCCAATGATGACACTCCAGAAATTGCGTGAGGTTACCTGGGATATGTCCTGGAGGAAAGGACGTCCCTGATCTCCAATACTTCCCATTGTAAAGGCAAGAACCAGACTAAAAAGGAACATTCCTATCACGTAATCCCAGTAAAAGAGTTCGTAACGCCAGCTTTTGGAGGCCAATTTCTGGGTATTTCCCCAGGAGCCCCAGCATAGCATGGTCACAAAGCAAAAAACCACCGCTAAAGAGTAACTGTTTACAATAAACATGGTTTTAAATATTATTGATTAATAAACTTATCGCGTAAAGCACAGAGTTGGCGGATTCTATTCCATTGTACACCCTGTACTCGTATTTTATATCATGTTCTTTACAATAGCGGTAAAGAAAATCCGCCGCAAAGTAATAACGGCTTTGATCCGAAACACAGAAATTGTAGCTGACCCTTTTGGAAGGATTGAAGGCCAAATCATCCATGGCTGCTTCTGCCAGGAGTACGGAACTGAATCCGGAATCTTCCCGGGTGGAAGCATTGAAAAGTAGACGGCCTCCTTCCAGGATACCTACCCCTTTTCTGTTGCCGATAGAAGAAAACTCCTTTTCGGCTGCACCTATAACGTCCTGCAGATTCATCCCGTGTGCTGCCAGGGAATCACTGTTGCAGGTCACAAGAACATAGCCTTTTTTATCGGCTGCATTTTTGATCTGTGTTATGCTCTTAGCAGGAAAATCCTCACCCATATCACTGTATACATAATAAAGGGCCGTGTAAATGGATGCTTCTTTGTAGTCAGCAGGAAAATACAATCGTCCTCCACAACTCTCCTTTAGTATATCCAGGTACGTATATTCGGAAATTTTCGCCTGGATCGTTTCTTCTTCCTTGTATTTTAAACCGTTAAATGAATTCTCAATAAAAGGCAGTACCTCATACATGGCCTTTCTCCAGTAATCGGAAGTGTGTGCCCCATTCCTTACCCTAAATTCATGATCAATTCCCAGGGAACGCATAAGCACGTGAAGTGTATCGTTGGCCACCAGCAATTGCTCCTCATCGTCGCCGCAATCCAGGAAATACTTCACACTGTCATATGAGCCCGCAGTCTCTGCATTGAAAAAACAGAACGGACTGTGTTCTTTATAGTATGGAGTAAGCCTCGCCTCACCAATTCTGCCTTCCCCTCCGAAAATATACCCCCATTGTCCGTCCCATCCACCGGAAGGTTCGGTCATGTACTGTTTGTCTGTTCTGAAAGACATACTCAGTGGAACGGAAACCGAAAACAGTTCCGGATGTTTGGAAGGAAGAATCATGGCCCCGTAGCCGCCCATGGAATATCCCACCACCGCACGGTGATCCCTGTTGGCAACAGTCCTGAGCGTCCTGTCAATGTGAGGGACCAGTTCCTGGACGAACATATCCATGTAATCGTAGGTACCTGTATGCCGGTTCACATAATAGGTCCTGAAACCCTGTGGCATAACGTATATCATTTTAGATATTTCTCCTGAATGTTCCAGTTCGTTGATCAGGGAGGATACCCTCAAATAAATATCGTTCCAGGAATTGTTATCATCTCCCAGACCGTGCAGCAGGTATACCACCGCGTATCGAACTGTAGTGTCACTCAGATAGTCATCCGGCAAGTAAACGGAATACTTGACGGAAGCATTCAATACCTTACTTTGCATGACTATGTCCTTGCTGTACCGGATAAATTCCGGTTCGGGGCCCGGGGGATCCGGTTTGTCACAGGATGTGGCAACCGTAAGCCATGAGAATAAGCATATCAATAAAACATTCATCATATTATTTTTCATTTGAATACACCACCATTTCTTTTGCCTCTATAACGAATTCCTTAACAGGATTAACTACCTTAAGGGTTATCCGGTGTTGGCCGTTTGTCAATCCATATTTGTAAAAAATGTCGTATTTACGTTTTATGTAATCAAAAGGCATCCGGAACGATTCAACCTTAATTCCATCAATATACGCTTCTATCTGGGCCCCATAAGACAGATCCGAAAACCCTACCTGAGTAACCTGTCCAAGTATAACTACGCCACTGCCTTCAAAATCCAGCGATAGAGAATCGTTGAACATTTTCTTGAGCACCCTTTTTTCGGTAGGTTCAATTCCCGAAAAAGATTCTTCCCTGGCCACTTTCCGGGGTTCCTGCAGGTTGAAAGTATACACATCCCCTTCAACACTTCCGCCCTGTTCTTCAATAACATCCCGTATAAGAGACAGGTTTATCCCGTATACTTTATTCAGGGAAATGCTGGTATATGCAAAATCAATATCCTCTACTTTGCTCATGGAAGCCTTATACACTTCAGGTATGGCTTCATACCCGTACATCACACCCAGGATACCTGCAGCCGATGCCGGATTGCAATCCGAGTCCTGTCCGCAGCGCGTGGCCACATCCATGGTTTTATGAAAGTTCCCTTCTCCGTACAACAGACCCATAACCACATATGCCGAGTTGATGACCGCATCAATATTGAACCCGTTGAACACTCCTTCCGGACAACCTATGTCATACCCGTGACGGCGTTCAATTTCCAGCCAACATTTCCTCCAGTCATCCGGATACATGGCGTGGAATTTCACAACATCCTCAATGCAATTGCGGAACTTCGATCCTTCCGGAATTGTCTTCAGGGCTTCATTGATCACCAAAGGGATGTCACGGCTCACAAAAGCCAGTGAATACATGGCCCCAATGAAAACACCGCCATACCAACCGTCTCCGTAATTCATGATGTGTCCGATCCGGTCCGACAGGTCAGATGCCTTGTTTACCATTCCCGGGCAGATCATACCAATAAAATCAGCTTCTATTTGAAAATCAATATCATCAGCATGTGGATTGTTCATCCAATGCCCGGATGCCGGAGGCATGATACCGTTTAGAATATTGTACCGGGCAGCCTGGTTAGCATGCCAGAGTTTATAATCGGCATGGGCAAAAGCCAAGGCATAGGATTCGGCCGGTGCATCTATTCCCTCGGCGTTCATAATTTCCAGGAAAGTCAGGTCCATGTAGACATCGTCATACAAATCCGGATCTTCAATAAACGTATTGTAGATGTAATCATTGTACCAGATGATCGGGGCCCAGTCGTTGATCAGACCTCCTTTGTATTTAAATTCCGTAGGTCCGCCGTAGGTACAGCCTATGGTCTGTCCGGCCCAGCCGCCCTTGATCTTATCTTTCAAAATATCCTCCCGTATGGAAACGGGTTTGGAGTAATCCAATACGGGAGGGTTCCCGGTACATGAACCGGCAAGAAACCAAACAAAACCTAATATCAATAACCTATTCATCATATAACCGGTGTTTCCGAATAATAAACTATATCGTTGATCCTAATGAGGTAATCCTCGTGCGGATTTTTCCATATCATTTTCACAGTGTGGTGTCCTTCCGGCAAGAGATATTTCCAGGCCGGTTCCAGCCTTCTGTCCGTGTTTTTCATGGGAAGTCGTGCCACATGATCCAACTCTTTGTCAATCCAAATCTCAACCTCGGCAACATAGGGATCGTCTGCCTCTGCCAATCCGAAAACCTCTGAGCCGATATGCCTTGCCGAGACTCTGGCCACGTAATCGGCCGTAACGCTGCGTAAACACACAATGTTTCCCCAGATCACAAAGCCGTTGCCTTCAAAATCAAATTGATAGTTGTCTTTCATGAAAGCATCCTTCCGATCCCTGAAAACGGGATGCATACCCTGAAAATTTTGCTCCAGAGGAAGCACTTCCGCTTTTTGTACAGGTATGACCACCCTATCCCCCTCTACATCTCCTCCTGCCTTTTTGATCATTTGCAAGGCATGCGAAAAACTATACCGGTAAGCTTTGTCCAATGAAACGCTGGTCCCCTGGAAGTTTTCTTCTTCTATCTCTTTTAGCGGATCCAGCCAGTGACCCGGTATAGACGAGTAGCCGTTCATGACTCCCAGTACACCGGCAACAGTAGCGGGATTGCAGTCGGAATCCTGACCGCAACGGGTCGCAATTTCCACAGACCTTGAAAAATCCCCACCCCCGTACAACAGACCAATTGCAATGTATGCAGCATTGATCTTGGCGTCTATGTTAAAGCTTAAAAAAACGCCTTTGGGACAACCGACATCTTTATTCCACTTTTTATGCATTTCAAACCAGCATTGCTCCCAATCCTCAGGATACTTCGCGTGCAACTTCCTTACATCGTCAATACACTGATAGAACTGACTTTCCACAGGAATAGGCTCCAGTGCCAGATCCAGGATAGTGGCCGGATTGTTGGAAATGAACGCCGAGGAATACAGGCCCGAGACAAACGCGCCCCCGTAAAAACCGTCCCCGCTGTTCATGATGTGTCCCACCCGGGAGGCCATTTCCATTGTCTGGGGCATTAGCCCCGGGGTCATCAATCCAATGAAATCCGCCTCTATCTGAAAATCCAGGTCATCGGCATGCGGATTGTTCATCCAGAACCCCGATTTCGGAGGCATGACGCCGTTGTGGATGTTGTACCTGGATGCCTGGTTGGCGTGCGCCAGATGATACTCGGCAAAGGCAAAACGTTTGGCCAGGGTTTCCTGGCTGCAGTCCAGCCCCTCTTGTTCCAGGGTTTCCACAAAGGTCAAATCGTTGTATATATCGTCAAACAGTCCCGGTTTCTTGTCCCACCAGTATTTTACGTAGTGCCTGCCCCAGGGTATGGGCTGGTAGTCCTGGATGGTTGTCCCTGTGAATTTAAATTCCGTGGGAGCTCCGTAAACCACTCCTATGGTCTGGCCGGCCCAACCTCCTTTGATCTTGTCAAAGAGTTCGTCTTTGGACAGCGTCACTTCAGAAGGAACATCCTGCTGTGAACATGCCGTGGCAAATAATAAAACTGATAATAAAAGGGCTACTGCTGTTTTTCTCATGGTCACTTAACTTGGTATACACTTAATTCGGTGATGGATATAAATGAAGATACATTCTTGGTATACTTGTTCCAATGGTCCTGCACCTTGTTGTCCCCGATGATCCGGATTCCTTTTGTTGCTACCGGATCGAATTCAAATACAAATTCCACAAAATGCGGTTGGAAGAATACGATGTCGGTTTTGGGAAGCGACGGAGTAGAACGGAAATTCCTAACATTTCGCCATTTCTCATTTCCGTCCACATACTGCACTTTCAACGTACCGGCATTGTACCAGCCGCCAAATTCTTCCATACAACCGGTATGAAAAGCCACCATGTCAATGTGTTTCTTTTCGTCCCAACCGTAGCCAAAATAATCGCTTTTGGGAGCATTGGACCTTTCAGCCAGGGAATAGAAAACGGAACCTTCACCCGATACTATACCGTCGTTGATCACATCCACGGTCATAGCATACATGGGCCGACCAAAAGTGATCCAGCAATTGAACAACACCTCTGTGTTCACTTCCCTTACCGAAGCATAGATGGTATCTGCTGACGGGGCAATATTTGCAGTCCTTACGATGAATTCAACACTCATGTCATCGGTTGTTTCTGCCATCCCGGTGTTTTCATCATAAAGCTGCAATTTTACGGGATACTTTCCAGGCTTTGAAGGAGTCCCCTTGAGAATTCCCTTTTCAAAAGTCAGGCCTTCAGGCAATATTCCCGATTCCAGAACCAAGTATTTTCCCGGGTAAGGCAGCACACCAAAACCGGTTTCAACCGGGACCCCCACCTCCAGTGCCGGCATAGGTCCCCGGCTGTATTCTATGGGAGCCTCAAAACGGGCATTTTTATTTATAACCAGGTACTGGCCTTTTCCTTCTCCAATGAGCTTGCCGCCTTTGGCACAAACGACTTCTATGGCCATTTGTACCGTGCGGTCAATAATATCCTCAATGGAAGCATCGGGCATATCATGACGTGTGATGTTTATGTACCGGTCATTGAACGGCTTTGACCATCCTTCAATGGGCATGGTTAAATGATCCGGCAGAGAAGCCGCTCCGTACATTACACCCAGGATCCCTCCCACGGTGGCTGTCTGGTTATCGGCATCAAATCCCATGGCACATCCCAGATCCATGGTAAGTTGCAGATCACCTTTTCCGTAAAGCATGGAGAGAATCCCGCATGCTCCGTTCAGATTAGCATTCCAGATGGTTTTGGTCATTTCATTTTCATCTGTATAATATTTCTGAGCGATGATCTGACGCGCTTTTTGCCAATCATCGGGATACTGATGGTACAGATTTACCGCTTCTTCAACGGTCTCCCTGTAACGGTCCCCTTCAGGAAGGAAGTCAATGGCATCAATAATGATCTTTTCAATATCCGTCTCAAAGAAGGCCATGGCATACATAACACCATAATGTATGGTAGGTACGATAGCCCAATCATCGCTGGTTATACGGGCAGCCCAGGCCGATTTTTCTGCTGCATATTCAGGCATCCCCGGAGCAGTATAAGCCCATATTTCGTTTATCAGCTGCGGGTCTATCTGGTACCAGTGCGGATTGGAAACCTTGCTTCCTGTATGGGGAGGGACGAACCCGTGATGCATCAGCCCCAGTGCCGCCCTGTTGGCCAGCCAGATCCTGTCGCGCATATGATACATCCAGCCTTCCCTCAGATCTTGATAGGTGGGTTCATAGCCGTACTTTTCCATCATTATCAGGTACAGGTACTCCACATCGGTATCGTCATCTGAAAAAGCACCTTCGTACAATTCCAGTTTATCCAGTGATTTGCTATAGCCGTAAGGCCATAGTGACTGATCACCGGGTTCTTCAATGTATTTGTTCTCATGAGGCAGACCGTACATATTGCCTACCATCTGTCCTATCCAGGCACCCGCGATCTTGTCACGCAACTCTGTGATTTGTATCTTTTTGGTAGAACAACTTGTTGCCAGGATAACGACCGTTAAGAGTATTATGATCTTCTTCATGACAAAATATATTGTAAGAGTTTAATATCCGGGGTTTTGCACTAAATTGGGATTGGATGCCAAAGCCTCTCTGGGGATGGGATAGATCTTTTTGTTTTGAGCCGAGGCTTTTTTGGCCCACCAGGGATCGTTGAATTTACCAAAACGGATCATATCCTGCCTTCTCCAACCCTCCCAGGCCAGTTCGCGGCCACGTTCGTCATACAATTCTTCCAAAGTGAGTTCACCGGCCGGGTAAGGCGCCAGACCTGCCCGTGTTCTGATCTGCGCCAATTCTTCCAGGTCATCGGCTTCTGCCGTTCTTCCCTGACGGACAAGAGACTCGGCATACATAAGGATTACATCGGCATAACGGAAAAGGGCAAAATCGTTTTCCATGCTCGTCTGGTCGTCCAGCAGAAGGCCGTCGGTCTGATACTTCCATTTGATCAGCTTGGCACCGTCGTATGTATCCCTGCCATCCCTGTATTTGGATTCTTCAAAAAGAGGCGTGATCACAAAACCGTCAATGGGTTTTCCGGTAACATCGTATTGTTGCCCGTACAACCAGGAATCGGAACGTCTTGTGTCGGCCGGATCATATTTTGCAAAGAAATCCGGCTGGCAGACAAATCCGTCCCAAGGTGAGGTTGGGATGTTGAATGTTGCACAACTGGACGGATGCAAAACAAGCATGTAGATCACGAACGCATTGTGATCCGATTTCGTGTATATGGTATTGTATACGATCGTAAAAATATTTTCACGAGAATTTTCATTGTACGGCTTAAAATTGTCCGAATAATTGTCCTCTATCATATAAGCCCCTGAATCAATGACTTTTTTACAGGCCGCTTCGGCTTCTGCCCAACGAGCTGTTCCGGTCCATTCCTGTGACATTATGTAAAGCTTGGCCAGAAGGGTGTAGGCCATACCCTGGGTAACCCTTCCGTAATATTCGGGTGAAGGATTTTGTTCCAGTTTATCAACATTTTCCAGGATCTCATTTTCTATCCAGCTAAACATGAAGTTCCTGTCTTTCTGCTCTGGATACGATGGATCCGAATAATCTTCGGAGAAGGGAACGTTCCCCCATCCGTCCACTCCCATAAAGTAGAAGTACGCCCGTAAAAGTTTTACCTCGGCCAAAATTTTGTCCTTTCCTTCAAAATCAATTTCCGATTGGGCCGTGGTATAAAGGATCTCGTTGCAGGCAGCTACCCCGTCAAAGCAGAATTCCCACCCCATTCTGACCAGTTTGTTGGACTGGCTGAAATTGTGGTATTGCAGTTCCTGGTAACGTTCTTCGGTCCAGCTTCCGTTGGCGTTTACCGGTACCGCACATTCATCTGTAACCTGTAAATTTAAAGTCCAGAGACTCTGTTCCGTGCCGTAAGCCTGGAGCTTGGTATAAGCCCTCCCTACGTTGGAAATGAGTTCTCTTTCGTTTTTGAAAAAATCATCGGCAGGAATTTCCGAATAGACTTTTTCGGTCAGGTCCGTACAACCCATTACAGTTGCTGCCCCAAGTATGATTGTTAAGTATTTGATCTTCATATTCATTTTCCTCCTGTTTAAAAGACAAGATTAACACCTAAAGTAATGACTGTAGTCCTGGGATAATAGCTCAGGCTCTCAATGCCGGGCGCCAATCCCGATAGGCTGACCTCGGGATCTACCCCGGAGTAACCGGTGATACAGAAGACATTCTGTCCGGTCAGATTCACCCTCAACTTTTGCAGGTAATCGTTATTAAGATCAAAGGTGTATCCGATGGTTACATTGTCCAGCTTAACGTATGTGGCATCCTCCAGGTATTTGGAAGAATATTTCACATTGCCGGTAAACGCTGTGTTGTCCATCCATGAAGCCATGATGTTTTTGAGTCCCAGTGCTGTAATATTCTGGTATTCAGCAACATACCTGTTAAAGACTTTCCCTCCTATGGAAGCACGGAACATAAATGAGAAATCAAAGTTTTTGTATTTGAAGGTATTGCCCCAGTTGAGCTGAAAATTCGGGTACGCACATCCCAGGTTTTCCCACATAGACTCGGAAACGATCCCTCCAATGGCGTTTTTCAGGATGTCATTCCCGTTCTCGTCAATACCCAGCCATACAGGCCCGTAAAAAGAACCCAGGCTCTTGCCTTCTTCCAGGCGCTGGGCATAGGCTCCTACGGGTGTGGGTATCCATCCCACATTGTAGGAACCGTTTTGGAACTCTTCATTGGTAAAGGCGATCAGCTTGTTCATGTTTTTGGAAAAAGTCAGGTAAGTGTTCCAATAAAGGTCCTCTTCCTTAAAAACATCTGCAGATATGGTGACTTCAATTCCCTGGTTGCTGATCTTGCCTACGTTGGTAAACAATTCATCGTATACGTAAGGCGGAGTAGGAACGGAATAAGTGTACAACAGGTTGGATGTCAAACGGTAATAATAATCAATGGAACCCCTCAATCGGAAATCAAAAAACCCATAGTCTATCCCCACATTGTATTCGGCTTTCTTTTCCCATGCCAGATCGAAATTGGGATTACTGGCCGGAGCATACGTATTGATCCATTCATTGTTGTAAAAGAACTTACCGGACACTTTCATGAGCATCAAGGACTTGTAATTGGAAAAATCCTGGTTTCCGGTCACACCGTAACCGGCGCGGAGTTTCAGGTCACTGATCCATTCCACATCTTGCAACCATTCTTCCCTGTCAAGCCTCCATCCCAGACTTACGGCCGGGAACCAACCCCACTTGTTGTCTTTTCCAAAACGGCTGGAACCGTCACGACGCAAAGATACCGAGGCCAGGTATTTTTCATCGTAATTATACATGACCCTTCCAAAGAAAGCTATATACGTATTGGATTCCTTGTAAGAATACATAGAAGCCATCCCTTCCTTAAGTGACGTTCCGGCACCAATATTGTGTGTTAGCCAGTCGTCGGTATCAAAACCTTGGTTGCCCATGGAGTTGTATTCCCCGGTTTGTCTTTGATAAGCATAACCCAGGACTGCCTGAATGGAATGTTTATTAAAGGTATTGCTGTAATTCAATGTACTTTCGTACTGGATGTCGTTGGTATATTCGTTGCTTATGGAGGCTACTCCATCCTGACCAATTGAACTGGGATAATAACGGGTACGGTAAGAATTGGACTGGTAGCGCTGTTGATTATAGGACACAAAATTATCCCATTTCAGACCTACCACAGGCAGCACGTTTAAAGTGGCCCTGACCGATGCACCAAAATCATCTGCTTCCCGTTCCTGGATCTGCTCGTTGATCATGGCAACCGGGTTGTAATAAGCCATTTCCGCTATGCGGTAATACCCGCCGGATGTTTGATTTTCAGGATCGTAAACAGGTTCTGTGGGATTGTGATAAAAAGCTTGTTCAAAGGCCGAGTAATTGGCCGGAAAATATTTCCTCTTGGATCCGAAAATGTTGTAATCAAAGTCCAGCCAGCCTTGCAGGGCGCTTTGTTTGATATTGGTCTTAATAAGGAATTTTTGGGATTCGTTCCTTTTCTGGATCCCCTGATTGTCCTCAATGTTAAGCACAGTTCTGTGTGAAAATTTTTCACTCCCGCCGGATATTGCCAGCGAATGCTTGTGACTGATGGGAGTTCTTGTAATCTCTTTGAACCAGTCTGTTTCAACTCCGTATAGTGAACCCGAAGCAGCCGGTTTGTATTGATTGATCACCCCGGTAAATTCCTCGGCAGTCAAAGGGATGGCACGGCTTTGAACGGTTTGGACGGAAACCTGCCCATCGTATTCTACACGGGTGGTCCCGGCTTGAGCCCTCTTTGTAGTAATGATCACTACCCCGTTGGTTCCCCTTGTCCCGTAAATGGCAGCAGCCGAACCGTCTTTCAAAACGTCTATGGACTCCACTTCCTGGTAATTGATATTCCGGATATCGGCTCCCACTACCCCGTCAATGATGATCAGGGGGCCCTGACCCGCAGAAAGGGAGTTGGTTCCCCTTAGTAATATTTCAAAATTCCCGTTCGGGTCACCTCCCGAGGCGTTGACTACTGTCAGTCCGGCAACCTTGCCCTGAAGGAGCCCGGCGGCAGTGGTAAAGGTCCCCTGGTTAAAATCTTCCGGCTTTAAGCTGGCTATGGATCCCGTCACTTCCTTTTTGGTTGTTTTGCCGTAACCTATGATCACCATCTCTTCCAGGTCCAGGGCCGTTTCCTGCAGTAAAACATCTATGACTGCGCGATCACCAACAATAACTCGGGCGTCTTCAAACCCCAGGGTGGAGAAAACCAGTACATCCTCCGGTGAATCTACCGTTATGGAGTAAATGCCCTGAGCATCAGTTACGGTACTGACCGTTGTACCTTGAATGTATACAGTGACTCCTATCAGCGGTGAACCGTTACCGGCGGCAGTCACCGTTCCCGTAACATTCCTGTTCTGAGCGTGCACGATCTGACCGGCGGCAAGTAAAAAAACAATAAATAGTGTATAAATCTTAATTTTTTTCATTTTTTCTCCTTTTCCATTCAACTGATTTCTCTTCTATATGGTATGGAAGCCTGGGCTCCCATTCTGGTTACCGATATGGCCGCTGCCTTTGTGGCAAAATGCACAGCCTCGGACAAACTCATTCCTTCCGAAAGACCAACGCATAAAGCACCATTAAAAGTATCGCCGGCAGCCGTTGTATCTACAGCTTCCACAAGTATTGCCGGAATAAATTCCTCCATCTGATGGTTTTTGACGTATGCTCCGTTTGACCCTAACGTTATGACCACATTCCCGGCTCCCATTTCCAGAAGCGCATCGGCTGCTGTAGAAGCATCGGCCGGTGAATTTATGGCAATTCCCGTTATTTGCTTACATTCTGTACTGTTTGGTGTGATCAGATAAAGTTTTTTTATAAGGTCTGCCGACAGCTCTACAGCCGGAGCCGGATTCAGAACTACTTTCTTTCCTTTTTCCCAAGCAATATCCGCAACGTATTCAATTACATCCATAGGTGTTTCCAGTTGCATAAGTATTATGTCGGACGATTCAATCACGTCTATAGCCATATCTATGTCCTTTCTGGTCATTTTATTATTGGCCCCGGGCGATACCACAATACAGTTCTCTCCATGGGCATCCACGCAAATAATTGCTGCTCCGGAAGGTGTTTCCGGATCTGTGAAGACACATGAAATATCCATGGATTCCTCTTTATAATGATCCAATGCCTCTTTCCCAAATATATCGTCACCGATCATTGTAATGAATGCAACTTTCCCGCCAAGTCTTGCTGCAGCTACTGCCTGGTTGGCTCCTTTTCCCCCGGGTGTCATCATAAATTCTCCTCCCAGGATTGTTTCTCCCGGCTCCGGGATCCTTTCTGTTTTAATTACCAAATCGGTATTAGAACTTCCAATTATGGCTATTTTCTCCATGTTTTAGTTATTAATGCAAACGTTTGTGCAATTTTAGGTAAAAATTATTTAACCACAAAAATTTTACAGAGAAATTTATTTATATTACCTTGCATTATTCCAAAACAAAACCGGAAAAAGATGAAAAAAGAATCGCTTGTTTCCATATCCAAACGCACCGGGTACTCAATATCAACTATTTCCAGAGTGTTGAACGGTCAGGCAGAAAAATACCGCATTAGTAAAAAAGCTGTAGAACTAATTTCTGCAGAAGCCAAAAGATGTAATTACACACCGAGTCTGTTAGCTAAAGGTTTGCGCACCCGAAAAACCAATACTCTGGGATTGATTATTCTCAACATTGACAACCCCTATTTTTCAAACATTTCGAACATAGTAATACATCAGGCCAAAGAACACGGTTATACTGTTATTCTGGCAGATTCGCTTGAAAACGAACATGATGAAAGAGATGTGGTAAGATCGTTGTTGTCGCGACAGGTGGACGGGATCATTGCCGTACCCTGCGGACAGGATCCTTCTTTTCTGGAAGAAATCAATAAAAACTCAATCCCGATTGTCCTTATAGACCGTTATTACCAAAACTCCGGACTGCCTTTCGTGAGCACAAATAATTACCAGGGAGGCAGGATGGCAACAGAATATTTTTTGGCCAGGGGTCACTACAAAATTGCCTGTATATGCGGAACTCCTTACTCCATGCCCTCCAAAGAAAGGGTAAGGGGATACAGCGACGTTATGAAAGAGGCCGGCCTGGAGTCAGAGATTTTTATTTCCGGAGAAGATTTTTCCATCATGAACGGCTACCTGGAAACCAAATTGCTGTTGAACAGCAAAAAGAAACCCACTGCCATTTTCACTCTGAGCAACACCATCCTTTTGGGTGCCATGAAAGCTATAAATGAATCCGGTCTTAAGATAAAAGACGACATCTCTGTAATATCTTTTGACAATAACACCTACCTGGATTATCTGAACCCGCCTATCACACGCATTAGCCAGCCCACAGATGAGATTGGTACCCTGGCCGTCAAGATCATGCTTCAAAGCCTGGAAGGGAATCGGGATATGGGAACCAGGATCTTATTACCACCAGAGCTTATAGAAAGGGACTCGGTGTCCCGAATTTTTTAAACGCTTCTTCCATAATGGCTGCTGTTGCAGTAGCTCCACAACGGGTACATCCCGCTTTTTGGACAGCAATTAATTCATCAAGAGTTCTTACGCCTCCCGCCACTTTGATTTTCACATTTGGGCCTACATTTTTTCGCATTAGTTCCAGATTTGGAATTGTGCCGAATAAATGTCAAAAGAAGATCCGCCACGGTCAAAAAGCTGTGCGGTTCCAACTCATCATACGGAGAATTAACCCCGGAAAAAAGAACCTGGGCGTGGGTGAAATTCACATTGTTCATAACACTCATATCCAGTATATTGTGGTCTTCATGGTACGAAAAGTCCAGTATGCCTGAAACTATGTCAAAATCCCCTCCCCGGGAGTTCCTGTTGGAGGAAAACCAGATCTCGGACCTTTCGGCCGGGTAAGGTAGTGGTTGATATCTGTACTTTGGCCCGTTCCTACGCATACTTCCCTCAAAGTCCCGTCCTCATTCAGATACTTGCCGAGGTTTCCCTGAAGGACTCGGGTTCATCTATGAGCTGCCCCAGAAGAACGGACCTTCGGTGCCATGATAAAACAACCCGTTGGGCTGCTGTAATTTTTCCAGGTAAGCGATAATCACTCAGGCCGCACGGTGCAAATACCCCGGCTTTTCCACAACACGGTATGCCTGAACCTGCAGTGCGGCGATCATCCAGATATCGTCTATCCAGTAACACACCTGGCGCGTCAGCCCGCCGGGCAACTGATCCTCCCACTGTCCGTTTGCATACTTCATCCCCTGTTCCAGGAACTCCTCCCCTATACCCGCCCGGTACAACTCCAGGGGCAGGATGCCGAAAACGTTCACATCCACATGATTTGCCGAGTTGGGGATGGTATCGGTCCGGGCGATGGCATACCTTTGAGCCAGCCTTGCGAGCAACTCCGTATCTTTCAGCGCAACGGCAAACCGCACAGCTCCAAACTCCTTGCAAGCCTCGGCATAATGGATCCCCTTTGCCTCGGGCGTTTGGTAATTCAACATCATAAGCTTTGGCCGTGAGAGCAACTCTTCTATCGTCAGCCGCCCCGCCTTGTGCGGGGAATACCGCCCCCACTCTTCTGTCCGGGAGCAACAGGTAAGCGGCTCCAGCAGCAGGCAGAATAAAAAAGGTGGAACCTTAGTGCACCAAAATGCTTTCATGCCTTCGCCTGTCCTTTAAGCCTGGCCACCCTTTCTTTGAGTGACTTCCGGTGCTGCTCGTCCGAGGTGTTGGGATCCTGCATGCGGATAAACAACTCACAAGGAAGGTCGGGACAATGCCCGCAACTGTTGTACTTTTTGTCCACAACAGCACATTTGAACAAAGGGCAAATACCCTCTGTAGTGTATTCTGCCGCCCAGAAAGGCGCACCTTTTACCCGGTAGCAACCGGCACATTGGTTGCTGTAGAATTCGCATTCATTACACAGCAAGCCGCAGGAAGATAGGATTTTTTTCATGGTATTATTTTTGGGGTGCGTTGCACCCCCCTTTCGCAAATATAATAGATTTTAGCATAAAGTATTAAACCTTCAGCAATTAAAGCTATCAAAACAGCATAATTTATTTTGATCCTGATGAAACGATACACTTTTCTATCTCTTTTCTTACTGTCATTTACGACATTCAATCAAGCCAACGGCCAGAACCTGATCCTGAACGATCTGGAATATTTTCAGACTCAGGGCGTTAACGTACTGGTATACAGTAACCTTTTTACCGGGGGGTTTAACGACGAAAAAACCGCCGGTATAGAGATCATTCACCATGGCGTAAGAACGGCTCAGGGCGGTGCCGTCAGGCTATCCCATACTCCCGAGCAGTGGGACCTGGTGCCGGCCATACCCACCCGGACGGTCAACCCTACAGAACAATCCATCGAATCAATATTGCGCTACGAAGACTTCGATTTTGAATCGCGCGTGGTCGTCTCGGTAAAAGGAAAAGGAGTGGAAATTTCCGTTTACCTGGATAAACCCCTCCCCGAATCACTGGAAGGAAGTGCGGGATTCAACCTGGAGTTCCTGCCGTCGCAGTACTGGGGGAAGGCCTATCTGATGGACGGGCGTCCCAACCGGTTCCCGCGCTACGTGGTGGGAAACACCATTACCCGGCCGAACACCGAGAAACTAAAACAATTCAAGGGCTATGTGACCTCGGACGACAGGGACACGGGCCGATTCATAGACCCGCTTCCGATGGAGACCGGGCATACCATGCTTCTGGCACCCGATACGCCCGAGCGGATGGTGACAATCACTTCGCATGATGCCGAGTTGATGCTTTTTGACGGCCGCGTGCTGGCACAGAACGGTTGGTTTGTGGTTCGCAGCCTGCTTCCTGCGGGAAAAACCGGCAAAGTGCTGACCTGGACCGTGGAACCGAATGCCGTGGAAGGATGGATCCGGGAACCGAATATCGGGTTTTCCCAGGTAGGCTACCTGCCTGGACAACAAAAAACAGCCGTCATTGAACTGGACAAAAAAGATAAACCGCTGGAAACAGCCTCCATTTACAAAATTGAAAACAACGGGAACGCAACCGAAATTTTCAATGGCAACATTGAACCCTGGGGCGATTATTACAAATACCATTACGTGAAATTCGATTTCACCCCGGTCAACACCCCCGGCATATACTACATCCAATACGGGAACTGCAAAACAAACAACTTTATCATAGAAGAGAACGTATACGACAAGATCACCGATGCCACCAGTGATATCTGGATACCCATACACATGAACCACATGTACGTGAACGAGGCGTACAGGGTATGGCACGGGGAACCTTTCAAAGACGGTTACCTGCAGGCACCGCCAAACACGGATCACTTTGACCTTCACGGTCAGGGCCCCACAACCGACACCCCGTACAAAGCACTGGAAACGATCCCCGGATTGAACGTCGGCGGGTTCTTTGACGCAGGCGACTTTGACATAGAGACGGGGTCGAACATCAGCGTGGTACAAAACTTTGTCCAGACCTGGGAATACTTCAAACCCTTGCGTGATCAGACTTTTGTGGATCAGGACCAACGGTACGTGGACCTTCACCGGCCGGACGGGACCCCCGACATCTTGCAGTTTATTGAGCACGGGACCATGCAACTGGTCGCCCAGGCAGAAATACTGGGCCACATGGCACAAACGCTATCCAACTCGGTCCTGGACAATTACCACCACCTGGGCGATGCCGCATCCATCACGGACGGCCTTCCTTACAACCCCGAACTCGGCCCGTATGAAGTGGCGGCCGACGGGCAGTCCAGCGGAGTGAAGGACGACATGTGGGCATTTACAAGCCGCAATCCTTTCCTGGACCAGACGGCCGCCACCATGTTTGCCTCGGCAAGCCGCGCCCTGAAAGGATACAATGACGATCTTTCGGAAAGGGCATTGCAACAGTCAAAACGACTGCTGAAAGAAGCCACGGAGATGATGGCCGCCATGCCGCAACAAAGGCGCGGATGGGGATTCGGATCCGGCAATTTTGCCACCAACCTGCAGCTTTACATCTCCACCGGAGAACAATCCTACCTGGATCAATTTGAGCAACAACTATGGCCGGCTCTTGACCGGAACGTGAGCTACACCATCCTGACTGCGCTTCACGCCATACCCCACATGGACGCCTCCTACAAAGAAAAACTCCGTCCGTATGTCATTCAATACAAAGAGTATATAGAACAACTGGAAAAAGACAACCCCTACGGAGTACCCATCGGCCTGGGGAACTGGGCAGGCAGCGGAGGTGTGGTCAGTTTTGGAACCACCGTTTGCTTTGCGAACCGGTATTACCCCGATATCATTGACGAAAGTCATGCTTTCAAAGCCACCAACTGGCTGTTCGGCTGCCATCCGTACCACAATTATTCATTGGTAGCCACCGTGGGAGCCACCCGTCCCAAAGAGGTCTTTTACGGAAACAACAGGGCCGACTTCTCGTTTATCCCCGGCAATGTGGCTCCCGGCATATTGTTCAGACAGCCCGACCACTTTGAGAACTACGACGACTGGCCCTTCCTGTGGGGACAAAACGAGGGCACCATTGGCGGAAATACCGCGTACCTGATCTTCGGATCCGCCTTTAAGGATATGATCAAGGATTAACGCCCAGTAAAAGTTTAGCGCATCCCCAATTTCCGATTTTCCTTCAAAAGACCAATGGACTCCTGCACCCTTTTCTGCACGGTTTCCGGGGTTTTAGCAGTGGTGATCCAAAGAATGTACTGCCGCCTGTAACCCGGCGCAAGATTTTGAAAATTTTCCAACGCCGGTTCATTTTGCGCAAAGGCTTCCCGGAGGAATTCCGGCAGCGGGATCTCTTTCCCCGGCAGCTCTTTGAGCGGTTTATGGTTTTCCCACTTGCCGAGTCCAACGCGCGTCATTTTTCCTTCTTCGATCAGGGCTTGTGCGATCCTGATGTTGACCTGCGACCATTTGGAACCTTTTCTGCGGGGTGTAAATTTTCTGAGGTATCGCTCCTCATCCACCTTCTTCAGGGTACTGTCAATCCACCCGAAACAGAGAGCTTCTTCCAGGGCTTCACGGTATGCTATGCACGGCTGATCCGTGTGCTTCTTGTAATAAACCATCCAGATGCCGGGACTGCTTTCATGGTGCTGTTCCAGCCAGCTCCTGAAAGCTTCCCTGTTTTCAAAAAAAAGCTGTGGCTGGTCCTGGTTCTGGTTCTGGTTCTGGTTCTGGTTCTGGTTCTGGTCCTGCTTCTGTTTCTGTTTCTGGTTCTGGTCCTGCTTCTGTTTCTGTTTCTGCTTCTGTTTCTGCTTCTGTTTCTGCTTCTGTTTCTGCATTCTGAACTGCTGGTTATTTGGTGAGTTTTTCTATGGCTTCTTCCCGGCTTTTTTTAATGCCCCTATGCGGCTTTCGCGCTCAAAGGAATACGTGCGGTCCGTGTCCCTGCAATGCTCCAGGATCAGAAGCGCCTTCTTCAATAACAAGCTGCGGATTTCTACCGGTTTCAGTTCAAACGGCCCTGCCATCAGCGGCTCTTTTATGCCCGGTTCTGTATTCAACGAAAGCGGTGGCAACGGTTCTGTAGCTCCAGGATCTGTGGCTTCCGGTTCTGTGGCTTCCGGTTCTGTGGCTCCAGTATCTGCTGCTGCATGATCTGTGGCTCCAGTATCTGCTGCTGCATGATCTGCGGCTCCATAATATGCCGCTCCCAACTTTTCAAGAATCAGGGCCAGATCCTCCAGGTTCGGGATATTGAAATCCCTCCTATCCTCCAGGTATTTGATCGCCAGGTCATCATCCATTCGGATAAATGCCTTCAAGTCAAACCCTGCATTTTCCAACAGTTCTTCAGTGACTTCTTCAAATTGTTTCACTTCCGGAAGCGGATTATTGGCATTGCCCCCGAAAATTTTGGTCATGATAGCTCTTAGTATCATGCCCAATTTCTCGATCTCCCTTAGAATATAGTCCCTTTGTTCCATAGGTTGCAAAGATAGGAAAAAAGGGTGCGTTGCACACATCGTTCGTTTGCCTCATTATGAGGCAGTTACGAAAAACGACCCCCGGGGGGTCGATTTTAGTAACTGATTGATTATCAATCAAACGAACAATGTGTGCAACGCACCAATTTTCTCAATCCTTGAAAAACTCCAACTCGGCACCGCGCTGCTTCAAAATCATGGCTTTTTCAGCAGGGTCAAATTCCAGGACCACGCCTTCCATGGCATATTGAAATTTGTCTTTATCAAACGGTTCCAGGGGGAATGCACTTTGACCGGTAGCCTGGGCTATCAATGAATTGTTGACCCGGGAAATGGTGATCTTCAAAGGCACGTCGTAGGATGAATAGATTCCGGTATATTGGTCCAGATCTGCAGGATCCACAGGATAGGTAACAAATTCGGGGATTTCGTAAGCCTTCCCGTAGAAAGCACTCAGTACGGCTATGGAAATATCGTTTTTATTGTAATTGGCTGCGTTCGAAGTCAACGCATAAGCCAGGCTGTCATCGGGGAAATAGGTAAACACTGCTCCAAACCCGTCAATTCCGCCCGTATGGCCGTACCCTTTCTTTTCGTAAAACGGGGTGATGAACAACCCCATCCCAAAGCCGTCCTCTATGGTCTTCATCATCTCAAGGCTTTCAGGCTTCACCAACCAGCCTGAAAACAGGGCATGGGCAAATGTATTCAGATCTTCCGGGGTGGAAACAACGCTTCCGGCTCCCATTGGAATTGACGGATGAGTCTGGGTCATTAATGTCCAACCGCCCAGATAGCGGTAAGATTGGCATTCGTTTTTTCCGGGATCAATAAGACGTCCCATATACGTATTGTCGAGCCCCAGCGGCTCGCAAATAAATTGACGCAAAAGTTCCGCATAAGGAGCTGCAAAGACTTTCTCCAGAATAAAGGTCAGCAGGACGAAATTGGAATTGCTGTAACGGACACCGCTGCCGGGTTCAAAATCACTCCCCCTCTCGGCAATCAGCGCCACCATCTGCGACTCGGTCCTCGGCTCGGCATTCCATGTCAGGTAATCGGGATCGTCGGTGAAATTGTGGATGCCGCTCCGATGGAACAACAGGTGCCGGATGGTGATCTTTCCGGCATTGGGCACGGAAGGAAAAAAGGCATCGATCGTCTGGCCCGGTGCCAGCTTCCCCTGTTCGATGGCCTTCATGACCAGGACCGAGGTGAAAGTTTTGGAGATGGAGCCGATGCGGTATTTTGAGCTTTCGGAGGCTTTCTTCCCGTTCTCATAGTCCGAGTTTCCCACCGACCGGGCGTATATCACCTCTCCGTTGCAGGACAGTGCCACCGAGCCCCAAAAGCGGTCGGCAGCTTCAATAGCATCAAAATAGGCATCCAGCCGGGCTTTGTCAAAACTTGCAACCTGCGCTGAAACAGCCTGCGCCGGGGCATCCTGAGCAGGAGCAGCCTGCCACAAAAACATTAGCGCTAAAACAGCAAAAACAAATTTTTTCATTTTCTTTCATTTTTTGTGCGTTGCACAAATTGTTCGTTTGCCTCATTATGAGGCAGTTACGAAAAACGACCCCCCAGGGGTCGATTTTAGTAACTGATTGATTATCAATTAGACGAACAATGTGTGCAACGCACCCTAATTGTTGCCACTTCTCCGGCCCCCAGTTCGGTGCTAAAAGAAGTGCCGTTAATATCAGTATTAAACGTTTGTGTCCTGTCTATATTGTTCATAATCAACAGCACAACCGTATTGTCAGGAGTCAGGAAGGCCACGTTGGGCAGATCGTCCGGGTTGCCTGAATAGGCGGACTCTACACGAACAGAGCCGGGACGTACAAATTTGGCCGCATGGGCAATGATATACCAGGCCGGATTACGTGTAACCTTATTGCCGTCTATGGTTATGGCTCCCAGGCAGGTGGTGCAGCCTCCGGGAGTGTGTATGCCGGTTTTGGGATCCGAGGCCAGGTTCCATTCCAGGGCCACCTTACTCCAATTGCGCATGGAGCCAATAATGACCTCTCGCATGTGCCATTGCACATCCCCCGCAAAATTACCCGGAGCCCCTATCCATTGCTCGGTAAAATAAAGTGATTTATCCGGGTGTGCATCATGAACGGTAGACATGGCACTGATATCGCCGCCATAGAGGTGAAATGCCGTACCGTCGATGTAGCCATAGGCTTCTTCGTCTGCCAGAACGGTGAGCGGGTAATCCGGACGATCGCAGTTGTGATCATAAATCACAATTTTCGTTTCAATATTGTTTGCGGCAAAAGCAGGTCCCAGGTAATTTTTAATGAATTCCGCCTGCTCGGCGGGACTCATTTCCATACTCGGGTTATTGCCACCGTGAAGCGGTTCGTTCTGAACCGTGACGGCATCTATGACAATCCCCTCGGCTTTCATTTGCTGAACGTACTTCACAAAATAAAGCGCGTATGCTTGGTAGTACTCTGTTTTTAATCGCCCTCCTATGGTGGAATTATTTGTTTTCATCCATACCGGGGCAGACCACGGGGATGCCATCAGCCGGATGTGGGGATTGATCTCCAATATGCTTTTGAGAACAGGAATAAGGTACCTGCGGTCGTAACCCAGATCAAAATCATTCATATCCACATCGCCCGGGGTACTGTTGTATGAAAAAGTATATTCATCCAGATCCGAGGAGCCCAGACTCAGCCTCAGGTAACTGGTCCCGATGGCATCCCCGGCAACTCCGGCTTCACCTGCAACTCCAAACAACTCTTCAAGGACCTCGGTTCGGGCCTCGGCAGTCATCCCCCACAACAATTTCGCGCTCCCTCCCGTAAGGCTGAATCCAAAACCGTCAATCTGTTGGAATTTCTGACTTGTATCTACATGAATGGTAGGTAAATAAGGATTGGCTACCTTTTTGACAAACCCCTCCTGCAATTCGAATTTTGCCGAGCCGTCGGGTTTTGAAAGATAAACCACAGATTCTATGTCTAACTCCGAAGGTATAACCGTAGGAGGCGGCTTGGTGCCGTTGCCCTGGTTATCACAACTTTGGGCTACTATCAAAGGAAAGATCAGACTTAGGGTGAAAATCGCAATTTTACTCATTATAATCAGGCTTCTAATATTCCATAATGATCGCTTTGCTGCGGTAACATATTTCCTGTAGCAGGTCTGTTATCTGGTAGGACAGACTTTCCATCCCATCTTTCATGTTCCATACGTTGGTATACACAACGACCGTAAAATCCATGCCCGGGTCATAGGCCACAAATGTCAGGTACCCTTCCGTTGCTCCGCTATGCCCGTATCCCAGGTTGTGCGTATATTCCAGACCGCATCCGTACCCTGACGCACTCAGATTGCCCACCGGCAAACAGTTCATCATCAAACTGTTAACTGTAAAGTGACTAAGGACTCCATTCCCCGACAACAATTTTTGGTAAAAACGGGACAAGTCATTGGGTGTGGTCACCAGATTGCCCTCGGCAACATAAGGAGAAATATTGGAATTCATGATCTCCATGGTCTCGTTTTCAAACATAATATATCCCGGAACAAAAGGATTGTCCATGACCTGATCTGTTCCTGATTCAGGCATATAAGAGTTGAACATTCCCATGGGTTGCATGACGTGTTCTTCCAGGAACTCCATGTAAGACAATCCGGTTACCCTTTCAATGATCTTGCCCAGAATGGAATATCCCGTATTGGAATAATGGTAACCGTTATCAGGAACAAAATAACTCAGTCCTGTTTCTGCCACCACGTTTATCAGTTCGTCAAAATGAAAAGTATGTTCAGGCTCAACGTCCATTATATGATAAATATAATTATCCCCTTTGTAAGGTACGTCAACGGATAACGTGTCCGGGACATCGTCGTTGGCCACATCAAATACTCCTGCCCTGTGACGAAGCAGATCCCGGATGGTGATCTGTTCTTTATAGGGAATGGCAAAACCCGGTCCGTCCGGCAGGTACGTTTCATTGGTCCCCGGGATGGTGTCGGTCACCCGGTCCGTAATGTGCAGCTTTCCCTGCTGGTGCAGCAACAAAATGGCCGTTGCCGTAAATGTTTTTGTGCAGCTTGCTGCCCGGAAACGTGTTTGAGCCGTTGCCGAGTTGCCCATTCCGGCCGTTGTAAAATACGCTTCCCCGCCTTCGATGACCTTTAGTACCAGTCCTCCCGGATAATCCGGAACCTGGTCCGTATATTTATCATAGACCGAGTCTAACATATGGGTAAGTGCATGTTTTTTAGCATAATACGAGGTGTCGACAAGGCCAAACTTGCAACACCCCGCCAACATAACCATAGAAATAAATGTCAAAAATAAATACCTTGTTTTCATATATTTAATGTTAACCCACAGAAAATGAATGTCGTAAAGATATGATTTTCGAGACAAATGTGTATATTTGTACCGCTAAAATTTTTGGATGCTTAAATCTTATACGGATTCGGTGAAGTAAATAATCAGGGTCTTTCATGACTTTGATTATCCCGTTTGTGACCCCGACATTTTCTTGTTTGGGTTGTTAGAGTTTTTTTTATCACAACAATCAAAACCATTAATCATCATGAGTGAGAATCATTCCATTCACGAATTTGACGTGAATCTTATAGTCGAATACTTTTCAAAAATTGAACGCCAGGGCCCGGGTAGTCCTGAAATAACCCTGAAAGCATTAAGTTTCATAAATCACCTGTCCGAAAACGCGCAAGTGGCCGACCTCGGTTGCGGAACCGGAGGTCAAACAATGGTTCTGGCCGGCCGGATACCCGGAAAGATAACAGGCATCGACCTGTTTCCCGCCTTTGTGGATCTGTTTAATGCCAACGCCAAAGAATCCAATCTGCAAGAAAGGGTGCGATGCATCGTGGGTTCCATGGACGACCTGCCTTTTAAGGAAGAAGAACTGGACCTGATCTGGTGCGAAGGAGCCATCTACAACATCGGCTTTGAAAAAGGACTCGGGTTATGGCGAAAATTCTTAAAAAAGAATGGGTATGTGGCCGTGTCTGAAGCATCCTGGTTCACGGAAGAAAGGCCGGAAGAAATTGAAAAATTCTGGTTGGAAGCATATCCCGGAATCGACACCATTCCAAACAAGGTGGCTCAACTGCAAAAGGCAGGCTACATTCCCGTGGCTACTTTCATGCTGCCGGATCATTGCTGGACCACGCATTTTTACGACCAACAAAAAATCATTCAGGAAAACTTCCTTCGTGAGCACGCCGGGAATGCTTTTGCTGAAAATTTTGTCGCTTACCAAAGGCACGAAGAACAATTGTTCAGGAAGTACCATGAATATTACGGTTATGTTTTTTATATCGGGAAAAAGATATGACACTTGAAGACCTGGGATACTATCCCGAAATAAATAACTACCGAAAGGAGAAGCAACTTGAGATGTTTGCCGTGGGACGGGTTATTTCCGAACAACAAGGAATACGATAGCGAAAAAAGGATAAAGCATTCGGAAAAATGCTTAAGAATTACAAAAAGAATCATTTTAAATAGTGTTATTTGTACCAATTTTTGTATTTTTGGGACAGATTAAAAAAATATGGGACAAAATACACCACGTTTCAAACTAAATTACCTTCCACCACCAAGAGAAAAAGTGGAGACTATTGATATTCTGCGACAGACCAACAAATCAACTGCAGTTTTAGCTGAACTCAAAGGTATTGCTATGACAATACCCAATCAGTCTATGTTGATCAATGCTGTTGTACTTCAAGAAGCGAAAGACAGTTCTGAAATTGAAAATATTATTACTACACAGGACGATCTATATAAAGCTTTGGCCTTGAACAAGTCAACGCTATCGCCACAAACTAAAGAAGTGGTCAATTACAGAAAAGCCATTTTTTATGGTTATGAACTCGCAAAAAAGCAAGGATTTATCAAAGTAAATGATATTATAAGCATCCAACAGGAATTAGTTAATAATACCGCAGGAATCAGGAGCATACCCGGCACAGTGTTAAAGAACGACAAAACCGGGGAAATTGTTTACACGCCACCGCAGGATAAAGCTGAGATCCTGGATTTGTTAACAAACTTCATAAATCATTACAATCAAACTGACAATGAATTATCCCCATTGATCAATCTCGCGATCTTACATTTTCAATTTGAGAGTATTCACCCCTTTTATGACGGTAACGGAAGAACCGGCAGAATATTGAATATTCTTTACTTGATACTTAACGGATTGCTTGATGTTCCAATCCTGTATTTAAGTTCTTACATAATTAAAAACAAATCAGAATATTATCGTTTGCTGAACAGGACAAATCAAGATGGGATGTGGGAAAACTGGATCATGTTCATGCTCAGAGCAATTGAAGAAACATCGAAAGACACAATTTTCAGAATAACCAATATTAAAGATCTTTTAGACAAAACAATCATAAAAGTAAAAAATGAATCACCTAAGATTTACAGAAAAGAGCTTGTAGAACTCCTCTTTGAGCAACCGTACTCGAAAATTGATTTTGTAGTAAACAGATTGGGTGTTGAGAGAAAAGCCGCCTCCAGGTATTTAAAAGAACTGGAAAATAAAGGTGTTTTGGAATCACATAAAATCGGTAGAGAAACACTTTATATCAATAAAGAACTGATTGAAATACTTAAACATTAACAATGAACCGATTTTATTTAATAAGCTCATTTATAGTGATATCCGGGCTGTTATCACTTTATTCCTGTGATTCATCAAAGACAAAAGAAGAAAACCCGGCCACCGATTACTCAAAAACCGAAAACTGGTTATCGCTCCCTGTAAACGGCTCAAAGAATGTGGATGTTTTCTATGTGTATCCCACCGCCTGGTACAAATCAGATTCCTTGGAGCCCAACTTTTGTGCAGTTGATCACCCCATGATGCTCAATGGATCCCGGAATGCTTTCGACAAACAGGCAACAGCATTCGAAACGGCAGGGAACATCTACGCCCCCTATTACAGGCAGGCGGATGCCGGTTATACCCTGAGCCTGCCAACGGATGAGCGTTGGGCTGTAATTGACAGCATACCGGCAAAAGACGTCATCGCCGCATTCGATTATTACATAAACAATTACAATAATGAAAAACCCTTCATCCTGGTGGGCCATTCCCAGGGTGCCCAGGTATTACTGATCCTTTTGAATAAATACATGCCACATCATCCCGATGTTTATGCACGGATGGTTTGTGCCTACGTTATTGGGTACCCTGTAACTACCGGGTATATGAACGCCAATCCCTTTTTAAAATTTGCCGAGGGAGCCGACGACACCGGGGTCATCGTTTCTTACAACACCCAATCCCCTTCGGTGGCACCCGGTGCGAATATTGTGATGGCGAACGACATCGGGCTGGTCATCAATCCCATAAACTGGAAACGGGACCAAACTCCCGCCACAGCGGAGGAAAGCCTCGGCTCGTATATGCCCGTTGATGATCAGGGTCGTTTTGGATTCACACCGCATTTTGCCGATGCACGCATCAACTCGGCAAAAGGGGTCATCGAATGTTCCAGCGTGGACGAAAACGCCATGTATCAGATTTCCGGCGCCATGGGTCCGGGAGTATATCACAGTTTTGATATTTCTTTCTATTATTACAACCTGCGGGAAAATGCACAGCTAAGGGCTGACTGTTTCCTAGAAAAATAATAATATAAATTATATTTAATTACATATAATTTATTATATTTGTATGATTTATATTCATATGCATATAATGAAACAATTGGCAGCGTTTGTTAAAGAGCGCAGGAAAGAAGTAAATCTAACCCAGGAAGAAC
>MWDM01000022.1 GCA_002070565.1 Bacteroidetes bacterium ADurb.Bin139
ACAAATATAGGCGGTCCTGTCCATAAGCACCAGCTGGGCCGTCAGGGTCACCACCATGCCTACGGCCGGCAGGTGTGTGATAAAGCAGACGTTGGTATTGAGACGCTCCCTCCTGGAGCCTGTATTTGTTTTGTTTCCTCCGGCGTAAATACCCGCATAGGGATATGGACTGCCCGCCACCTGTACAGGAACCGTTATCGCACCCATGGATTCATCCTGGGACACAATGTTCAGGTAAGCCCCGGTAAGTGAAACGGTGGTATGCAGACTTTTGATCTCGGGAAAAGCCACTGTAAATTCCACGCCCCACTTGTTCTGTACAATATTATTCACCGGTTTCTGGTAGGTAAGGAAGACCGTATCGCGGATCAGCGGCAGCGCTGTTCCGTCTACCCAGACAGCCCCGTTCTCGTATTGTGGGAGTTTCCCGGAGGGCACATCTATACGCGAGGGACTGCCCTGGTTCCATACATATCCGTACCGGTTGTAGGATACAGGCATGACCTGGGTGGCAAAACCATACCCGTTCACCATTTTTTCTTTGAAAAAAACTAGCGATCCGGTCACATTTTCAATGTCAAAATCCATCCCGGCCTCAAAATTGGTACTTTGCTGAAGCTTAAGCTCCGGATTCCTGACCTCCTGTTCCAGTTTTTTCGTGGTAAAGAGAACCATCCCTATCCCGTTGTCGTCTATGTCGTTGTATGAAAATGAGACTACATCCAGGTAGGTGGGCTCGGGGTACAGGTAGACCATGGAAGGCATTTTGTAATTCATTCCCCATCCCGTTCTTATGCTCAATTCCCGGAATCCCTTTTGTTTTTTCAGGATCTGGAATCGGGCATTGAATCTTGGTTCCACCGAGTAATACCGGTCCAGGCTAAAGCGTTCGTCGGGCAGGATGCCGTTAAAGCGGACACCTGCCTGGATCTCCAGGGCACGCACAAGGCCCAGGGGAACCCGCAGTTTATCCTCGACAAACAGGCTGTACCGGTTCAGAAAGGGAATATCCCTGAAGGAACGTTCACGGTAAGTGGAAGAGGCGTTGATATCGGGAGAGAGATAGGGATCGAACACCTTACCCGCACCCCTGTTTCCTCTTGAAGTCCATTCCACTCCGGCCAGTACCTTGTTGCTGATCTGACCATACTTGCCATACAGATTGGCAACCACCCTGGCCTGAATATTTACGGGCAGCCCGAACACCTCCAGGTCGGAATAGTAGCGGTAAGGGGTGAAAAAGCCGAGGTTTTCGCCTGAGGACATGGCCAGGGACTGGGGAACCCTCCCCTGACTGCGGTAGGTTTTCTCCCGGGAATACTGGGAGGTCACATCCCCGGCGGCCATGAATTCCAGGTTGGTGATCCATTTTTTGTTCAGCCGGTATGTTCCGTTAAAATCCAGTCCGATCCCCATATCCCTGTCCCTGGAAATATTGTCCAGAAAGTTATCCGGATCCGTCCGGTTATCGGCATCGGAATAAATCAGGCGCACCCGTGTATTGTAGGTCAGATTTTTTTTCGCTGTCTGCGAATAACCAAGGCGCAGGTTCACCCTCCTGTACACATCGGCGGGTGTTCTTACATCACCGTAAGAAAGTGCGTAATCTGCGTCTACGTTCACCACGCCTTTTTCCGGACCAAGTGAAAATCCTTTTCCTGCATAAACCTGTTTCAGACGGGGATCGGCTTTAAGCCGGATCTGCCAGGGGGAAACACCGGAGCGCGTCTTAACAACCACGGCCCCTGAAGTAAGATCTCCATAAACGGCCGAAGGAATCCCACGGATGACCTCCACGGTTTGTATATTATCGGTAGATATCTGGCGGGTATCCACCCCGGTGCCTGCTGTAGATTCCCCCACAGTGCCTATGGCAGATGTTTTCCTCACCTGCAGGTTGGCATCGTTGGAAAGGGTTACCCCGTCCATGATTACCGCAGTCCCGAAGGCGTTGGCGCTGTTAGAAGCGATATCCCTTATGGTAAGCTGGTTAACACGGTTAAGCCCGGGATTTTCAGTCAGATTGCCCGGTACCAATTGCATGATGTCACGCAGGCTCACAGGCTGCACATGTTCCAATGCCTGCTTCTCTATCCTTGAGGAGGAATTGAGCTTTCCCCCCTCCTCGGCTGTGACCACCACTTCCTCCAGCCGGAGGCTTGCCTGGGCAATCTGTAACACCAGCCCGGCCATGTCACGGTCGAGTTTCTGGGTAAAGGTCTTTTTGGCATACCCCAGGATTTCAACACGCAGGGTATGCGTTCCTGCAGGGACACCGGTAAAGCGGAAAGAACCGTCTTCTCCGGAAATATACCAAAGTCCCGTCTCTTCCAGAAAAACAGTGGCATAGGGGACAGGCTCACCGGAGTCCTGATCCTTCACTATTCCCGATAGAGCATACTGCTGCTGCTGTGCATAAGAATTCCTATCCGGAAGAGCGGTCATCAAGAGGAGCAAAACCAATATTACCGGATATTTTTGACGTGGCCTTTCCATAGTGCTATCTGTGATGTAAAAATAATACTTTTTTTGTACTTTTGCTTTCCATGAGACGATTTTCAGGAGTCATACACTGTTTAGCCGCCCTTGTTTTATCCGTGACACTTTTGACAGGGTGCAGAGAATCAGCACAGGAGGTTGAACTTTCCGTGTCTGCAGACAAGATCAACCTTCCCCAAAGCGGAGGATGGGTAGATATCATAGTTTATACCAATACTTCCTGGCGTGTTGAGAATCCACAAGGGTACCACATCGTGCCGGAATCGGGAACAGGAAGTGCTTCCCTTCGTCTGAGCGTAGAAGAAAACCCCAGCCTGGGAACCCCGCTCACGGGCAGTTTTACCATAAAGGCCGGAGAGCTGGCTGTTAGCGTTGAAATTACACAGGCCGGGATTCCGCCCCTGCTCGAGATTACAGATCCTGCAGCTGAATACGACTACCGTGCCGGGAGTCACACAGTCCATATCACGGCCAACCTTCCGTGGGAAGCCCGCTCCGACAAGACATGGTGTACGGTACTGCCTGTATCGGGGAACGGGAGTGGATCACTGGAGATCTCTTTCGGAGAAAACCGGGACCCACAGGTCCGGACAGCCATAATCACCATCGGGAATAATATCCATACAATTTTCAGGGAAGTCAGGTTAACCCAGACAGGTTTTGTACTTGATCCCAGGATGCGGGACAGCCTGGCCCTGGTTGAGTTTTTTATGGAAACTGAAGGAGAAACCTGGGCTAAAAACAAATGGGATCTGTCTGCTCCAATGGATACCTGGGAAGGAGTACGGCTGAACGCCGCAGGACGTGTAGATTCTCTGTCCCTGGCTTCCGGAGTGATTTCCCGTAAAGGCCCTGTTCCTGCATGTCTGGGAAAACTTTTGGCACTGGAACTGCTGACCCTGAGTAACAACAACTTTACCGGAACGCTTCCCCAGACCCTGGGAAATCTGGTGCTGCTCAGAAAGCTGAGTATTTCGTCCAACGCCGGAATCACAGGAAACATTCCTGCCTGGATTGGCAGTTTTACTGCTCTGGAGCGTCTAAATTTGAGCGGTATGACAGGCCTGACGGGGGCGCTGCCGGCAGAACTATTCAACCTTACTTCCCTTACAGACCTTAACCTGGTAGGCTGCACAGGTCTTGGGGGGCCCATTCCTGCGGATATCGGAAAACTCACCAGGCTGACCAACCTGCAAATGAGCAACGTCCCCTTTACAGGAACAATACCCGCCGAATTCGGTCAGTTGCGTGCACTCAGAAGTCTGGGCCTGTATAATACAAAGCTGGAATTGCCCCTGCCCGATGCATTTTTTGAACTGGAAAACCTTTCGTCTGTGTTGTTCTATCAGAACGCGAATTTCAACGGGCCGCTGCCCGCTGGTTTCGGGAAGATGAAAACTAACGCTGACCGCTTGAGCATCAGGTTGGAAAACTGTAATTTTACCGGAACCATTCCCTTAGAATGGGCTGGTATTCCCGATGTCACCTCCCAATTGCGTGTGCAGGGAAACCGGCTTTCAGGAACAATCCCCCAAATTGTGAAACAACATACCTGCTGGACCCCCTCTGTATGGAATCCGGCCGTTTATATATGTCCACAGCAACCAGGCTATGGATTTGACAACTGCGACTGACATGGATTCCTACAAACTGCTAAACCTTGCGCTCCGTAAAGGAGGGGATTACGCCGACCTTTATTTTGAACAAACCACTTTTCACTCCATTGTTTTACGTGACGGAGAAGTAAACGCCGCCTCGACGCACAATGAGGGCGGCCTGGGCATCCGGGTGGTCAGCGGGCAAAATACCGGCTACGCCTATACAGAATCATCACTGCCGCGCGACAGGGAAGAAGCGGCCAGAACGGCTTCCCATATTGCGCAAGGATTGATCAGAACATCACAACCTGCTGCAATTGCCACCCTGAACCTGCCTGACCGTTACAGGATCGTCAAACCCTGGGAGGAATTTTCCCCGCAGGAAAAAATGCCTTTTCTCTATGATCTGAATGACCGCATATTCAGTGCAGACAAGCGTGTGAAAAAAGTCACCGCCCAACTTTCCGATTCAACCTCACAGATTGAAATTTACAATTCCCTGGGGATCCACTGCGCCGATATTCGTCCTATGGCTTCGCTTTCCGTTTCTTGTGTCATGGAATCGGGCGGACAAAGGGAATCGGCATCCTCTTCGCGTTCCTTCCGGATGGGAGGCGAGTTTTTGACACCCGGGCTTATTGAGGAACTTGCGCGGGAAATCATTGACCGCACGTCGTTTCTTTTCGGGGCAAAACAGCCCAACGGCGGAGAAATGCCAGTTGTGATGGCTGCAGGAGGTTCGGGGATACTTTTGCATGAAGCCATAGGTCATGCGTTCGAGGCCGATTTTGCCCGGAAAAAAGTGTCCATCTTTTCCGATATGATGGGCAAACGTGTCTGCAGTCCGGGCATTACGGTAATAGACGACGGGACCATTGCCGGTAACAGGGGGTCGCTCAACGTAGATGACGAAGGTGTTCCCGGACAAAAAACATATATGGTTACCGATGGCATCCTCACCTCGTTCCTGCATGACAGGATCTCGGCCCGTTACTTCCAGGCTGAACCAACCGGAAACGGCCGCAGGGAGTCTTTCCGGTACATGCCACTGCCCAGGATGCGGGCCACATATATGGACAATGGGCCGGATACGGAAGAAGCGCTCATCGCCTCGGTAAAAAAGGGTCTCTATGTAGATACTTTCAGCAACGGTCAGGTCCAGATAGGTGCCGGAGACTTTACCTTCTATGTCAAAAGCGGATACCTGATAGAAAACGGGAAACTGACACAACCCATAAAAGATACAAATATCATAGGCAACGGACCGGAAGCCCTTGCAAGAATTACGGGCGTGGCCAACAATTGTGCCATAGATAACGGAACCTGGACGTGCGGCAAGGAACAGAGTTGTGCAGTATCCTGCGGAATGCCCTCCGTTCTGGTAAGTTCACTAACGGTAGGAGGACGGGTATGAAACAAAAAGACCTGCTTCAACAAATGTGTGATTATGCCCTTCAGGGAGCCCTCCGGAAAGGAGCACAACACGCCCGGGTTGCTGCAATCAGCAATACAGCCAATGAACTGTCTGTACTGAACGATTCCATAGAGACAATCCAGAAAGCCGTGGACTCTTCCCTGATGATCCACCTATTCGTAGATGGGCGTTATGGGACTTGTTCCACAAACAAGGCCGATCCTGCGGGTATCGACAAACTGCTGGACGACGCTGTTGCCTCGGTCAGGCTTCTGGCTCCGGATCCATTCAGGATACTGGTTCCGGGTGAACTTCGCTATGAAGGGGATCCCTTATATTCTGCACACAGAGGCTCTGTGGATACTGGGGTAAAGAAAGCTTTCCTGAGCGGATGTGCTGCCTCTGTCTGGGGCAAAGATCCTGCCCTGATCAGTGTCACTGCAGGTTATTCTGACTACAGGCGCTGGCTACACCTGGCAGACACTGACGGATTAAACTGCACCTCGGAAGAAACCTGGTACAGCCTGTCGGTAGAATGTGCCGTCAGGGGACGGGGGGATGCACGTCCCTCGGACTGGGATTATCTGGGCGGAATTAAACCGGAGAACATTGGGATAGGCAAAGAAACTCCCTGCACATGTGCCGCAACAGCTCTTGAAAGGGCCCTTTCCAAAAGAAATCCCGGAAAAATTGCTTCGGGCAGGTACCCGGTAATCGTGGAAAACAGGGTTGCGGCCACCCTGCTCGCTCCCCTGATCGAGGCCATGTCGGGAAGTTCACTCCAACAGCAGAATTCTTTCCTGCTGGACAAACTGGGAAAAAGCATTGCCTCGCCCGCACTGACACTGATTGACAATCCCCACCGTAAAGGATCGCCGGGCTACCGTTTCTTTGACAACGAAGGGCTACGTACGGCTAAGCGCACCGTAATTGAGTCAGGGCGGCTGAATACGTTTTTTTTGAGTACCTATTACGCCCTCAAAATGCAGATGCCTCCCACCATATCTTCGCCTTCCCTGCTGTTTTTGAAGGGTGGCAAGGGAAGCGCCGCGACTATTGCAGGTTCCATGAAAAATGGCATCTTTGTGACCGGGTTCAACGGAGGAAATTGCAACACGGCAACAGGAGACTTCTCATACGGAATTGAAGGTTATAAAGTGGAAAACGGACAGATCACATATCCGGTCAATGAAATGGTTATGACAGGCAATATGCTGGATCTGTGGAACAGACTGCTGGCAGCGGGTGACGACGCACTTACAACCATGTCCTGGCAAATACCTTCTCTTTTATTCGACAACATAGAGTTTGCAGGGCTTTAAACATTATATATGAAGAAACCGTCGCTCATCACAAGCCTCATACCTATAATCCTGCTGGTGTCCATCCTTCTTGCGAGTGTCCTTGTGTTCAGGGACCAGGTAACAGCCGGGCCTTCACAGTTTGCCCTATTGCTGGTGGCTGTCATTACTTTTGCCATTGCCCGTTTGAAATATGGCCTTACCTGGTCTATGGCAGAAGAGGCCATGCTTTCCCACATGAAAAATACGTACCCTGCTATCCTGATTTTGATCTCTATCGGAGCCCTTACCGGAGGATGGATGAGCAGCGGGATCATCCCTTCTATGATATACTACGGATTAAAGGTTATACATCCGGTTATCTTTTTACCCCTTGCCTTTATTATCTGCAGCCTCATATCTTTGGTAACAGGAAGTTCCTGGAGCACGGTGGGAACTTTTGGTGTTGCCCTGCTTGGAGCCGGGAAGATCATAGGTCTGCCTGTCCCCTGGCTGGCCGGAGCCATCATATCGGGGGCCTATTTTGGTGACAAAATGTCACCCTTGTCAGACACCACCAACCTGGCCTCGTCTTTTTGCGGGGTTCCCCTCTTTACCCACATACGGTATATGCTGGTGAACACATTACCCGTCTTTATCATATGCCTGATCATTTACACCATTGCCGGTTTTTCCATCCCTACGGAAAATGCGGTTGATATACAGCCGCAACTTAACGCACTGGATAACACATACAATATTTCTGCATGGTTTTTGCTTATTCCGCTCATTACCATTGTATTGGTATTTAAAAAAATCCCCCCTTTTATCACCCTGTTCTTATCAGCAATAGCAGGAGCCATAGCAGCCGTACTGTTTCAGCCGCAAATTTGCGAACAGATTGCTCAGGGACAGTTTGCCGCAGCGGTAAACATGATCAGCACCCGTGTGAGCGTGGATACAGGAGATCCGATCCTGAACAGCCTTACCTCTACAAACGGCATGGCAGGCATGTTGAATACAGTTTGGCTCATTTTGTGTGTTATTGCCTATGCCGGTGTGATGAGTGCCTCTGGTATGATCAATACAATTACTGAAAATTTACTCAAACTCATGCGTAACACCCTCTCCACCATAGGCACCACACTGGGAACATGCATTTTTTTCAATATGACACTGGGAGATCAGTATATGGCTATCATCCTGCCGGGAAATATGTTTGGCGATTCTTACCGAAAGCGGGGACTCGCTCCTGAAGTGCTCTCCCGCACCATTGAAGAATCGGCGACGGTCACTTCTGTGCTCGTACCATGGAATACCTGCGCCGTGGTACAGTCCACTGTCCTGAACGTAGCTACTTTGACATACCTGCCCTATTGCTTCTTTAATTTGATAACACCCCTGTTTTCACTGTTTGCGGCTGCGATAGGCTATAAGATTAGAAAATTACCAACAAACAATAACAATAAATCATGACCATTTCAGAAGAAAAAGTAGTTTCATTGTCCTACACGCTTATAGTTGACGGCGATGTGATTGAATCTGTAAAAGAAGATAAGCCCATGCGTTTTATATATGGACAGGGCTACCTTTTACCCGCCTTTGAAGAAAAGATTCTGGGAAAGAAAACCGGAGATGAATTCACGTTCGTTTTAAGCCCAAAAGACGGATATGGCGGGGTTGATTCCAACGCGATCGTTGAACTTTCAAAAGATATTTTCAAGGTAAACGGGACCATTGAAGAAGGTCTCCTGGTCAAGGACAAGGTGATTCCCATGCAGGATTCCCATGGAAACCAGCTGAACGGCATTGTAGAGGATGTGCTGGAGGATACGGTAAAAATGAATTTCAACCACCCCCTTGCCGGATGTGAGCTCAATTTCAGCGGCAAAGTTGTTGATATCCGTCAGGCCACAGATAAAGAGCTTATAGAAGGGCTCTATGGGGAACGAGCTGCCTCATCCTGCGGTGGAAGCTGCAACGGATGCAGCGGCTGCAGTTAACAATATACGAAAAGGGACCAACCCGCAGAAAAAGGGATCATTCCCCGGTTATCAGGCTGCTTCTTGTGACCGGGGAAATATCCAATCCGGCATACCGGCCTTCCTTCCATTTATAATAACCGGTAATGGCGATCATTGCGGCGTTGTCGGTAGTAAAAGGCAACAGGGGAATAAAAACCTCCCAATTCCTTTTCCTTGATTCCATAATCATTCTTTCCCTGAGTCCGCTGTTGGCCGAAACACCACCGGCCAGAGCCACCCGGTTAATACCGGTCCTTTTTACCGCCCTTATTACTTTGTCCACGAGTATGTCAATAAGAGTCTTCTGAAGGCCTGCCGCCAGGTGGGTTTTGTTTTGGGCTATAAAATCCGGGTCTTCTGCCTGCCTGTCACGTAAAAAATACAAGAACGATGTCTTTACACCGCTAAAACTGAAATCCAGATCTTTAATGCGGGGGCGGGCAAAACCAAACATTCCCGGATCTCCCATACGTGCCAGCCTGTCAATGTGAGGCCCGCCCGGGTATTCCAGTCCCAGGAGCTTTGCGCCTTTGTCAAAAGCTTCTCCTACTGCATCGTCTATGGTCTGTCCCAGGATCTGATAAGCCAGCGGAGCGTTTACTTTAATAATCTGCGTATGGCCACCGGAGACCAGCAGGCATAGAAAAGGAAAATCCGGTTTGCGGCCCGATGCCGGTTCAGTGCCGGTTCCCGATGGGGATTTGATATCTATGAAATGGCTCAGGACATGACCCGTCAGGTGGTTAACCCGGATCAATGGTGCCCCTGTGGCCAATGACAGACCCTTTGCAAAAGAGGTCCCCACCAGGAGGGATCCCAGCAGGCCGGGACCCTGTGTGAAAGCTATGGCATCTATTTCCCGGGGCGTGATACCGGCAATTTCAAGAGCCTGGCTCACCACCGGGACTATGTGCTGCTGATGTGCCCTGCTGGCCAGCTCAGGAACCACGCCCCCGTATTTTTTATGGACCTCCTGAGACGCCATGACATTGGAAAGCATTAGCGTGTCCTGCAACACGGCGGCCGATGTGTCGTCGCATGAAGATTCTATGCCAATTATATAAGCCATTGTCCTGTTCTTGAGTCTGCAAATGTGGCCATTTTTTTTGTAAATTTGTAAGTTCAGGGGTTATCTATGAGGGTCATCAAAAATATACTGCGTTCCATTCTTTTCATTGTGGTCATTTTACTGACAGGCACAGCTATTATCATTCAGGTTCCCCGGATACAGACGCAAATGGCAGAGCGGGCTGCCCGGTGGTTATCAGAGGCCACTGGCGCAGAAGTAATGATTGGAAAAGTCAATTTTGTCTTCTTTAACAAGCTGATAATTAACAATCTTTTGATCCGCACAGCTCCTTCGGATACTTTGTTTCACGCCAAAAAAATGTCGGTCAGTATTGGCCGTGTAAACATTCCTGGAAAAAAGATCGGATTGCAACGTGTGCTCTTGTCAGAAGGTTCTTATCACCTGATTATAGAAGACAGCACAACCAACCTTGAAAGCTTGTTTACTCCAGCGACCAGGGAAGACACCACTTCCCGGCCTTTCATGTGGGATATCCGTTCCAACCGGGTGATCCTGGAAGGTTTTGCCTACCATATGATCAACAGAGACAGCGGTCCTTCTCACGACAACCCGGAGTGCATGGATTTTTCGGATTTGCACATAGGCGATATATATATTGATATCCGGGGCGCCCGTTATTATGACGGAAAGGTTGAAGCGCGCCTGGACCGTCTTGCATGCCTGGAAAAATCGGGATACCGTGTGCAACACATGGAGGGAGATGTGACTGTTGACAGCCGGGAGGCCCTGGTTAAGAATCTGGTCATCAGGGATAATTACTCGCACGTAAAGGCTCATCATTTTCTGATGCATTACGGTAATTCAGAGAATCTTTCCGATTATCTGAACCGGGTGGTCATGGAGCTGGACATGGATAATGCATATTTCTCCTTCAAAACCATCGGATATTATGCCTGGTCATTCCCCCGGGACTTTGTCCTGGCGGTTCGTGCTACCGGAAAGGTAACCGGAACGGTGAGCAGTCTGGGTGGAAAAGATCTGTACATAAGTTCCGAAACTGGAAGAACAAATATACGGTGCGGATTCCTGCTCAGGGGCTTACCGGAATCAGAAGAAACCACCTTGCAGGTAGATCTTGACCAGATCAATTCAGACATCAATGATCTGAACAAGATACTGTATTCTATCGCCCGTGTTGATCTGAAGAGCATAGAAGAAAAGGCAGGAGGCAGGACCTCGTTCCAATTCAGCGGCCGTCTTGCCGGGCTGTTGACAGACTTTGCCGTTGAAGGAACGCTGGATGGCCATTTCGGGTCTTTATTCCTGGATATGGTCATAAACAACAATGCATACCCCGATGGGATTTTGTTATCGGGCATTGCCCGGCTCAGGGACCTGGACGCAGGGCTTTTCACCGGAATCCCCCAATTAGGCCCAAGCTCTTTGTATACAAAGGCCAGTGTGGCCATAAGGCCGGGAGGAATCCGCAACATCAGGGCCGATGTGGATACCCTGTTGATTACCAGTCTTGATTTTAATAATTACATATTCAGGGATATCAAAGTGGTTGGAGGATTGCACGACGGCATTTTTAACGGAAAAATGAGCGCGTCTGATCCCAATTTACAATTCCTGTTCCAGGGCAGAGCAGATTTGACCAGGTCCGCTGGAACGGCTGCTGTTTTTTTTGCCAACATCGCTTATGCCGATCTGAGCAGGCTGAATCTATACAAGAGTGATTCGCTGGCCATACTCAGCGGTATGGTACGGGCTGACTTTTCGCACATCAACAACCTGGGAGACATAGAAGGGACCATTCAGGCCTCGGATCTATCCCTTAAAAACTCACGTGGCACGCATACCCTGGATTCTTTTACACTTGAAAGTGCAAAAGCGGAGGACAAGACCGGTTACAGGGTTCATCTCGATTCAGATGCACTCCTGGCACACTATGAAGGAGAAGACGGTGTCATGGCTTTTATCAAGCGTATTGCTGCCAGAAATCTTTTCAGGCACATTCCCGCCTATTTTACATCGCCGTCTGATCAAAAATACGGAAAACCGTCAGACGGAAGAGCTGTCCTTGAGATGACCGTACGCAACAGTGTGTTTTTTGAAGAATTGCTATTGCCCGGGCTATACATTGCTCCCGGGACCAGCATATCCTTGCATGATTATGGAAACGACAGCCTCTTTTCAGTGATCCGTTCAGAAAGACTGGGTTATCTGGATCACAACCTGAGCGATCTTGACATTTTGGCTGTAGCCGGAGTTGCCGACCTGAAAGCCGATATTCAATGCCGTGATTTGTCAGCAGGCCCGCTCAAAGCAGAAACATTCCGGATAAAGGCAATGGCGGGCAATGACAGGGTATCTCTGGACCTGTTCTACAATCCGGAAAAAGATAATCAAAACAATGCCCGCCTGCAATCCGATTTCAGTTTTTACAGGCAAGAAGGTATAGACACTCCTGTAATAAAGGCAAACCTTGCTTCTGACTATCTTGTGATCAATGGGAAAGCATGGAATCTTCATGCAGACAGCCTTGTGCTTGCAGGAGGCCGGCTCGCGCTGAACAACGTACTTTTGCAACACCACAAAGAGCAGGAAGATGCCGAATACCTTCTGATAGACGGAGCTATCTCGCATGCCTGGCAGGATACCCTGTTTGTGAAACTTTCCAGGTTCGATGCCAGCTTGTTAAACACCCTGCTACCTGCAGCATATCCCTTTTCATTCAGGGGCTCTTTCACCGGTACGGGACACCTGACCGATTTTTACGGAGACCGGCGTTTCCTGGCAGACATAGTCGGGCAAGGGTTGTATGTAAACAACACCCTGGCAGGAGATCTGCATCTGACCAGTTCACGGGATCCGCAAACCGACAACCTGAACCTTGAAGCCAGCACAACCCTGCCAGGAGGGCAAACAACCCTGCTTGCAACCGGCTATTATCATCCATCGGGTAAAGAGCTGGACATGAAAGCCACTTTCAATGATTTTGAAGCCGCCCTGGTAGCTCCTTTTCTTAACGGCCTGGTTTCAGATGTGCATGGAAAAATATCAGGAGACATGCATCTTTCAGGCATATTGCCAAACCTTGACCTTGTGAGCGGGAACACAGCTGTTGATCAATTACATTTTACCGTTGACTACATCAAAGTACCTTATGTCCTCTCAGGACCCGTTCACCTGACACCGGAAGGGCTCTACCTCCCCAAAGACACACTCCGGGACTCGCGGGGTCATTATGCCATTGTTCAGGGAGGCTTAAAATACAGGCAATTCAGGGATATTGAGGCAGATCTGAATATGAGCTTCAATAACTTCCAGGGATTGAACCTGGAAGAGAAGGATAACGACTCTTTTTATGGAAAAGCTTACGCTACGGGTAACCTTATCATTAGAGGCCCACTGGATGACATCCTGGTGGATCTGTCCATCCGCCCGGAACCCAATTCAATAATTCACATTCCTTTGTCAGCTGCCTCACAGGCCAGACAGACCAGCCTGCTCTCATTTGTCGAGCCTCCGCTGCCTTATACGGGCAGGGACCCTTATACACTGGCCGCAATGGAACAAAAGAAGAAGAGGGCAAACGATTCCAGGCTCACCTTTTCTATGAAAACAGAACTGACAACCGATGCGGAAATCCTGCTTGAAATCAATAAAACTACCGGAGACGTCATTACAGCAAGAGGTACCGGTCTTATCAACCTGGGTGTTGATCCCAGGGATGATTCTTTCTCCATAACAGGTGACTGTACTGTTGAAAGCGGGAATTACCTGTTTGGTCTCCAGGGAATTGTATCCAAACGGTTTCAGATTGTTCCCGGAGGGACAATCTTCTTTAACGGGGACATTGAGAACACGCAGCTGAACCTTACTGCATCTTATAAAACCAAAGCTTCCCTTAACACCCTGCTCTCAGACACCACCATGATCGGTAACCGCCGGGATGTTGATTGTCAAATACTTATGTCGGGAAACATGATGAATCCAACCTTGGGTTTCAATATTGATATCCAGGATATTGATCCCATGACCAGGGCACGTGTCGAAAGCGCCTTGTCTACCGAGGACAAAATGATGCGTCAATTTGTCACCCTTTTAATATCAAGCAGCTTCATTCCGGAACAGGAATCGGGGATCGTGAACAACTCCAACATTCTCTATTCCAATGCTACCGAAATCCTGTCCAACCAATTGAACAATATCCTGGCTCAACTCAATATACCCCTGGACGTAGGATTCAACTACCTGCCCGGACAGAGCGGGGATCTTTTTGATGTGGCCATTTCTACCCGCCTTTTTAACAACCGGGTGGTTATCAACGGCAATATGGGCAACAATCCCTACACACGCAACGAGAACGATCTGATAGGAAATGTAGATATTGAACTTAAGCTGGACGAAAAGGGGAAATTCCGCCTCAAGGCGTTCAGTCATGCCGCAGACCAGTATTCTAACTATCTGGACAATACCCAGCGAAGCGGTGCCGGTTTTGTATACCAGGAAGAATTCAACACGTTCCGCCAATTATGGAAGAGGTGGTGGAAACTACCTTAATACAGCCCCTGCTTCCTTCCTGAATGCTTCCAGAAGATGTTCTGTGATCTGTTCCACACAGGCATCGGTCAGGGTTTTTTGCGGATCCTGGAACACAAGACTCAGGGCGTATTGCTTTTTTCCCTCAGGAATGCCTTTTCCCGTATACACGTCAAACAACCCTACCGATTTGAGCAGGCGTTTTTCCGTTTTAAAGGCTATCCCCTGCAGTTGCCGGTAAGAGATGCATTGATCTACCACCAGGGCAAGGTCCCTGTGTACCTCGGGAAAACGTGGTAAGTCTGTGAATTGATTCCTGTTGTTGCGGATCATGTTATAGAACAGGTCCCAGTTGATCTCTGCAAAAAAAACATCCTGGCGTATACCCAGTCTGTTAAGGCAGGTACGGTTTACACGCCCCATGCAGGCCAATACCTTCTGTTTTACGAGATAAAGGATGCCTTCTTCAAAAATGTCCGTCGGAGCCTGCAGGTATTCCAACCGCTGAAGATCCAATCTGTATAATGCCGCAATATGGTCAACGTATGACTTGAGCATGAAAAAGTCAGACCCGCGGGTAGGCGTATGCCAGTTTTGTGCCCGATCATTGCCTGTAATGAACAGTGCAAGATTTTGCTGCTCCCTGTAACCCTGCAGGGTGTCCCCGTTGCCATTGAGCGAGTAGACATTGCCTTGCTCAAAAAAACGGAGGTCATATTGCTGCCTGTTAATATTATAGGCAATCGTTTCCAGACCGCCCCACAGGAGTGTCTGGCGCATGGCATTCAGGTCGTTGCTCAAAGGATTCAGTATCCTGACAAGGGAACGCATGGGATATGTTTCCAGGTTTTGGTAATACCCCGCACTGGTCAGAGAATTACACATAATCTCCCTCAAACCCAGTGCAGAAAGGTGCTCGGCCACACTATCACGGACCCTGTGTGCTTCAGGTTTGGCCATCTGTCCTATGGAAGAACTGATCCTGCCCGGTAGTTCTATGTTGTTGTATCCATATATCCTGAGTAACTCTTCAACTACATCACATTCGCGACAGACATCAACCCTGTAGGTGGGCACTTCTACGGTTATTGTCTTTTCATTTTTGGCGATCACGTTTATTTCCAGCGCCCTGAGTATTGTGTCTGTAGTGTCTTTACCTATGTTTTTTCCCATCAGTGAGAACATTCTGGCGTAATCCAGCTTCACACGTGCCGGTAAAACCGGGTTGGGATAATGGTCAATGATCCTGCCCGCCACACGTGCCCCGCAGATCTCCTGCATCAGCAACACTGCCCGCTTAAGGGCATAGATGGTTGCATTGGGATCTGCTCCCCTTTCAAACCGGAAGCTGGCATCTGTCTTCAAACCGTGGCGTTTTGATGTTCTTCTGATAAAGGCCGGGTGAAACCAGGCCGATTCCAGAAACAGGGATGTGGTCTTTTCCGTTATTCCACTGCCCAGGCCTCCGAACACACCCCCTATGCACATGGGTTCATTTTTGTTGCATATCATCAAGTCTTGTCCGTCCAGTATCCGTTCCTGCCCGTCGAGGGTTACAAAACGGCTTCCTGCATCGGCCATACGCACTACCACACAATTTCCCTGAATCTGATCCCTGTCAAAGGCATGAAGGGGCTGTCCTGTCTCGAGCATAACATAATTTGTTATATCCACCACATTGGAGACAGGTCTTATGCCGGCCATACGCAGACGGTCCTGCATCCACAAAGGAGAAGGTTCCGTTTTAATATTCTCGAGCGTAATGCCACAGTACCGGGGTGCTGCCCAGGGGGCCTGAACCTCTACATCAACACCTGATCGAGAAGGATCCTCCCTGAAAAGACTAACATCGGGCCTTTTCACCGCTACCTCTTTTCCATGGCTGGCGTACCAGGCGGCCAGATCCCGGGCAACGCCAAGGTGTGACGCGGCATCTATCCTGTTGGGGGTCAAGCCTATCTCAAAAATCTCATAGGTGGGAAAATTCAGGTATTCAGCGGCAGGGATCCCCAGCGGGGTTTCGGGGGGAAGGACCATGATTCCCTGGTGTGAAGTACCTATACCGAGTTCATCCTCGGCACAAATCATCCCGTGGGATTCGGCGCCACGGATTTTCGATTTTTTTATCGTCACCTGGCTCCCATTGGTAAAAGTAAGCTGTGTTCCCACGGTGGCCAGAAGCACTTTCTGGCCGGCCGCTACGTTTGGAGCCCCGCAAACCACCTGTACCGGATCTCCTTCTCCTGTATCTACAGTAGTCAGAGACAAGTGATCCGAGCCTGCGAGTTTCCCGCAGGAGACTACCTGTGCCGTCACCACACCCCGGAGCCCTCCCGGAATGGTTTCGGAAATCTCCAGTGATTCTACTTCCAATCCTATTTCAGTGAGCACAGAAGCTGTCTGCGTGGCAGACATATCCAGGAGAAGGTAATCCTTCAACCAGTTGTAAAGTATCTTCATACCTTAATGATCATTCAAATAATGTAGCTACAAATGCTTTTTTGTCAAATACCTGCAAATCGTCAATTCCCTCTCCCAGTCCTATAAACCTGACAGGAACCTGTAACATGTCACTGATACCAATGACAACCCCACCCTTTGCCGTTCCGTCAAGTTTGGTCACTGCCAGGGCTGTCACATCGGTGGTCTTGGAAAATTCACTGGCCTGCTGGTAGGCATTCTGTCCGGTAGAACCATCCAGCACCAGCAAGACTTCATGGGGAGCATCGGGTATGAGCTTTTGCAGCACTTTCCTTATTTTGGACAATTCGTTCATCAGGTTGACCTTGTTATGAAGACGTCCAGCGGTGTCTATCAGCAACACATCCATATCCCGGGATATGGCCGAGGCCAGTGAATCATAGGCTACAGCAGCCGGATCACTGCCCATAGCCTGTTTGACTATGGGAACTCCTGCACGTTCACTCCATATGGTGAGCTGTTCAATGGCAGCTGCCCTGAATGTGTCCGCCGCTCCGAGCATCACTTTCTTGCCTGAAGCTTTGAGTTGTGCAGCTAATTTGCCAATGGTTGTGGTTTTTCCGACGCCATTTACCCCTACAACCAGGATTACAAAAGGTTTTTTTGAGAAATCAAAGGGCATAAGCTGGTTGGTGGCTTTGTTTTCCAGCAGGAGGGCTTCTATCTCTTCCCTAAGATACCGGTTCAACTCCTCTGTGTTGACATACTTGTCCCTGCGTACCCGTTCCTCAATCCTGTCAATGATTTTGAGTGTTGTGTCCACCCCAACATCAGAAGCAATGAGGGCTTCTTCCAGCTGGTCCAGGACCTGATCATCCACCCTGGACCGTCCCGTGATTGCCCTGGTCAGGCGGCTGAACAGTCCTTTCCTTGTTTTTTCAAGACCTTTATTAAGAATATCATTCTGCTGCATAAGAATGCAAATATAAATAAAAAAGACCGGCCTTACAGAGCCGGTCCTTATTTATATCAATCCGATGCAGTCATTCTTTGCCTGCGAAGAAGTCTTTTTCTTTTTCCGGGGGAATAATACCTTCCTTAAAAATATAAGCTCCCGTACGTTCCGAGCGGACCATGCGAATGCATTTCGCGCTGCCCTTTCCTGCCGATTTATCTTTCAGTGTTGCAACCGCTTTCTTTGCCATAATGCTTATTTTTTATACTATTTGATTTCTTTGTGAAGGGTTACTTTCTTAAGGTATGGATTGTATTTTTTACGTTCCAGACGTTGCGTGGTATTCTTTTTATTCTTGGTGGTAATGTAGCGGGATATTCCCGGAACCCCACTCTCTTTCTGTTCGGCGCATTCCAGAATAATTTGCACCCTGTTCTCTTTCTTAGCCATAAAACGAAATATTATACAATGTCAATCAAACCTTTTTCCCTGGATGCTTTCAATGTTGCAGTCAGGCCATTTTTGTTAATAGTGCGGATTCCGGCAGCTGAAACTTTGAGCGTTATGAAACGGCCTTCCTCCTGGGACCAGAAACGCTTGGTTCTTAAATTGGGGGCAAACTCGCGTTTGGTACGGCGTTTTGAGTGAGACACTTTGTTCCCCACCATTCTCTTCTTTCCTGTAACTTGACAAACTCGTGCCATGGTATCTAAATTTATGTGATTTTATTCATTTTTAAGGGGCTGCAAATATCTGCATTTTTTTTGGAAACCCAAAATTTATTTAAACCGGACCTTCAGGATACGGTTCCATCGTATCCGTGACGGAAACGATTTGTTTTTATCGGTGGAAAACCAGACAACAACCGGGTTCCCCACGATCCTGTCTTCAGGAACAAATCCCCAGTAGCGGGAATCCAGCGAGTTATGCCGGTTATCTCCCATCATAAAATAGTAATCCATGCTAAAAGTATAGTCTCTCGTTACCTGGTCATCAATATAATACAGGCCGTCCTTTTCCTCAAACGTATGCCCTTCATAGATGGTAATGATGCGTTTGTACAGGGGCAGATTCTGAGGAGTCAGGGTCACTTTCTCTCCTGCCCGGGGTATCCATAGAGGTCCGTAATTATCTCTTGTCCAGGGAAAACCGGAAGACGTAACAAAGGGAAAAAGCATCATTTGCGAATCGGGATAGTCGGGAGGAAAAACATCTACGTTTTGCGTAACGGATACAATGTTGCGCAGGGAAGAAACTTCAGCAGCAATTTCCTCGTTCATGGGCAGTGACGGGTATCCGGGTATGCGGTTGTCATAAAAAGCTTCCGACGGAGAAATCCCGTATTTGTCCATAAGGCGCTGGTTCAGCGTTTGTCCGTCTGTCACTACTGTATAGGTATTGCGGATGCCTGAAAACGAGGGTTGTGCCTGTCCGTTCACGTACACTTTCCCATCTCTAACATGCAGGGTATCACCGGCAACAGCCACGCAACGCTTAACATAATTGTCTTCCTTTCCGGCAGGCCTGGCTTTTACCGGGCCATAATGCTCAAGGGTGTTTTTGCGTCCGTTAAGCCTGACATGGGTATAGTAATCATCGGTAGGATAATTGACCAGCACTGTGTCGCCATGCGGAAAATTGAAAACCACCATGTCATTTCTACCGACTTTGGAAAAACCCGCCATACGTTTGTAAGGCCTTTCTATTAGCCTGGAATACGATTCCCTGCCAAATATGACATTGTGCGTCAGGGGTATAGTCAGAGGGTGCTGGGGACGTTTTGGTCCGTATTTCAATTTTCCCACAAACAGATAGTCCCCCGTCATCAGGGTATTTTCCATGGAAGATGTGGGAATCATATAAGCTTCAAAGAAAAAATATTTTACAAACGTAGCGGCAATCAAAGCAAATATGATGGCATCTACCCATTCCAGAAGAACGTTACGTTTTGCGGTTTTCTTCGGATTTTTTTTCCAGAAAGCCCATCTGACCTTTTTGGTGATATAAATATCGAATATTATGATAAGGCCAAAGAGCCACCAAAAGTTACCCAACCAGATAACCCATGCCACGTAGCATGCAGCAACCAGTGAAAATTTGATCCAGCGGTTCAAAACCCTGTTTATTTAATGGAGCTGATTACGGCCTCAAATGCCTGGGGATTGTTCATGGCCAGGTCTGCAAGCACCTTGCGGTTAAGGCCCACGTTGGCCTTGTTCATTTTGCCCATGAACTGTGAATAGGACATACCATGCATGCGTGCGGCAGCGTTGATGCGCTGGATCCACAAGGCGCGGAAAGTGCGCTTTTTGTTTTTACGGTCACGGTATGCATAAGTCAAACCTTTTTCGTACGTATTCTTGGCAACCGTCCAGACATTGCGGCGTGCCAGAAAATTACCCTTCGTCTGTTTTAGAATTTTTTTGCGTCTGGCCTTCGAGGCCGCTGAATTTACCGATCTTGGCATAATTTTAATTCTTTGCGACTGGCAGCGTTCTCCTCCTTTGAGAATCTTCCCGGCTGGTCAGTCTGGTTATTGTTTTTTGCAGTATTAAGCGCAAATCAGTTCTTTGATGCGCTTTTCATCGGCTTTATCAACCAACGAGGAATACGTCAGATTCCTTTTCTGCTTTTTTGTTTTTTTAGTCAAAATATGACTGTGGTAAGCGTGTTTCCGCTTAACCTTACCGGTTCCGGTGAGCGTAAAACGCTTCTTGGCTCCGGGATTGGTTTTCATTTTTGGCATAATCTCGTCTTAATGGTTATTTTTTCTTCACGTTTGCTTTGTTAGGACTCAGCATCATAATCATGCGTTTCCCCTCCAGTTTGGGCATCTGTTCTGCTTTCCCGTAATCTTCAAGATCCACTGCAAACCTGAGCAATAATTTTTCGCCCTGTTCAGAGAACACAATGGAACGCCCCCTGAAAAAAACAAAAGCCTTCACCTTGGCGCCCTCTTTAAGGAACTCAATGGCATGCTTAAGCTTAAACTGGTAATCATGCTCATCTGTGTTGGGCCCGAAGCGGATTTCCTTGACTACAATCCTGGAGGCATTGGCTTTCATCTCCTTGGCTTTTTTCCGCTTCTGATACAAAAACTTCTGGTAGTCAGTAATCTTACAAACCGGGGGGTCAGTCTGGGCCGAGATCTCCACCAGATCAAGGTTCATCTTTTCTGCCATTTTCAAAGCCTGTGCCAGGGGGTAAATTCCAGGCTTTTCAATATTATCTCCCACCACACGCACTTGTGGAACATCAATTTCGGTATTGACTCTGGGGCTATCATCATGGGGTGAATTCCTCTGATAATTTTTACCCTGGTAATTCCTTCTTTGTGGTGCAGCGTTTGGTCTGTACGACGTTCCGATAACTTGTTCCTCCTGTATTAGTTAATCAATTCATTTATTTCTTTCCGGAGCAAATCAGCGAATGCTTCCGGTTTCATGGTGCCTTTATCTCCTTCTCCCTGACGGCGTACCGATACCGTTCCGGCTGCTTCTTCCTTCTCTCCAACCACAAGCAGATAGGGAATCCTTTTTAACTCATTCTCCCTTATACGCTTACCAACAGTTTCGTTACGATCGTCAAGCGAGGCGCGAAGTTCGCAATTATTCAAGAAATCACAAACTTTTTTTGCAAAATCATTGTATTTTTCGCTCAATGGTAAGACCACCACCTGTTGAGGAGCCAGCCAGAGAGGAAATTTTCCACCTGTATGTTCCAGTAAGACAGCGATAAAGCGTTCCATAGACCCAAAAGGTGCCCGGTGGATCATCACCGGTCTATGCTTTTTATCATCTGCCCCGGTATATTCCAGTTCAAAACGTTCCGGCAGGTTGTAATCTACCTGAATGGTACCCAATTGCCATTTTCTTCCTATAGCATCGCGTACCATAAAATCCAGCTTAGGGCCATAGAATGCCGCCTCGCCATATACTACCTGAGTCTGAAGTCCTTTTTCCGAAGCGGCTTCAATTATGGCATTTTCTGCTTTTTCCCAGTTTTCGTCCGATCCGATATACCTTGAAGTGTCGTTCTTGTCACGGAGTGATACCTGTGCTGTAAACTCGTTAAAATTTAATGTTTTGAATATATACAGTACAATATCTATCACTTTGCAGAATTCATCCTTGATCTGGTCCGGTCTGCAGAAAATATGGGCATCATCCTGGGTAAATCCACGAACCCTTGTCAGCCCGTGCAATTCGCCGCTTTGTTCATAACGGTATACAGTTCCGAATTCGGCCAAGCGTACGGGCATGTCTTTATAGGAGTGGGGCTTTGATTTGTATATCTCGCAGTGATGCGGGCAGTTCATGGGTTTAAGCATGAATTCCTCTCCTTCCTGCGGGGTTTTGATAGGCTTGAAACTGCTGGCTCCGTATTTGGTATAATGACCACTGGTCACATACAGTTCTTTCTGGCCGATATGTGGGGTGATAACCTGCTGGTATCCATGTGCTTTTTGAACTTTCTTCAGGAAATTTTCCAACTGTTCTCTTAAGGCAGCCCCGTTGGGTAACCACAGGGCAAGTCCCTGTCCCACCCTTTGTGAGAAGGTGAAAAGCTCCAGTTCCTTTCCCAGTTTGCGGTGGTCTCTTTTTTTCGCTTCTTCAAGCATTTTGAGATATTCCTCCAGCATGGATTTTTTGGGAAAAGTGATCCCGTATACCCTGGTGAGCATCTGGCGTTGCTCATCACCACGCCAATAAGCTCCGGCAATGGAAGTAAGTTTGACGGCCTTGATCACAGAGGTGTCGGGAATGTGGGGCCCCCTGCACAAATCTGTGAATGAACCGTTTGAATAAAAGGTTATAGTCCCGTCTTCCAGGTCATTGATCAATTCACACTTGTAGGGATCTCCCTTTTCCCGATACGTCTTAAGGGCTTCATCCTTGCTTACCTCCCTGCGTTCAAATACCTGGCCGGTCTTTGCCATTTCCAGCATCTTGCGTTCAACGGTCTCCAGATCGGCTTCTGTAAGCTGACGTCCTTCCAGATCGATGTCGTAATAAAAACCATTTTCTATAGCCGGTCCAATGCCAAATTTAACCCCGGGGAACAGGATTTCCAATGCTTCTGCCATCAGATGTGAAGAGGAATGCCAGAAAACCTGCTTCCCCTCTTCATCTTCCCATTTAAGAAAACGTACAGCGGCATCCTTTGTAAGCGGTACGCGGATATCGGTCATAAATCCGTCTACTTTCATGCCCAGCACAGCAGCTGCCAGTGCAGGGCTGATATCTTTTGCGATCTGATAACCTGTAACCCCACTTTCGTATTGTTTCGTTTTCCCGTTGGGAAAAGTAATTGTGATCATATGTTGCTTTTTATGATATGTGTTATTGTATAACAACCTGCAAAGTTAGGTATTTTTTAAAAAAATTGGTTACTTTGTGAATCAAATCTTAATCTTATGTCCACGAATCAGTCTTTTTGGAACAAAGCTGCAATCTACGGAATCCTGCTGGCTCTGGTTTCCGTCTTTTTTATGGTACTGCAATCTGTGCTGGCACCTGCACGGTGGATGAATATTTTATTCTGGATAATAAAACTGGCCGCCACCCTGGGCTTGCTTTTCTATTTCATGAAGGATTTTGGCAAAGGAAAAGAGAGCTACACGTATTCAAATTCTTTCAAATTCGGACTTGCTGTTTCGTTTTGCTCTTCCATTATTGCAGCCGCCTATTACTATATCCATGTTATGTTCCTGTTCCCGGACACTGCCAGCCAGATCACCAATGCCCTGCTCTCAGGATTTGAACAGGCTGGCATAACCGAAGAAGATTTCAATACAGACAAACTTGTAGCCCGTCTGCCTGTACTTATTACAATATCCCAGCTTATCTACTTCAACATTCTGGGTTTGCTCTGGTCTTCCCTGCTGGCTAATGGAACAAAGCACAAGGTTGCTTCCACCCCCTTTTGAATCATTAATGCACCTGCATGGACCTGTCGGTAATCATCGCTTTGTATAATGAACGGGAATCACTCCCCGAACTTTTAGACCGTATAAGAACGGTGCTGGGTTCCCAGCTGGAACCCGGCTTGCAAAAGCTTCCGGACTATGAAATCATTTTTGTAGACGACGGCAGCACCGACGGCTCCTGGGACTTCATAGCAGAACAGGCAGACAAAGATTCCCGAATTCACGGGATCCGTTTTCGGCGCAATTATGGAAAATCTGCCGCCCTTTATTGCGGATTTGGAGCCGCTCAGGGAGAGGTGGTCATCACCATGGACGCCGACCTGCAGGACGATCCGGCCGAAATTCCGGCGCTCTACCGAATGATAACCGACGGAAACTATGACCTGATCTCGGGGTGGAAAAAGAAACGCAAGGATGCTGTCCTGACCAAGAACATCCCTTCCCGCATCTACAACGCAACAGCCAGGATGGTTACAGGTATCCGGCTCCACGACATGAACTGCGGGCTTAAGGCTTATCGCAACGAGGTAATCAAAAGCATAGAGGTTTACGGAGAAACGCACCGCTACATACCTTACCTTGCCAAGGAAGCGGGTTTTACCCGGATTGGGGAAAAACCAGTGGTACATGCAAGGCGCAAATACGGCAAGAGCAAATTCGGACTTAGCCGTTTTGTCAATGGTTATCTTGACTTGCTGACTTTGTGGTTCCTGGCCAGGTTTGGGAAGAAACCGATGCATATTTTCGGACTATTCGGATCCCTTATGTTTATGGCAGGTGGGATTATTGCCGTATGGCTCATAATCCAAAAAATATACTGGCAGTCTCACAGTCTGCCCTACCGTGCTGTAACAGACCAGCCCCTCTTTTATTTGTCGCTGCTGGCCATAGTCCTGGGGATGCAACTTTTCCTGGCGGGCTTCATCGGGGAACTGGTTTCGCGCAATGCCCCTGAAAGAAACCACTACCATATAAGAGAAAAACGCTAACAGGTTGTACCTCAGCCGGTTATAAGGTACGGTTCAGGTAATCATCATACGATTCACGGGCCGGGATATAGGAGCTGTCAAACAGCGTGGAAGAAATCAGAAAGTCGGCGGTGGACCTGTTGCAGGCTGTAGGGATATTGTACAGGCTGGAAATGCGAAGCAATGCCTTGATATCCACATCGTGCGGCTGCGGCTGCATGGGATCCCAGAAAAAAATCAGCATGTCAATCTTACCTTCTGCTATTAGTGCTCCCATCTGCTGGTCTCCGCCCAGGGGACCGGATTTCAAAGAGGTGACTGTAATCCCGGTAGCCTCTTCCACCATGCGGCCTGTTGTTCCGGTACATATCAGCTTGTGCCTGGAAAGACGATCCCTGTTAAATTCTACCCATTCTATCAGATCTTTCTTTTTATGGTCATGAGCTACCAGTGCCAGTCTTTTTTTGTACATGACAAGAAATTTTAAATGTTGATACAATGACCGCAGGCAATGGCTGCCGCTTCCATGATCCCCTCACTCATGGTGGGGTGGGGAAAAACAGTGCGTGCAAGGTCAATGTCTTTAATTTTCATACCTATGCTGACTACAAGACCGCCTATCATCTCGGTAGCATGTGCCCCTATGATATGGGCTCCTAAAAGGCGGCTGTCCTGCGCATCAAAAACAAGTTTCACAAATCCTTCCCGTTCACCAACCGTGGCGGCTTTCCCCGAAGCGGTAAACGGAAATTTGCCAATTCTGACTTCAATCCCTTTCACTTTTGCCTCTTTTTCACGCAAACCCACCGATGCAATTTCAGGTGTTGCATAAATGCATCCCGGAATATTACCGTAATCCACATCCGGAACATCCAAACCTGCCATACGCTCCACGCAACAAAGGGCTTCGGCTGTTGCCAGGTGGGCCAGTGCCGGTGTGGAAAGCACGTCCCCGGCAGCATAAATTCCGGGAACAGTAGTCATAAAATCTTTATCTACAACAATTTTTCCACGGACCATCCCGACCCCGGCTTCCTCCAGTCCCATATTGGAGGTGTTGGGGACTACGCCCACAGCCGAAAGAACCACGTCGGCTTCCACGCGTTCGGTTCCTTTTTTTGTTTCCACTTCCAGGCAGCATCCTTTTGCAAATTTTTCTGCAGATTTAACCCCGGCCGAGGTCATGACCCGGATTCCGGCCTTGCGGAACGAACGGCTCAGCTGGGCTGCCACATCGGCATCTTCCGTGGGCACGAGCTGGTCCATATATTCAATTAGCGTCACCTTTGTTCCCAGCGAATGGTAAAAATAGGCCAGTTCGGTGCCTATCGCTCCGGAGCCTATCACGGCCATGCTCCCGGGGATGGTTTCCGGCACCATAGCCTGGCGGTACGCTATGATCCTTTTTCCGTCTATAGACGCTCCCGGAAGGGAATTAGGTTTTGAACCCGTTGCGATCAATATCCTTTTTGTATCCAGCATTTTGTCTCCCACGGAAACCTTTCCGGGGCCATCAACGTGTCCCTTCCCATGAATCACCTCTACTTTGTACTTATTAAAAAGGTATTCTATACCCTTGGACATCTGGGCAGAGACTTCCCGGCTTCTGGAGACAATGGCGGCCAGATCGGGTTCCACCCCTCCGGAGAGCTTTATCCCGTAGGCTTGGGAATTTCTGGATAAATTCAATACCTCAATGCTTTTGAGCAGGGCCTTGGTGGGGATACACCCCCAGTTAAGACAGACACCTCCCAGGGGGCCCCTTTCAACAACTGCTGTCCTGAATCCCAACTGGGCAGCACGGACTGCCGCTGTATAGCCGGCAGGGCCGGAACCAATGATTATCAAATCGTATGACATAGAAAACTTATGGATTGATTAGTTTTTACCGTGACATTGCTTGTATTTCTTACCGCTCCCGCAAGGACACGGATCGTTCCTGCCTACCTGTTTCTCTACATGGACCGGTGCATTGGAGCGGGGTTCGGCCGATTGTGTCAGCAAATCGGGTCGCGAGGTCTGGGTGTTGCTCAGATCGGTGCGTTTTCTTTCGCTTCCGGCCTTGTCCAGCCTATCCTGGTCCTGGCGCAGGGGAATGTGAGCCTTAAGGAGGAAAGACAGCACTTCGCGGGCAATTTTTTCGAGCATTTCGCTGAACAGCTTGAAGCTTTCAAACTTGTATATGAGCAAAGGGTCTTTTTGTTCATAGGTGGCGTTCTGCACAGACTGTTTCAAATCGTCCATATCGCGCAGGTGCTCTTTCCAGAATTCATCGATCACTACCAGGTTGATGGTCTTGTTAATGGCCCGGGTCAATTCCTTGCCCTTGCTTTCATAGGCTTTCTGAATGTTTACAATAACCTGATAGATACGCTTCCCGTCACTCACTGGTACCACCACGTTCTCATATGTGGCCCGCTGTGTCTGATAAATGTTCTTTATAATGGGCCAGGCCTGGGCTACCAGGGCCTCTGCCCTGCGGTTGTAAGTAGACTGTATTTGCTCTGTCAGTGATTCTGCCATTTCTGCGACAGTGGCCTTGCGGAAAATTTCCTGGTCAAATCCCGGTTCAATGGATATCTGCCGTATCAGTTCAAAACGGAGGTCTTCATAATCTGTCCCATCCATGCTCTGCATGAAGGATTCTGCATAGTCGGACATCATGTTGGCCACATCCACATCTACACGTTCCCCGTACAAGGCATTGCGGCGCCGGGTATAGATCACTTCGCGCTGCGAATTCATGACATCGTCATATTCGAGCAGCCGTTTCCGGATCCCGAAGTTGTTCTCTTCCACTTTTTTCTGTGCCCTTTCAATGGAGCTCGACAACATGGAGTGCTGCAGAACCTCTCCTTCCTTCATGCCCATCTTGTCCACTATGGCTGCAATCCTTCCGCTGCCAAAGAGACGCATCAGGTCATCTTCCAGGGATACAAAAAAGATGGAAGAG
>MWDM01000023.1 GCA_002070565.1 Bacteroidetes bacterium ADurb.Bin139
TGCATATATTCCAAATGTTTTTGGGCTTATTTTTGCTGATTTTCAATGTTTTAACTACTTTTTAAGGGCCGACTAGCTATAAACATCTTGGATGCATACCCCACATGCCCCCCGTTTCCCGAATAGAATGAAACGGGGGCATTTCTTTTTTTAAACTCCGCATAAGCATATTCCGCACATTCGAAAGGAACAATTTCATCGTCCTGTGCGTGATATATATACACGGGCGTTTTTGGTGTCCAGCCGTCCACATGAGAATACTGTTTCAAAACTTTGTAGATTTTATGGAATTCGGCATTTTTTTCTTCAGTAAAAAAATCCGGATGCAGATAGGTTCGTATATCGGAAGTAAGGTTTTCATTCAACGTACCTGCGCCATGTTCAGGTGAACGGTCAAGCCATTGGGGATAATATTTGAGCAAATCTCCTGTAAATACTTTTGTGTAATCAAGATTAAGATGTTCGTATTTATCCATGGCGTATATGACAGTGGGAATAACCGTATAGGCACAATATCCCGTTCTGGCATACACATCAAAAGCCGTTCGCGGGTCATAACAACCGCAACCCAAACTTGCTTTTTCAACAGTAACACGCTCACCATGAAGCTCATAATAACGTAACATGGCCATGGCTGAAGATCCGCCCAGTGAATAGCCGGCCAATAAAGTGTGTTCCGGCAACTTATACCCTAACGTGCGCAAAAACTCCCGGCTGGCTTCCCGCATATGATAGCCAACTATACCCACGTTATCCACATTCAAAAAAGTACAATAATGGGTATCCTTGCTTACGCCATAGCCTAAGAAATCGGGAATTATGGTCAGATATCCCATCATGGACTGCAAAGCTTCTGTTGCCGGAATACGATCCGACGCTCCGCTTGTCTTTTGAAGATAAGCAATCGGGGCTACTTCTACAACACCTTTAATTTTGAAATTCTTTGGATAATAAATTGTTCCTGATGCTACCGCCCGATTGCCCAGGGGATCTATTGTGTTATAATTGATAACGTAAGCCGTCACCACATGATCCCCAAATAATTTTTCTGCGAGCGTGACAATTTCCTCGGACATTTCAATTTCTTCCAGTTCTTTGCCAAAAGCCTGGAGCATTTCCTGAAACGTAAGGTCCACCTGGTTTGTAACCTCTATAAAAAATTTTGGATCTATTGTTTCAACTTGGTCATAAGGTTGACATGCAGTGATACACGCGTAAGAAAAAACAAAGGAGATAATAACCTTAGCAATGACGTTTCTCATCTATATATATGATTATTGACATACTAATCCACAAAACCGCCTGATACAATTGAATGGGAATATCCGTTCAATAGTTCCGCCCCGTTAAACATATCTCTATAGTAAGAAGCTTTCTTTTCCAGGGACATGGGATAGGCCCTTGAAGTAGAAGGCATTCTGTACCATTTGATAATCCGGTCCCGGAAATGAAAGGTCACGTATTTACCTATATCGGGAACAGTTACCTTCTGACCAATACCATTTCCCCCTATTACCTCCTGCAACGTCTCAGCCGCCTTCTGTCCGGTAACTGCAACCGTATTGCATGAAGGCAAACGTTTCAAAATACAGGCAATATCTATAGGTTCCAGAACTTCCAGAAACTTATCGGAAGCATTCCCTGAACCTCTGACCACACGCATGGCCGTATCATATAAAGCGATCCCCTTTTTTTCACAAAACGTACTTATGCGTTCCCGGTCGAAGGCTTTTCCTTTTATAAAATATGCGGGATCATTGAAAAATACAATACCTAGCACCCGCCACATGTCATTTTGAAAATTCGGGTAATAAAAATCCATAGACCAACGGACAACCGGAGGCGGAAAACTGCCCAGCAACAGAAGGCGCGCCCTTTGCGGCAGGAAAGGCTCCAGGGGATGGTTTTCGGTTTCAGGCACCTATATACTTGAACAATTCATAAACCATGATAGCCGGCCAGACAAAAGCTTTGAGAACACCCAGGACACCTTCCCAAAAACCGCTTGCCTGCACAATAAAATAAATTACGGCACCAATAAAACCGATGCCATATACTGCCCCTGATGCAGGGGCGCTTTTTGATGTATCACATTTCATAAAAATTCTTTTTGAAAAAATTATAATAATAGAACAACGGATTCATAAAAATGTTAATATCGCACATTATTTTACAAAACAAAATTATGAAAATTTATGGTATTCCCGTTGAGCCCGGGAGCTAAAGAAATGAAAATTGGTCTCACATATGACCTGCAGTCCGAATACCTTTCTTTGGGGTACTCAGAAGAAGATACTGCAGAGCTTGACAAAACAGAGACGATTGAGGGCATCGAAACAGCCCTTCATTCATTAGGTTATGAAACCGAACGCATCGGAAATGCAAGATCGCTGATGATGCGTCTATTCAACGGAAACAGATGGGATCTTGTTTTTAACATCTGCGAAGGTATCTTCGGAGACGGAAGGGAATCCCTTGTCCCGGCCATCCTGGATGACTGGCAGATACCCTACGTGTTTTCCGGCGCTGCAACTATGGCCCTGACATTGAACAAGGCATTATGCAAAAGAGTCGTGAGAGATGTGGGAATACCTACTCCCGATTTTTGCCTGGTTCGCAACATAAATGATCTGGAAAGTCAAAAACCCAACTTTCCCCTTTTTCTAAAACCCGTTATGGAGGGTTCCGGCAAAGGGATAGGAGAACATTCCCTGGTATGGACAGAAGAAGAATACCAGGCGGTGTGCTGCCACCTTCTGAAGCGTTACGATCAGCCTGTACTGGTTGAAACATACCTCCCAGGCAGGGAATTTACAGTGGGTATATGCGGCAACGGGAAAGACACCCGTGTAATTGGTGTGATGGAAGTCGTCTTCAAGAAAAACATATTGGAGGTCTATTCTTACCAGAACAAGCAGAATTACCGGGAAACGATTGAGTACATAAACCAGAAAGGCGAACTTGCCCAAAAATGCGCCCAACTGGCCCTGCGGGTTTGGGAAGCTACCGGTTCGCGTGACAGCGGCCGTGTAGATATAAAACTGAACGAAATGGGCGAGCCCGAGTTTATGGAGATCAACCCCCTGGCCGGTTTGAACTACAAAGATTCTGACCTTCCGATCATAGCAAGGATGAACGGAATGAATTTCACGCAATTGATCGGAGCCATAATGCAGGCTGCCCTGAAGCGGACTTACGGAATAGAAGCACAGCCAGTTATGATGCAAAATGAGCAGTACAGTTATTATCCTGCATAACCGGCTTTCCGAACACCCCACTCCTGATGAACAGGATGTCATCAACCAGGCACTACTGGTCAGTAAGGCACTTGAAAACCTGGGTTATAAGTGCCTGGTTCGCGATGTGGGAAAAGACCTGTACCAGGATCTTATTCCCATCACCGAAATCAAGCCTGCTTTTGTTTTTAACCTGGTGGAATCGGTGCTCGGTTGTACAGGTTTGCTGCATATAGTACCTTCCATCCTTCATGCCTGGAACATACCCTATACAGGCGTGGGAGAAGAAGGACTGTATCTGACCACAAGGAAAACACTGGCAAAAAAAATCATGCGTGACCACGGAATCAAAACACCTGCGTGGTTTTCCACTTCCGAAGCCGGACTCCTTGACAAACACAAAAAATACATTGTCAAGCCCATCGCAGAAGAAGGCTCGGCCGGACTTGACGAACAACACGTTTTTGATGCTTCCCTACCACAAACCGTCAACTGGATTGGCACATTTGATCCGCGGGTATTCTTCATAGAAGAATACATAGATGGACGCGAGTTCAACCTGAGCGCGACAGGAAAACCCGGAGCCTACAACACGTATCCCATACCCGAGATGACATTCAAGGATTATCCGCCGGGAAAGGCCAGGATCCTGGGATACCGCTCCAAATGGGAGGAAGATTCTTTTGAATACAAGAACACAACGCGTAGGTTCGATACCCTGCAAGACAATCCTCAACTGGCTGCAGGATTAAGGGATACGGCTATAGCCTGCGGAGAGGTGTTTGGACTTTCGGGATATTTCCGGGTAGATATCAGGGTGGGCACTGACGGTGTACCTGCGGTGCTGGAGGTCAATGGAAATCCATGTATTGCAGGCGACAGCGGGTTTATTGCAGCAGGATTGCATGCCGGGTATTCCCCAACAGAAATTGTTAAACAGATCATAGCTTGCCTGAATTAGTGTTTAGATCAATGGTTTTTACTTTTAGAAACACCTTACAAACCGGAGATCTCCAGGAGCTTGCCGCTGTGATGGAGTCAACCGGTTTGTTTTATGATTTTGAAATCCTTGTGGCCCTGGAAGTACTGGAAGCATCTATGGAACATGGCCAGGCTTCCGGTTATTACTGTTTGGTTGTAGAGCAGGACAATCATTGCGTGGGATATGCCGTGTTTGGGCCTACTCCATGCACCCGTTCCGGCTGGGATATATATTGGATGGCCGTGAGCAAAGATCTTCAGGGAAAGGGATTGGGCTCTGAAATGATGTCTTGGGTTGAAAAGAATATTGCACTGCAGGGAGGCACCCAAATATGGATAGAAACATCAGGTAGAAAAGATTACGAACCCACCAGAGGCTTTTATAACAAGCACGGTTATGAGATCATGGCAGAATTGCCCGAATTCTATGCCCCCGGAGACAGCAAGGTTATATACAGGAAAAAAGTTTATATTTGTAATAAAGATTGATTAACAACTTTATAGCAGATTTATGGACATCAAAGAAAGAAAAAGCATAGCCGTACTGGTGGGCAGCCTGAGGAAAGCATCCCTGAACAAAAAACTGGCTCTGGTGATGCAAGAACTGGCCCCCGATACATTGGGCCTGGAATTGGTCGAAATTGGTAACCTGCCTCTGTATAACGAAGATCTGGATCAGAACGCTCCCGCGGAGTGGACAGAATTCAGACAAAAAATTACAAAAGCAGACGGTCTTCTTTTCATTACCCCGGAATACAACCGCTCACCATCTGCCGCCATGAAAAATGCCATAGACGTGGGTTCAAGACCTTATATGAAGAATGTCTGGAGCAACAAGCCAGCCGCTGTGATTTCCCTTTCACCGGGAGCTATCGGGGGATTTGGTGCCAACCACCACCTCAGGCAATCTCTTGTCTGTGTTAATGCTGTAGTTATGGCCCAGCCAGAAATGTACATCGGAGCAGCCGGAGACCTGTTTGATGAAAACGGGAAACTGACCGATAAAAAAATGGAAGATTTAATCCGCAAATTTTTCCGTTCCTTCAACCGCTGGCTATCCCATTTTATCGAGTAACCTCAATGCCCTGGCATTGTATCCCAGTTTGAACATTTCTTCCCTGTGTTGGAAATCGTAGGTATTGTATCCTGCCATTTCAACATCTTGTATGACCATATCTGCCAGGCCCAGATCGTACGAGGCGCCTGCATTGAGCAACATGGTAACGCAACGTTCTGCTATGTGCTTCATGGACCGGGAATATTCCACCTCCTTTTCGGCAACAGGGAAAAGATTGACAGCCATAACCCTTTTACACTCCTTACGAATAACAGACACCGGAACGTTCCTGATAACACCGCCATCCACATAATGCTTTCCCTGAATTCTGACCGGAGGGAATACAACAGGTACACTACAGGAAGCTATGATGGCATCTATGAGCGATCCGCTATCAAATACTACTTCCTTTCCCGATTCCAGGCAGGTAGTAACTATTTTCAGGGGAATCTCCAATGCTTCAAAGGTCTTTGCTTGTAAAGTCTTTCCCAGAATCAGGCGTACAGGTTTTGAATCGGTCAGGTATTCCTTAGGGATCCTGGGTGCGAGAAAATCCTTCAACGTTAACACATTAAAGGCATCCATCATGCTCTCCACAGAAAGCCCCTGAGCATACATGGCTGCCACTATGGCCCCCACGCTTGTGCCGGAAACAATTTGGGGTTTGTATCCCAATTCCAAAAGACGTTTCAGGACCCCTGCATGATAATAGCCTCTGGTGCCACCACCACCAAAGGCTATTCCAAGTTCAACCATTCTTTTCATATCATGATCTGATTATTTCAAACCTCCTGAGGTGCCTGTAGAGATGCCAGATGAAGTGTCCACACGGGAGGCTTCTTCAAGGTTCCCCACTTTCCTTGCGCGGGCTGCTTTTCCCTGTCCAAAACGGATGCTCAGGCTCAACCGGATTTTCTGAAGGTTAATCATCTGGTCTATTGCGTATTCAATGTTATCATCCGATTTGTATGCCAGGTTGCTCTTAAAGGTACCAAAAATATCATTCACATTAAGACTCAACGTTGCCTTGTTTTCCATGAAATTCTTCTTAACACCTCCGTTGATCATGAATATGGGATCAATCAGGAAGTAGCCATAGGGAACCTTGCCCTGATACATTCCCATTAGCTCAACCTTCCAGTCTTTGGGCAACAGGAATGTTATCTGGCCCTGAACGTTGGTCAGCACCCCATTGTTCATATATTGTTCGCTCTGCCCGTTGGCCGTATTCGCGGAATTTCCTATATAGATACAAACACCGCTCAGGGTGAAGTATAACCATTTTGTTACCGGCAATTCACTCACCGATAATGAGCCGCCGGTCATATACTGGTTACCAAAATTTTCCCACAGCAATGTTTTGGTTCCGGTTTCGTTGTAGTAAGGATTCTGCATGATCAGGTTTCTTGTATTGGCATAGACAAGGGCCAGGCTATAATGGTTCCTGAAAGTGACACTCAGTGCCAATTGCCTGGACAACTGCGGATCCAGATCGGGATTTCCTTCAGTATACGAATTGGCATCTATATAATTGCGGAAAGGATTCAGCTGGCTGAAAGAAGGCCTGCCAATGCGGCTGGTATAGGACAAGTTCAGCCGCCAATTGGCCGATGGGTTGTATCCTACAAAAACAGTAGGAAACACATTGAAATAATTTTTGGTGGTTACTTCCCTGACAGTTTTCCAATCCCCCAGTGCATACGTATATTCACCGCGCAATCCCAGTTTGAACGTCCATTTATTTCCCAACATTCTACCCACCGATGCATAAGCAGCGGCAATGTGTTCTGTATATAAGAATTCATTGGACAATCCGGTATTTGGAGTCCAGGCGCCTGAGAGCGAATCTTCCCGGAACAGGTCGTTGTTTGTCTGGGTCATAGCCCATTTGATCCCGGCTTCGAGCATACCGGTTTTCCAGAAAGATTGTTGGTAATCCAACCGCCCTGAAACCAGGTTGATATATTGCTGGCTGTTCTGACGGAATATATCATTGAATCCAAAGCCTGACACAATGCTGTTATTCTGATAGTTGCCCGACATGATATCATAATAGGCATAGTCTGCATTGAAGGTAAGCTCCTGCGCCTTTTCTTCGTTGAACATGCCGGTGTAATTGATATTGGTAGTCACATTATCGTAATCTGAATTCGTCCTGATGATGCTTTTCATGCTGCTTAAAATATTTCCATTTACTTTGGTCGTGGTCAGGTTCTCATCTCCGAAGTTATCCTGTGACTGGTCGCGGAACATGGTGGTGACAATGAAACCAATCGTATTTTTTTTGTTCAGAAAGAAATCATTGGCCAGTTTGACCGTGTGGCTTTGTGAACCAATCAGAAAATCGGAATGTGAAATCTGTTCAAAATCATTAACATTCCCAATAATTGTACGCGAATCCAGCTCTGCCCCCATATTATCGTAACGACCGCTGTAATTGAGCATGGTATTGGTCTTGTCGGTGCGCAGGTTAAGATTCATCCCCCCGCCGGCTTCCTGTTCGTAGCGCTTGTGCTTCATTCCTCCGTAGTAACCGTTGGCCGATCCGCTGAATCCCTTGAGCAGGTTTTTCTTCATCTTGATATTGATGATTCCACCGCTGCCTTCGGCATCATAACGGGCCGAGGGGTGCGCCATAAGCTCAATTTTATCTATCGTGGTCCCATCTGTGGAACGAAGGAGTGCCTCGAGTTCCAAACCGTTCAGGTAGGACGGACGTCCGTCTATCCAGATACTTACGGCCTGACCGTTGAGTTTCACATTTCCGTCCATGTCAATGGTGACACCGGGGGCCTTGCGCAATACCTCAAGGACATTGCTCCCTTCTGTAGATACGGCTTCGGCCACATTCATGACAATCTTGTCAATCTTTTGCTCAATGACCGGGACTCTGGCCGTGATAACGGCGGTTTGAAGGGTCTGCACGTCTTCTTCCATCTCTATGAACCCTACATCAGTTTGTGGAGAAGTGATATCTATGTTCCTTGACTGCTCTTTATACCCGATAAAAGTAGACACAAGCCGGTATGAACCGTAAGATATGCCTTCCAGAAGGAAAGTGCCGTCTGCACCGGCTGTGGCAGCCGTTATGACTGAGTTGGAGCTGTCCCTAATGGCCAGTGTTGCATAAGAAAGGGGACTACGTGTTTCCTTATCAATCACAATCCCCCTGATTGCTGATAAGTTGCGGGCTGCAAAAAGATTTCCTGTTAAAAGAACGAGAAATGCCAAAAGTGTTGACAGATATTTCATTTTATTCGTTTGTTATAGTGGTCCTGAATTTCTTTAAAAGGTATTGAAAGCAGATCAATTCGTTTGAAAAACACAGGAAGTTCTTCCTGCATAAATTGCTCCTTGAGGGTTGTCAGGATTTGATGACGCGCCCCCGGTGCAACAAAATAGCCAATGCCTCTTTTGTTGTATATGATATCCTTTTGTTGCAAATAGTCATAGGTTCTTGCCACTGTATTGGGATTAACTCCCAGGGTTGCTCCAAGTTCCCTGACCGACGGCATCCTGTCCTCTGCCTTCCACTTTCCTTTCAAAATTCTCTCGCACAATGATTCGGCAATTTGCAGATAAATAGCCTGATTTTCTTTAAATTCCATAAGAATCAATATTTTGTGGTTTTAATAAGTCGGTATACACCTACCCAGCACGCGGCCGTGATCAAACCAATAACAGAATAGGAAACAATGATTATATTCCTGATTATGGGTATATTCCTGTACGTGCTATTGAAAGTTCTATAGCTGAAGATGTTCCAGCTGTCAATTTCCTTTGGAAATTCAGCCAGTATGGTGTCGGCGAACCTTTCAATGTTTTCCAGTCCTATGATGCGGAACACAAGCAGCATGACAAGACCAAAAAGAAAGACAATTCCTAAAAGGCTTATAAATGTTCTGACGACTTTCTGTCTTTTGAAAACCATATTGCCAAGAATGAATATTGACTGCAAAAAGAACAGCTCTATAATCTCTTCTCCCATAAAGAGTGCTGTAGTATCGTTCAACAGAAATCCTTCCATTCGGGAAGGTACAATAAGGAAGACGAGCATATCTGCCGCAAAAAGCCCTGCCACAATGAGTAGGGTAGTACAGAGAAAATTTATGACAAACATGCTGAGGGTTTTCTCTAGGGTAGAAACAGGCAGCAAGATGTACGCCAATCCTTTTCTGGGGTGGTTTACGTTTCCGTGCAGTTTGGACGGGGCAGCAATGATGGTTATCGTTACAAATACCATGATTATGGTCATCCTTGTAAAAGGTGAGAAAGAGGCTCCGAGCATCATCATCACCAGAAGACAGAACAAATACCCCCCTATCGTACTTAATATGGAGAGTCCGTAGTTTCCGGGCAATTCCCGGAGTTCCTTACAAAAAAATGCGTAAAAACGTTTTATATTAAACAGGTTGCTCATAATGTTGTCGTGTTAAAATGTTCTTTAAACCATACTTTATGTGTTAAAACGGCATTAAATAAAGTTTCGAGATTGACTTTTGTGTCTATGCCGGCTGTATTTGCCTTAACCAGGGAATAACCAAGTGGGGTTTCTTCACTATAGAGGGCTTCATCCTGGTTATCGGCAGCATTGATGAAACATACTTTTTGGGTAATCTCCTGGATCGATGCATGCAGCAGGACATCCTTGTGATCAAGAATTATGATAGGATCTATCAGATTTTCAAGATCCCGCACCTGGTGTGTTGAAATGACGATCAATCGATTCTCGCTGATATGTCCTGAAACGATGCTGCGAAAAACTGTCTTGGAAGGAATATCCATCCCGTTGCTGGGCTCGTCCAGAAGCAGTATTTTGGTGTTCAGAGCAAGCGCGTAAGACACGTATGCTTTTTTCTGCTGTCCGGCAGAAAGGGTCCTGAATCGTTTTTCCGGGTTTACTTCAAAACGGTCCAGCAATTCATAAAAATACTCTTTGTCATAAGACGGGTAGAAAGGCCCGTTGTTCTTTGCAAAACTGGCAACTGTTCCCCGCGGGCAGGCCGGTTCTTCGGGCAGATAATAAATGTCCTGAAGAAAACCGGGCTTCCGTTCATAGGGATAATAGCCGTTCACCATACAGGATTCCTGCCCGCTTTTTTGCAAACCCGACATGAGTTTAAGCAAGGTGGTCTTCCCTACTCCATTTTGTCCCAACAGGCCATATATGTTGCCTTCAGACAATGAAAGAGACAAATCACGGAAGACGTTATTCTTTGAATAACTGAAAGATAGATTTTTGATTTGAATCATTGTTTAGTGTATTAGTTCTTTAGTACACTGCAAATGTAAACATATTTTTCAAATTTCAAAAAAATACTCACTTTTTTATCAAATGTGCCCTTTTGTTATATTTGTAGAAAATAAGCAATATGTCTATTGTAAGGCTATCCGGAGTAGATGTGATTAAGGATTCCAACCTGATCCTGCAGGGGGTTGACCTGACTCTGGAAAAAGGTGATTTCATTTACCTGGTAGGCCGTGTAGGAACAGGAAAAACTTCGCTGATCAAAACACTGATAGGCGAATTCCCCCTAAAAAAAGGAGAAGCTGAAGTGGCCGGTTTCAACCTGTTAACGTTGAAAAGAAGACAGATACCTTATTTAAGAAGGAAAATCGGGGTCGTTTTTCAGGACTTCCAATTGCTCCAGGACCGCTCTGCCTATGACAACCTGGAATTTGTTCTGCGGTCTACCGGATGGAAGAATAATAAGGTGATGCAACAGCGTATTGAGCAGGCGCTGGAAAGCGTGGGAATGCTGCATAAAAAACACAAGATGCCGCACCAGCTCTCAGGCGGGGAACAGCAACGCGTAGCCATAGCCCGCGCCATACTCAACAATCCGGAAATCATCCTTGCCGATGAACCCACCGGGAACCTGGACAGCGACACACAGCAGGAAATCATGCAGCTGTTCATGGAAATCCATGAAAAACAGCAGCCTGCAATGATGGTGGTAACGCATAACCTGAACTTGCTGCAACGCTATCCGGGCCGGATATTGCGGTGCGAGGCCGGTAAATGCACCCCAGTTGCCGACCGGCGTGAAATTGACCTCTCGGGTTTTATGGAATCATGAAGAAGAAAAAGGAAGTTCAGAACATCATCTTGTGGTTCGGTACCCATATGGAGGATCCCAAATCGGAACTGCAATACAGCGATCCCTACAGCCTGATGGTGGCTGTGATATTATCGGCACAATGCACAGACCAGCGTGTGAACATGACCACCCCTGCCCTGCTGGAGCGATTCCCTTCGGTTGAAGACATGGCAGCTGCAAAAGCGGAAGATATTTTTCCTTATATCCGATCCGTTACCTATCCCAACAACAAGGCAAAACACCTGGCCGGAATGGCCCGCAGCGTGGTAGAACTCTTTGGAGGAAAAATACCTTCCGATCCTGCCGAGCTTCAGAAATTGCCGGGTGTTGGCAGGAAAACCGCGCATGTCATTGCATCTGTTGCATTTGGCAAACAGGTAATTGCCGTAGATACACACGTATTCAGGATTTCACGCAGGCTGGGATTGTCGGACGGGAAAAACCCCCTGTCCGTGGAAAAGGACCTGAACCGTCATTTTCCGCCGGAACTCAGGGCAAAAGCTCACCATTGGCTTATCCTTCACGGAAGATATGTATGCACGGCAAGAAAACCCAAATGCCCTTCCTGCGGTCTTGCTCCCTGGTGCGACACTTACAAAAAGCAACACCCGCAATGAAACCGGCAACCGGAATGGACTGTGAATGGAAAGAAGCCGTTGGTGATTTTCTTATGTACCTGCGTCTGGAGCGGTCCCTGTCGGAGAATACAAGGAAGGCATACCTTCAGGATATTACACGTTTCAGGAAACAGCTGCAGGAAGCAGACCCTGACCATGCGGCACTGCCACGGCTTTCCACTATCACGCCAAAACATATAGAAACCTTTCTTGCCACGGTGACAAAATCGGGATCTTCTGCCAGGACCCAGGCAAGGATCCTTTCAGGATTGAATGCTTTTTTTCGCTTCCTGAGCATGGAAAAGCGCATAGCCTCCAATCCCTGTTCTTCCATAGATTCCCCTAAAACGGGCAGACACCTGCCTGTTGTGCTGTCGGTGCAGGAAATTGAAATGCTGCTGGAATCGTTTGATCTGAGCATACCGGAAGGACACCGTAACAAAGCCATAGTAGAAGTGCTTTACGGATGCGGTCTGCGTGTGAGTGAACTGACAGACCTGAAATTTTCCCAGATGTTCCCTCAGCAGGGTTTTATCCGCGTGCTGGGCAAGGGAGACAAACAAAGGCTGGTCCCCATAGGATCCCATGCGCTCAGGGCACTGGAACTGTATTATCCCTGGAGAATTTCCCTGACTATTCGTCCCGCCTGTGAAGACTATGTGTTTTTAAACCATTACGGCAGGCCGCTTTCGCGCAACATGGTGTTTATGATGGTCCGCCGGCAGGCAGAGATAGCAGGACTGAAAAAGATTATTTCCCCTCATACCTTCCGTCACTCCTTTGCCACACACCTGATTGAAAACGGGGCAGACCTGCGCGTGGTTCAGGAAATGCTGGGCCACAGCAGTATATTAACCACAGAAATCTACACACATATGGACACGGCTTTCTGGCAACAAACGGTCCTTAGTCATCATCCACGGCCATAAAATCGGTATAATTCTTGAAAAACAGTATATTTGTCCAATAATCAAATTTCACACATGACTCACCGGTTGCGCTGGATAATACCCGTTTTCATGCTTCTGATAAGCACTTCTTTCTTTGGTCAGGAAGCACAAACTGCCGGTGATGATCTGTTTGCCAGGGCCGTTGAACTCTACAGGCAGGAGCAATACTGGAGTGCCAGCGAACTGTTTGGCAAGCTGGAAAAAAACAATGTCGACGGTCTTGCCTCCCTTTCTGCTTCATACAGACTTCTTTGTGAGATTGCACTGGAAGACCAGGCAGCGGAAAAAAGGGTTGCCCGGTGGGAACAGCTGTACCCCTCGGCCCCGCTAAAAAATCAGGTATATTATCATTTAGGGAACCTGTATGCATCCCGCAACCTGTTCAGCGAAGCTGTGGCAGCCTACGGGAAAGTAAAAATTGACCGTCTTCCTTTAATGGAACGCGCTGCCTGCACATTCAGGAAAGGATATGCGACCATGCAATGCGGCGATATGAAAAAAGCTGCTGCTCTGTTCCTTGAAACAGAAAATTACCCGCTGGGGGAATCCTATAAATGGGCCTCCAGGTATTACCGGGGTTACATACACTACTCGGAAGGGCGTTTTGAGCAGGCGGTCCCACTTTTGGAACCACTCACCCAAGTGCCCCAGTATGCCTCGCTTTCCACGGCTTATCTGCTACAGGCATTATTATACCTTAAGCAATATGAGCGCGTAATCCAAACCGGCGTACCTGCTTACAAAGATGCAAATCCTTCCCTGCGGACCACCCTGGCAAAAACCCTGTCAGAAGCATATTTTGCCCTTGACCGTACCACCCAGGCGCGCAGTTTCTTTGATGATTACCTGAAGGATGCCAGCACCCTGACATCGGCCGACCGGTATTTTTCGGGGATCCTGTATTTCAAATTGGGTGATTACCTGCAGGCCGCTGAACAACTGGCCATCGTGGGGGCAAGGCAGGACAGCCTGGGCCAGAACGCCCTGTATCACCTGGGGGAATCCTACATCCGCCTGCGGAACAAGGTAGAGGCTATGGAGTCCTTTAAAAGAGCCAGTGCCATGTCTTACGACCCGGCCATCCGCGAAGATGCCTTCTTTAATTACGCCAAGTTGTCCTTCGATTTGAACGGCGATATTGAGGTGCTGTCCTTATATAGGAAAGAATACCCGGATTCTCCAAAACTGGACGAGATCCAGACATATATCGCAGCCAATTACTTTATCAACCAGGATTATGCCTCGGCTGTTGAAGCGCTGCAGGCATTGAAAAATCCCAGCCCTGAAAACAACCGGGATCTGATTAGGGCCGCTTACCTGCGAGGCATTCAATTGTACCAGACCGGTTCTTTCCGGGATGCGGAAAAATATTTTTCACTTGCACAGGAGCCTTACTGGATAGCGGAGTGCTTGTACCGTAGCAACAAGTTCAACAACGCCATCAACATTTGGAAGCAATACATCAAAGAGAGCGGTTCCTTCTCCAATCCGGAAAAATACCGCACCAGCCATTACAATATTGGCTATGCCTATTTCAAAATGAAAGATTATAAGAACGCTGCCCAGTGGTTTACAATATACCTGAACCTGGGAATGAGTAACAGAAGCCTTGCAGCCGATACCTACCTCAGGCTGGGGGACTGTGCCTTTGCTCAATACCAGCACCAGGAAGCTACAGTGGAATACCAGCGCGCTCTGGACTACAAAACAACCGCTCCCGATTATGCGCTTTTTCAAATAGCCATGGCACAGGGAGTGTTGAACAAGGAAACAGAAAAGATCGCAACACTTGACCGTCTGATGGAGGAATACCCAACATCCTCTTTCTTTTCATCGGCCCTTTTTGAACAGGGAAGGACTTATGTCCAGACAAACCAATATGAAAAAGCGGAAGAGCGCTTCAATACCATCCTTTTGTTTGCCACACACAGTGCATTCCACGCCAAGGCACTGGTAGAACTGGGACTGATCAGGATCAACAGACAGGATCCCGATGCGGCTCTTGATTATTACAAGGAAGTGCTACGCCGCTACCCCGACTCGCCCGATGCAGCCAATGCACTGGCCGGGATTGAAAACGTATACATGGCACGGAACGACTCTCAGGGCTTTTTCGATTACCTGGAAAGTCTGGGAATAGATGCTGGTAAAAGCCCTGGTGAAAAGGAAATGATGGTTTTCACCTCGGCCGAGCAGTTGTTTCTGAATGATTCACCGGCGGCAGCAGTCACTGCCCTGAACAATTTCATAAGCCAGTACCCGCAAAGTGTAAAAATCCCTGCGGCCCATTTTTACCTGGGTGAGAGTTATTCAAAACTGGGAAAAATGCAGCTGGCTGCCGATGCCTACCTGGTGGTCATGAAAAAACCCTCAGGATCTTTCACCGAACTTGCCACGCGCAATTATGCCGTAATCCAGTATGATCTGGAACAATACGCCAATGCAGTAGATGCCTACATGAGCCTGAACGATATAGCGCAGATTGAGAACAACCGCCTGGACGCCCAGAAGGGACTGATGTGGTCTTTTTACAAAAACAAGCAATACAGAAACGCCGTTGTACAGTCTAATAAGGTGCTGGAAAACAAAGCATTTGACAACACTGTCCATGTTTCGGCAAAATACGTCAAAGCCCTGAGCTACCTGGCTTTAGGGGAAAGGGCAGAAGCACTGCTACTGCTGGAAGAACTTTCACGCGAGCACCAAACGGCCACAGGAGCAGAAGCCTACTACCTGCTATGCAAGGACGCTTTCGACTCCGGGGATTTTGAAAAGGCCGAGACCATGATCTATAATTTCTCCGATACTGAAACTCCGCAGGAATACTGGGTTGCCCGTGCTTTCATTCTTTTGGGAGACATTTTTGCAGAAAGGGGAGAATGGACTCAGGCCAGGGCTACCTACGAAAGCGTGCAGAAAGGGTATAAGCCGTCAGAACCGGACGATATTGCCCGGATTGTCACAATGCGGATCAAAAAATGTGAGGAACAAGCACAATGAAAAGATGGTTACTCATAGTCTCCTGCCTGGCCGGCGTTTCGTTGAACGCGCAAAATCAGATCAATCCCGTAATCCAGGTAGAACGTTTGTACGATGCCTCTCTGATAGAGGTCACCAAACCATTGCTGGACGCACAGATCCCCGATTCGCTCCGTACTTTCAACACATCCTTTCAGTACAGCATTTTTGACAAACCCCTGGTTAACCTGTACGAATTCGTTCCCCTGCCACCTGCCATAGCCAGACCTTCGGCGGTGAAGGCAAAACGTTACGGCACCATTGACCTGGGTCTTGGGTATCCATGGACACCCAGAGGAGACATTCTGCTGCAGGTGCCTATGGGTTCGGGCTGGCATGCAGGTCTGCAGGCCCGTCACCGTTCTTTGTTAAGCGGGGAAAAAAGAATGCGATCAGACGGCATATTTACCCTGGAGCGCAGGGGAAAGAAAAATACGTTCCGGATGAGCGCCCTTGGAGAGCTCCTGAAAAACGACTTCGCTGTTGCCGATTACTTGTCTTCCCGGGGCCTGGATTACCAGAACTACTATAATGCAGGTGTGGCCATAGAAACGTACGCGCTGAACAGGGCAGCGGGTTCCTGGCATTATTACTGGAAGTCGGGATACAATCACGCAAAAAACTATATCACAGGCGCACATGACAGCCTGCCCCTGATACGGGAGAACACCCTGGACATAGGCGCACTAGCCGGTTATAACCTGACAGATAATTTTACCATAAACCTGGGAGCGGCCACCCGTTTTGCCAGTAACCGGTGGACAGCCGACGGGGCATCGGCATCAAGGGCGGTGATTAGTATATTTCCCCATGTGATCCTGGCCGGAGACAGATACAAAGTGGGCGCCGGCCTGCGTGCAGGTTATCTGCTTGGTCCGGATGGCAACCAGTTTGGCATTTTCCCCTGGTTCGACGCACACCTTATCGTTGTCCCGGATTGGCTTACACTCTATGCAGGGATGAAAGGGTACCACAGTCTGAACACCTACCAGGACAGAATGACCGAAAATCCCTGGTTATTTGCCAACCAGATGTACGATGCAACTGTCCCCTGGGATGTGGAAGCGGGGTTTACCGGCTCTCTGGGAGACCGTTTCCACTACAAGTTATTTGGAGCCTACCGCTACACAAAGAACCAGTTTTTCTATGCAACACAAGTTTCTCTGCAGGATTATCATGGCTCGTACACGCTCAGTTATTCAGATGAAACCAGGTACACCGCCGGAGGATCCTTTTCTTTCTCTTCGGCTCCCTTTGAAGCAAGCCTGTCGGGCCAGTGGCATAAGTATGCGCTCAGCTCGGGAAATCCTCCATGGCACAAGCCGTCCTGGGAAATAAGGGCATTTGCACGCTACAACTGGAGGGAACGCATCATAGTTTCTGCAACCGGATATTGGCGGGATGCCTGTTTTGCTCCGGACCTGACCCCCGGAAAACCGGCTGTAAGAGTGCCGGGGTTTTTTGATCTGGGTGCACGTTTAGAATATGTTGTCAACCAGTTATTCGGGGTATATGTTTATGGCAACAATCTTCTGAACAGGGAAATCTCATATTTATATCTCTATCCCAATCCGGGATTGACTTTTGGCGGTGGAATAACCTTACGTTTCTAATTAGGATTTCTCTTGCTTTTTTCGTATCTTTGCTTGTTATTCAAAGACTGAAAAAGTGAGTATAGAGAATCAGTATTCTGCAGAAAGTATCCAGGTGCTGGAAGGCCTGGAAGCAGTCAGAAAACGTCCCTCCATGTATATCGGGGACATCGCATCCAGAGGATTACACCATCTTGTATACGAGGTTGTGGATAATTCCATAGACGAGGCTCTTGCGGGCTATTGTGACCTTATAAAGGTTGTCATCAACGCCGACAACAGCATTACCGTGACCGATAATGGCCGCGGCATCCCTACCGGAATGCATGAAAAGGAAAAGAAATCGGCCCTTGAAGTGGTTCTTACCGTGTTGCACGCGGGAGGAAAATTTTCCAAGGATTCCTATAAAGTTTCAGGCGGTCTGCACGGAGTAGGCTTATCTTGTGTCAATGCGCTATCCAGTAAGCTGGTGGCCACCATTTACCGGGAGGGAAAAATATTCAGACAGACCTATTCACGCGGAGTTCCCCAGACCCCGGTTCAAATCCTGGGAGATACAGAGATAACGGGCACAGAAATCTACTTTATACCGGACAAGGAAATTTTTACCCTGGGAACAGTGTACAGCTACGAGATCCTCTCTGCCAGGCTTCGCGAGCTGGCCTTCCTTAACAAAGGTGTTCGTCTGATCATAGAAGACCAGAGAACACATGGCATGGAAGACGATTTCTCCGAAGATTCCGACGAGGAGACGCTGCCCCCCGCCGGAAGTTTTCGCAAAGATGAGTTCTATTCCGAGGCGGGACTGCTGGATTTCGTGGAATTTCTGGATAAAACAAGAGAACCGCTCACCCAGAAGCCCATCTACCTGGAAAGTAACAAAACCAACATCCCTATTGAAATTGCCATGCAATACAATACGGGGTTCACAGAAAACATCCACGCTTACGTTAACAACATCAACACCATAGAAGGGGGTACCCACCTTACAGGATTTCGAAGAGGGCTTACCAGCACATTGAAAAGCTATGCCGATAAGAGCGGAATGCTCAGCAAATTGAAATTCGACATTGATCCTGCCGATTTCCGCGAAGGATTGACTGCCATCATATCGGTCAAAGTCAACGAACCACAATTTGAGGGACAGACAAAAACCAAGCTGGGCAACAGTGAAGTGACAGGTGCCGTTTCGCAGGCTGTAAGCATTGCGCTGGAAAACTACCTGGAAGAAAATCCTAAGGATGCAAAAACCATTGTGGAAAAAGTGATTGTAGCGGCTACGGCCCGTCACGCTGCCCGCAAGGCCCGTGAACTGGTCCAGCGCAAAAACGTGATGTCCGGCGCAGGTTTGCCCGGAAAACTGGCAGACTGCTCCAACAGAGACCCTGCACAAAGCGAGATATTCCTTGTTGAAGGAGACTCTGCCGGGGGTACGGCAAAAAGCGGCCGGGACCGCTCGTTCCAGGCAATCCTTCCCTTGCGCGGCAAGATTCTGAATGTGGAAAAAGCCCAGGAACACCGTGTTTTTGACAACGAAGAGATACGCAACATATACACTGCCTTTGGAGTTACCCGGGGAACAGAAGAAGATAGCAAAGCCCTGAACATGAGTAAACTCCGGTACCACCGGGTTATCATCATGACAGACGCCGATGTGGACGGGAGCCATATAGACACCTTGTTGCTGACTTTCTTCTTCCGACATATGCCCGATCTGATCCGCGGCGGACATGTATACATAGCTTCTCCCCCGCTTTACATGGTCAAAAGAGGCAAAGAAGAACGGTATTGCTGGACAGAAGAGCAAAGGCAGATTGCTGTGGAAGAACTCGGGAAAGGACGTGAAAGTGCAGTTACCGTTCAGCGGTACAAAGGTCTGGGAGAAATGGACGCCATCCAGTTGTGGGATACCACAATGAATCCGGAAAAAAGGATCCTCAGGCAGGTCCAAATTGACAATGCCGCCGAAGCCGACCGGATTTTCTCCATGTTGATGGGCGATGAAGTGCCGCCCAGAAGGGAATTTATTGAACAACACGCCAAATACGCAAACATAGACGCATAATCATGGATATTTTTGAAAGAATCAGAAAGGACGAAGGAGGCCCTCTGGGCCAATACCGCAGAAAAGCTCACGGATATTATATGTTCCCTAAACTGGAAGGACCCATTGAGCCTTACATGACCTTCCAGGGTAAGCAGGTTCTTGCCTGGACATTTAACAACTACCTGGGTCTGGCCAACCATCCTGATGTGAGGAAAGCCGATGCCGAGGCCACAGCCCGGTGGGGTCTTGCTTACCCCATGGGGGCCAGGATGATGAGCGGGCACACCTCCCTTCACGAGCGTCTGGAGCGTGAACTGGCAGATTTTGAAAAGAAAGAGGACGCCTATTTGTTCAATTTCGGTTACCAGGGAATGGTTTCAACCATAGACGCACTGCTGAACCGGCGCGATGTTGTGGTATACGATTCCCAGGCTCACGCCTGCATCATGGACGGGATGCGCCTGCATATGGGCCAACGCATAGTCTATCCCCACAACGACCTGGAAAAATGTGACAAGGCGCTGGAACGGGCCACCCGCCTTACAGAAAAAAGCGGCGGAGGCATCCTGCTCATCACCGAGGGTGTTTACGGAATGACCGGTGCCATGGGCTTTCTGGATAAAATCGTATCATTGAAGAAGAAATATAATTTCCGTATCCTGATTGATGATGCACACGGTTTTGGGGTAATGGGAAAGAACGGACGGGGTACCTCGGAACATTTCAACGTGATGGATGAAGTGGACCTGTATTTTGGGGCTTTTGCCAAAGCCATGGCCGGGATTGGTGGTTTTGTAGCAGGACCTTCAGATATCATCAATTACCTGAGATACAACTTGCGTTCCCAGATTTACGCCAAGAGCCTGCCCATGGCCATGGTGGAAGGATTGCTCAAACGTCTGGATATGATCCGGACCATGCCTGAATTAAGAGAAAAATTATGGCTTATCACTACAAAACTCCAGGAAGGATTAAAAAAGAACGGATTTGACATAGGTCCTGCCGAGGCCTGCGTTACTCCGGTTTTCCTGAAGGGAGAACTTTCTCAGGCCACCAACATCCTGATAGACCTGAGAGAAAACTACAGGATATTCTGCTCTGTTGTGGTATACCCGGTAGTTCCCCGTGATGTGATCATGTTCAGGCTCATTCCCACTGCCATGCACTCCCTGGAACATGTGACATACACCCTGAATGCCTTTAGCCAGATCCAGGAAAAACTTCAGAAAGGCTTGTATAAGGGCAATGAAATCAAAGATATGGCCGTCAAATAAGTATGGCTGGCTTTCTAAAGGGTAAAGTAGCCGTCATAACGGGCGCCTCTTCCGGCATAGGGCTGGAATGCGCCCGTGTTTTTTCTCATGAAGGAGCCTCTGTGGTACTGGCAGCGCGTTCTGCCGGCAAGCTCAAAGACCTGGAAGAAGAATTGCACGGCCACCCGGTCTTAACGGTCGTAACAGACGTTACGGTAGAGTCTGACTGTAAACACCTGGTAGAAGAAACGATCAGCCGCTTTGGCAGGATAGACATCCTGGTCAACAACGCCGGTCTTTCCATGCGTGCCTTGTTCAAAGACCTGGACCTGTCTGTGATGAAAAGGCTGATGGACGTCAATTTCTGGGGATGCGTGTATTGTACCAAATACGCTTTGCCATGGCTGCTTGACAGTAAGGGCTCTGTAGTAGGAGTCACTTCCATTGCAGGATTCAGCGGACTTCCCGGACGCACGGGGTATTCGGCTTCTAAATTTGCCATGAGCGGTTTCCTGGATACGCTCCGCACCGAACACCTCTACGATGGGTTGCACGTGATGACCTTCGCACCGGGATTCACCTCCTCCAATGTACGTATTGCTGCGCTCACAGCAGACGGAACGCCGCAAGGCGCCACCCCCAGGGCCGAGGAAAAAATGATGTCTGCCAGGGAAGTGGCCCTGCATATGCTCAAGGGTATCAGAAAACGGAAAAATTTTGTGATACTTACCACAATTGGAAAAGCAACTGTATGGCTGTCCAAATTCTTTCCACGGATCGTTTCCAGGCTGGAATACCGTGTTATGGCCAAAGAACCCGACTCTCCCCTGTCAGGCGCTAACTAACGAAACCTCCTCTGCCGGCCTGAGGTACCAGAGCTCATTCTCTTTTTTGAACCTTTCTTCCCCTCCTCCCGTGATATTGAGCATGATAACTGCCGATTTATCTACTTTTCCCAGCTTTACGTTTTTCATCAGACTGGCGGTGGCCACACCGGCGGCAGGATGAATATCGATTCCTTCCAGTTCCCTGAATAGTGCGACGGCCCGTTCCAGCTCCTGGTTGGTGGCGTAATCCATATAACCGTTTGTCTCTACCAATGCATCGTAAAGACCTCCGTAAATTCCATAAGGGGGTTTCCTGTTGGACAAAACCCTGGCTTTGATGCGGGCACATTTCTGCCTGGCTACTTCAGGTTCCATGAACTTCATGTCACGGCCAGTTGTTTCCCAGGCTTCATAAATCGGCAAAAACGGAGCGTTTTGTGAAGCGACAAGCCGCATAAAATGATTTCCAAAGCGACCGTCTTGTATCAGGCGTGCATTCGCTTCCCAGGCAGCAATCACCCCGGTCCCGCTTCCCACTGCCTGGAAGTAATAATCGGGAATACGCCCTATAAAGGTCGTGGCAGAAAGGACGGTTGTTCCCATGCCATCCCTTCGGGCAATGTTCTTTGCCCCTCCCTCGGCAAAATAACGACCGGTATCTTCACAAAAACGGTTGCTCAGCTCTATGGCATCAAAATAATCGGTACCCGGCGGGGAACAAAGCAGTTGCACACACGGATCCAAGGCTGAATCAAACCACAGGTTATCCAGGTTGTCATACGGCACAAAAAGAAGAAGGGGAATCTTGTTATCCGAGCACACTTTTGCGAATGCACGCGCGGTGTTCCCGGCCGAAGCCACAACCATCGTTCGCTTTTCACCTTCAGGAATATGGGCACAAACAGAATAGGCCTCGGTCTCCTTGAAAGAGCACGTTTTCATATAAGCCCCTCTTTCCGGCCAGTATCCGTTGAATGTTATGTACAGGTTCTTAAGCCCTATGTGGCGGGCAAGGCCTTCACTTTTGTAAGTGATTGGTGCTGCAGAATTGGGCAGGATTCTCTTTATGGGCAGCCAGTCGGCAAAACGGTAGAATCCCTTGCTATGGTCGCTGTAATCAAGTTGCTTCTTATGATACAAAGCCCTGATTAGGGAATTTCCCGTATCTCGGGGGTCTGAGAGCAACCAGCCTGAATCATCAAAAACCCGTCCCGTGGCATAATTCTGCAATACATATCCGGCATTCATACTCATTTTTTTTTCAGGAGTTTCTTCATGTTTTTATTGAGTTTGTTCAGCACTTCCACCACCTTGGCCAGTTCATCGTCGGGAATTCCCCCCAGGATGTTGTCAGCCGCATTGATGGCAATATGCGTGATCTCCTGTTTTTGCGCCTGTCCGAAAGTAGTTACTTCCACCACATTCCTGCGGCGGTCATCATTATCTGTTTTCCTTGACACATAGCCTTTCTTCTCCAATCCGTCTATCAGTTTAGTAATGGAATTCTTATCTTTCTGCATCCTGTCTGCTATTTCCTTTTGCGTAAGCGGTCCCTCGTCCCAGAGCAGGTCTATGAGCAGGTACTGTTCCGGTGTAATATCCACGTTGTTGTTTACCAATTCTGTAAGGAAACATTGTTTAAACAGGAAATGTGCCTGGTTCAGGTATACACCCATTTTTTTACTTAGTAACATAATATATAGTAAATGCTGTTACAAATATACAAATCTTATACATACAAAAAAAACGGGATTATTTTACAGAAGGGGGCTCAGTAAACGGGTAAGCTGCTCGTAGACCTTATGGCGAAAAGGTCTTTTGTCCCAGGCCTTGCTGATGATAAGACGGGAATCGTTCAAATACCGGTCAAACTGATCTTCCACTTCCAGGCTGACAGCGGGATTGTATATAATGGCACCCACCTCAAAGTGATGCTCCAGGCTTCTGTTATCCAGGTTGGCAGACCCTATCACACAACAGCTTCCGTCTATGCTGATGGTCTTGGAATGGATGAATCCTTTGTTGTACAGGTAAACCTTTACCCCGGCGTCCAATAGTTCCGTTATATAGGAAAGACTTGCATAGTGGACAAAACGGGCATCAGATTCCCGGGGAAGCATGATACGCACTTCAATCCCACCCAGTGCTGCAGTCCTGAGAGCGTTCAGGATGCTCTCGTTTGGTATAAAGTAGGGAGTTGTTATGCTAATACGCTTGCGGGCTTCGGTGATGATGGTCAGGTACAGCTGCATGATGTCGGCCCAGTCACTGTCCGGTCCGGAACTGACTATCTGCATGTAACAGGTTTCGGGGAGGGTATCTTCTTCAAGGTAAGGAGGCTGGTAACTGTAATGCTTCCTGCGCCGCAGGTTCTTATGGGTGATGAAATACCAATCCATTAAAAAAATCGATTCAAGCTGCCTGACCGCTTCGCCTTGAATTCGGATTTGGGTATCGCGCCATTCCAGGCTGGATCCCCCGTCGTAATACCTGTCCGCTATGTTGACACCTCCAAGATACCCTTCCTCCCCGTCTACAATCAACAGTTTGCGGTGATTCCTATAATTGATCATAGCTCTCAGGCTCCGGAAACCCACTTTTCCAAAAGGTTCAATGTGCACCCCCGAATTACGCATCTGGTTAATAAAAGATTTAGGCAGATACCAGCTGCCAAAATCGTCGTATATGACGCAAACATCTACTCCCTCCATAGCCTTTCTGCAGAGCATGTTCTTCCACATTGTACCAACAGCATCATTCTCAATGATAAAAGATTGCAGGTGGATGTGGTGTCTGGCTTTTCCGGCACTTTCATACATGGCTTCCAGGGCTTCCTTGCCTGTATAGTAAAGCCGGGTGCTGTTGTGGACGGTAAGAATGCTCTTGCTGTTATTCAGGGCAAGATAAACGAGTTTTTTATGGGTTGCGATATCGGCTGGTAAATTTTCCTGGGCCTGATTCAACTGCTCAACCTGGAGTGCGCTCAGCTCACGTTTAAGACGTTCGTCATGAAGGCCTTTGCGACTGTACATTTTGTTCTTTCTGAAATCCCTGCCCACATATATGTAAATGATCAGCCCCACATAGGGTAGCAGCAACATCACAACAATCCAGGCCAGTGATTTGGAAGGATTGTGTTTTTTGAATATCAGGTCATAAATAAAATAAAGGGCCAGTCCCAGGTAAAAGAGATAGAGCAACAGGCTTATGATAGAACCAACATTATTATCCATTATGTACTTTTTTTTGGCCTGTGAACAATACCACAACTCCAGGGAAGAGCCGCGTGCATGAAACCTGCACGAACCCAGCCTCTTCCAGCTCACGGCAGATCACCTGCGGAGCAGGGAACGATGCTATCGTATCCCCGAGGTAATCATAAGCTTCTTTTTTCCCCGTACTGAGCCACCCCAACAGGGGAAGTACTTTGCCAATGTAAAATCGCTGCATAGCCATCGCAAAGCCGGCATTGGCCTTAAGTGAAAATTCCAGGATGAACAGGTTCCCACCCGGCTCCAGCACCCGTAATGCTTGGCGGAACGCGGCATTCCTGTCGGCAAAATTCCTGATCCCATATGAGACGGTAATCACCTGGAAGGATTTGTCGGCGAAGGGAAGCGACTCGGCATAACCCTTTTTATAAACGATGTCCGGCCTGTCCGGCGCTCTGCCTGTTTCTGCCGGGGTTCGGTTGTCTGGTGCTCTGCCTGTTTCTGCCGGGGTTCGGTTGTCCGGCGCTCTGCCTGTTTCTGCCGGGATTCTGCCCGCAGCTTCCCAAAGCATGCTGTCCGAGGGGTCCAGGCCGGTGACGTGCGCTCCTCCAAGCTTCGCCAGTTTTCTGGTGAGCGTACCGGTACCACAGGCCAGATCCAGGATCCTAAGGTGTGAAACCTTTCGGACCAGGCTAATCAATTTGCGTTGCCATAGACGGTTTAAGCCAATTGACACCAGCGTATTGGTACGTTCATACCTGGTGGCAATGGCGTTGAAGATCCTGTTGGTCAGATCATATCTGGCGGATATTTCCGTAGGACTGGTCATCAATGCGTATATCCCCCTTGGTTACGTGGCCCAGTGTCATAACAGTGACCTGGTTGTCAAAAAGAAATTGGACCAATTCCTCGTCTTTGTCCGGGTGAACCGCTACGACAGCACAAGTTCCCGGATCTTCAAAAAGAAACTGCCCCTCGGGGATTTCGGAATCTGTTGTTATGTCGAATCCCAGCCCGGCAGGCATGGCGGCCCTGAGCAATGCCTCAAGGATCCCACCATCGGATACTTCCTGAACACATGATAGAAGGTTCTTGCGCATGGCAGAAAGCATAACTTTCTGAATCTTGTAGTCCTTATCCAGGTTAACTTCTTTAGATCCGGTTTCGCCCACCAAATAGATCATTTCTCCCTTGTTCCTGAAAAGACCGTAAGATTCTTCCGGTGCCGGTTTATCAGCTCCTTCGCGGCGAAGCCTTGCCATCATTTCAACCACCTTGGGTAATAATATGCTTTGCGTATCCATAATCAGATTTTTACCAAGCAAATATAGGAAGAATAAGGAAATTTATCTTATATTTGCCGCGCAAATTGCCCAGGTGGTGGAATTGGTAGACACGCCACTTTGAGGGGGTGGTGCCGGTTGCGGTGTGCAAGTTCGAGTCTTGTCCTGGGCACACTTACTTAAACCAAACTACTGAAATTAAGTAGTTTGGTTTTTTTTACGAAATGTTCCGCTAAATTTTAAAATAAAAGCAAAAAGCCCGCAAACGGATGGCATTTGTGAACGGTTTCATCGGACCATGCAGGATGTATTTTATGCTATCGCATTCAGGAAAATACTGTTATGGAAAAACTGCTAAACAATCATTCCCAAAATGTTGTATCTTTACCTCTGTCATATGAAGTCTTAACTTTTGCATTTCAGGGCAGAAAATATACATACACCTAAACATTGATGAAACACTACATTCTCATCACAGCTTTCTGTCTTTTATGCTCCTTTTCTTGTAGTATTCAAGATGCCACTCCTATCTCTTACAAATCTTTGAATGTTGATCAAGCAGATAGCATCATAGTCCTATATAATTCGAACAATTCTTTTAAAAATGATGCCCATAAATTTTGGACAATAAAAGACACTACTAAATGGAAAAATTTATCAGGAGATGAAAAGATTAATGCTTGCCAATTACCTGACAATTTCCTGAATCGTGTTACTTCAGAAAACTTAGCGGCAGTTTGTGCAAGATATCCATTGTTCTTTGAATATATGCTAGCCGATAACGAAAAATATGGTATTTCTTTTATGATAAAAAACTTCAACGGTCTAAAAGAGTTATCATCAAGAAAAGATGGAACTATGAAACTGTTGAAATTATATTCAAACATTGAAGTACTTGAAGATCCCTTTATATCAAACCTGGACACGCTATCTTCGCCGCTTCATTTAAGATATATTGAGTTACTACTTACAATGGTTCGTTAAAATTTTAATATTTAAATAATAATCAATTACTTACAAAACAACAGTCCGTTTTAGGATGGTTTACGATATCTTATGAACGGCATAAAACAGAGACCAAAAAAAGTGTTAAAAATTATGGAAAATAACGCCTGAATAATTTGGATAAGTGCTTGATTTTCAGTAACTTAGAAGTAT
>MWDM01000024.1 GCA_002070565.1 Bacteroidetes bacterium ADurb.Bin139
GGTTGTCAGTGCAGGGTTTGTCAATCCCCCGATACCAGGGACAAGAGGCTGCGTTCTTCTGTTCTGGTAGAGATCATTTCCCGGGAAAAGACCGGGCTCAGTCTGCTGATAGATGCCGGCCCCGATTTCAGACAACAGATGCTTACCTATGGGATCACCTCCCTGCATGGTATTTTGCTGACCCATGAACACCGGGATCATATAGCAGGACTGGACGATGTACGGGCCTTTAATTTCTTGTCCAGTAAACCCGTGCCTGTTTACGGAGAGCAAAGGGTTTTGAATGCCCTGCAGAAAGAATTCGATTATGCATTTTCTGACCAAAACTATTCCGGGTTGCCAAAAATGTCTCTTTTCCCCATTACGTGCGAACCTTTCCCGATTCAGGGTGTCAGGGTAATTCCCGTACGGGCCATACACGGGCGGTTACCCATACTGGGCTTCAGGATAGGACCATTGGGTTATCTGACCGATGCCAGCCGCATTGAAGACCGGGAGCTGGAAAAATTTGTCGGAGTAGAACTATTTGTGGTCAGCACGGTACAAAGAACTCCGCACAAAACGCATTTTTCTCTGTCACAGGCCATTGATGTGGCCACCAGGGTAGGGGCGCCCACATCTTTGCTAACGCATTTATCACACAGCCTGGAACCCCACCGGGAACTGGCCTGTATGCTCCCCCCGGGGATTTGTCCTGCCTATGACGGACAGGTCATTGAAATCCCTTTCAAAGGTAACGGATGATGTAATACATCATGATGCCGCTGGCTGTAAATTTAAGACCTACTCCCACTAAAAATCCTAAAAATGAACCCAGGGCCGGCTTCAGGGATTTGGACAATCCTCCTTCTTTACGGCCGTAAAGAACTTCTCCCAGCAAAGCCCCTAAAAAAGCCCCGATGATCATCCCCACAGGAGGAAAGAATACAATCCCCAGGAGCATGCCTGCGGTGGCAAAGCCTGTAGCAGCACGGCTGCCCCCGGTCAATCTGGTGAAAGTACCCGGGACAACATAATCCAGGATAGTGACCACAAGGGTTATGATCCCCCATAGCAGCAGGAAGGTCCATTGCATGGTGCTGTCACTTTTAAAAAAAAGAAGCAGCAAAGCAAGAAAGCTTAAAGGAGGACCGGGCAAAACCGGCAGTAGGCAGCCAAGTAGTCCCATGACACCAAGAAGAACGGCCAGGATCTGGATTACAGTATCCATTGCACAAAAAGCTCTTTATCCTTACGCATGTCACCAGCCCGCAGCCACCTGAAATCAGATCGTACGGTACGTAACCATTTGTAATATTCGTAGAAAACCAGGGGTGCAGGGATTAAGACTATGATTGCCGCCAGTGCATATTCCCAGGCTATAAGACCAAATAAAACAAAAAAGGAGACCAGTAAGGTTAACGTCCATACCAGGAGCGTTGTCACGTACCTTACAGAATTATGGAAAGCCATGTCCTCCATCCTGGAACAGATCAGACGGGTTAATAACAGGGTAGGGCCGGAAATAACCGTACAAGCCAGAAAGTAGGGAAAAAGAAGAACCAGAAAAAACAACCGGGAAGCCAGTGACAGGTCCGGGCGGGGATTGGCCACGGAAGCCATACTTATACGTTTTCTTTTTCTTTGGAGCGCAAACCGGTCAATTTCTTCCAGAAGCTGTTTGCTTGTTTTGGGATCCTTTTCCCTACGTTCCCAGATCAGGCGTACGGTATGCTGGTTGGCCGTAAGCCGGTCTATCAGGCTATTCGGGTTCAGGTCCAGTTGCCTTATCCTCGAAGAGCAGGACATGTTGCACAATTCCCAGGTAGCATCATAATAGGCATCATCGGGAATGTATAATATGAGCTTTTTCATGGACTCCTGCAGTCTCTCCTTAAGATTGTTCATGATGACCGGATCTTCACTGCCGGGATGGGCGGCCACGTATTGTGTCACATTTATGGGTTCTCCAATATTAAGCAGGAGCGAGGAACGGTAACGGAAGAAGTTGCCGTATTCAAGGCCCATGGGGACAATGTACACGGGTTTTTCTCCGGCGATCTCTTCATTTGCCAATAAAGCGATCCGGAAAATACCCTTTCCCAGGGGAAGCAGGCTGTGCATGGGGCGGTGGGTCCCCTCGGGAAGGATCACAAAAGGAACATTGTTTTTCAGAACCTCAGCCGAATTCTTGATTGTCTGATCGTTATCCTTTAGGGTACTGCGTCCGTCCCGGATCCGGTTAATGGGCATGATACGCAAAAAAAAGAAAATTCTGGCCAGCAGGGGTTTCTTGAATATGTCGGCCCTGGCGGCAAAGACTTTGGGACGGTTATCCAGGTCCAGGACCGCCATAGCATCCATCAGGGCATTGGTGTGATTGGGGGCAAAAATTAGCGCACCATCTGTAGGGAGCTTATCTATTCCGTGGTATTCACGTTTGCCGTATGATAATCTGAAAAAAAGACCGACGTAATACTTAAGTACGGTATAGTAAATGTTTCTCTCGTAGATCCTTTTATTACGTCTTTTACCCATAATACATCATTAAACAACCGCTTTACGCGTCTTGCGGGCGTCGCTCCGGTTGAATAATAAAGAAACTCCCAGGCCGGAAATGATATGCCAGACACCCCACCAGGCGGTGACAAACAACATGCCGCCCAACTCTAGTTCGGGAGGAAAGATCTTGGGGTTAAACAACAGTACAAGACCCAGTCCCGAATTCTGGATCCCCGTTTCTATGGTTATCGTTCGCCTGTCTTTATAGGGTATCCGGAAAGCAGTTCCAACCCCATAGCCAATTCCCAGCGCAAGCGCATTGTGTATGAATACAATGATAAAAATATAAAAGATATACCGGATAAAAAGGTCAAAATTATTACTGAAAGACATGACCACCAAGGCAATAAAGAACAACAAAGAAAAAATCTGCATGGGTTTTTTCAGTTTCTCTGCTGTCTTCGGGAAATAATGAACAAACAACATACCCAGGATCAGGGGTATTCCCAGCAGGATAAAAACAGTCTCGAAGGTTTGCCACAGATCTATGTGCAATGTCTGCAGGGCTGTGCCGGCACTTCTGCTCAAAAAACGGGTGTACAATCCCCCCCAGAAAGCAAAATTAAAGGGGGTCATGAAGGTGGCTGTAGAGGTGGTGATAGCTGTTAGGGTTACCGACAATTCAACGTTCGCTTTGGATAGGGAAGACATGAAATTGGATATGTTTCCTCCCGGGCAGGATGCCACCAGGATCATACCCATGGCGACCATGGGGGTGATGTGGTCTTTTAGTACCACGATCAGCAGGAATGTCATGGCCGGGAGCAGGATCAATTGGCAGACGAGTCCCAGGATGGCCGATTTGGGCTTTTTGAATACAGTTTTGAATTCAGCCGGCCTGATGCCAAGCGCAACCCCAAACATTACTAGCGCCAAAACAAAGTTGATTACCCTCATCCCATTGGCAGAGAAGTTTAGCCGGATGGGGTCCAGATTTAATAGTTGTTCATACATGCGTACAAATATATAAAAAAACGTACGCCCAGGAAGTGCCGGAACTAATTATTGACTTCAAACAGTACAGGTTCTCCGGAATCACTGTCCCCGGCCACCCACAGTTCAAATTGTCCTGATTCCACAACGCGCTTCATTTGCAGATTCCAGAATGCCAGTTCACTGATTGGCAGTTCCCAGCTCACAGACCGGGTTTCTCCCGGTTCCAGGGCTATCCTTTCAAACCGTTTCAGTTCTTTGACAGGACGGGTGACAGAACCTGTTTTATCGCACACATAGAGCTGGGCCACTTCTGTGGCGGCGGCCTTCCCTGTGTTTGTCAGGTCGAAGGACAATGTAAGTGTATCTTTCTGGGTGTATGAAACCTGGTCAATCCTGATGTTGGTATAGGCAAATGTGGTGTAGGATAGTCCGAATCCGAACGGAAAGAGCGGAGCAGCACCGGCATCCAGATAAAAACTGGTATTGCCCAAAGATGTCTGTCCGGCTTTCAGGGGGATCTGATCCAGCATGGTTTCATTGCCCAGGAACGGCCGCCCGGTCCTGTTATGGTTGTAGTAAAGGGGGATTTGACCTGTCGTTTTGGGGAAGGTCACGGGCAGCCTGCCGCTGGGAACTTCTTTCCCGAAAATCAAGTCTGCCAGGGCCACTCCGCCCATAGTCCCGGGGTGGAACGAGTACAACAGGGCATTGCTTGCCGATATTTCCTTTTCTATGGTCAGGGGCCTGCCGGCCATAACCACTGTAATGACGGGTTTGCCTGTAGATTGTAACGCCTCTATCAGTTCGTCCTGTGCCCCCTGCAAGTCCAGGCTGGCCAGGCAGTGAGCTTCCCCGGACAAGATGGATTCTTCACCCACAAAAGCAATCACAACATCGGCAGCGCGGGCAGATGCAACGGCTTTCCTTATACCCGATCGGTCTTTATCCCTGGAATATTTTAATCCCGGCTCATAAATAACGCGCATTTGGTGCCCGTAATGCTCCCTGATAGCTTTCAGGGGGGTGGCGGTTGTCTGTTCCAGGGCATCGAAAACCCAGGTTCCCAGCTGATCGTATGGTGCATCGGCCATAGGGCCGGTAACGAGTACTGATCTTATTTTTTGTTCATCCAGGGGAAGTGTCCCGTCGTTGCATAGCAGAACGGCACTCTGGACAGCACTTTGCCTGGACAATTCCATATGATGGGGGTTGTAGAACATTTCTTTGTGCAGGTCTTCCTGTACGTAGGGATTGTCAAACAATCCCAGCAGAAATTTTACACGCAGGATATTCCTCACAGCCTCATCTACAAGTTTTTCAGAAACCGCACCCTCTTTAATCAGCTTCTCCAGTTGCGTGATATAGGCAAAAGACATCATATCCATATCCACACCGGCCTCCAGGGCAAGCCTGGCTGCATGTGCCTGATCTGCAGCAAATCCATGGGGTATCATTTCATTGACAGAGGCCCAGTCGCTCACCACAAAACCGTTGTAGTTCCATTCATCGCGCAGCAGGTCACGCACCAGGAAACGATTCCCGGTCATGGGAACCCCATCGTTGTCGTTGAATGAAGTCATAAGAGTCATTGCACCCGCCTGAATCCCCGCCAAAAAGGGCGGAAGGTACACATTGCGCAATACCCGTTCAGGAAGGAATGTGCTGTTATAATCCCGCCCTCCTTCAGCTGCTCCGTAACCTACAAAGTGTTTTACGCAGGCTGCCAGGCTTGTGGGATCCCCCGGATCGGTTCCCTGATACCCTCTTATCATGGCCACTCCCATGACCGAGGCAAGGTACGTATCTTCACCGAATCCCTCGGAAATCCTTCCCCAGCGCGGATCTCTGGAAATGTCGAGCATGGGTGAAAAAGTCCAGCGCACCCCGGCAGAAGTGGCTTCCATGGCTGCTGCACGGGCGCCTTGCTCCACCAGTGATGGATTGAATGTGGCTGCAAGTCCCAGGGGAATCGGGAATATTGTCTTAAATCCATGGATCACGTCCCGCCCCACTATAAGGGGTATACCCAGGCGGGATTCTTCTACCGCAATTTTCTGGAAAGAATTCACCCGGGCAGGGTCCACCTCGTTGATAACAGATCCTATATGTCCTTTGCGTAAAGCTTCAGAAAACTGTTCGTCCTCGGGTATATTGGAGCAAGATACCAGGGTCATCTGTCCAATTTTTTCTTCCAGGGTCATTTTTGATACCAGGCCGGTGATCTTTTTTTCAATGTCTCTGTCCTTTTTTTTTGCAGCGGGTACACAGGACCATGCCAGTAAGAAACAGAGAAACAGCGGGAATAACTTTTTTAACGGTGTCATGGAAGTAAGATTATTATTTCTGGAAAACGCGTACGTAATCAATTTCATAGGTTGCCGGAAGGGCTTTGGGATCAACTCCCTCTGCACCACCCCAGTTTCCTCCCCAGGCCAGGTTGAGTTTCAGATAAAAGGGTTTGTAGAAAGGCCAGGTGTCATATATTCCTTTCTGGTCATTGGTGAAGGTAAAATAACGAATGCCGTCTACATACCCGTAAATGGCATTTGCTGTCCATTCCACGGCGTAAGTGTGGAATTCACTCTGGGCAGTGGCGATAAATTTTTCAGCAGTCTTCTGGGTACCAATGGCGTGATTGTAGCTTTTGCAGTGAATGGCGCTGCTTATCCAGTTAGGGCGGTAACCCACATGTTCCATAATATCGATTTCGCCGTCATCGGGCCATGCCTTGAAATTCCGGGGCATCATCCAGAAAGCGGGCCAGGTGCCTTTCCCTGCCGGGAGCTTGAGGCGGGCCTCGAAATAGCCGTAAGTCCAGCTGCGCTGTGTGTTCATTCTTACAGACAGCACTTCGCTTCCGGATTGTCTGGCAGTGATTCTGAGAATTCCGCCGGAAACCGAGGCACATGTGTCTTTTCCTTCAACAGCAGGAATATACCGCTGAATTTCGTTATTACCCCATCCGCCGCCTCCTGTTTCAAACCACCATTCCGTAGGGTCCAGTTTGTCAAATTCATCCCGCCATACGAGTTTATACCCTGCGGGCACCTCAACCCCGGGATCCACAACCGTTGTTGTGTCTGCAGGATTGAGGTGTTGCACAAGGGTAAGCTCTTTTTTATAATTGCCCGAACGAAAAGATAAAATACACCTTCTGTCCTTTCCGCTCCTGTTATCGGTTACATTGACCGTCAGGGTTGTTTGTCCTTCCAGGCCCCCTGTGGGAGATGTGGTACACCACTCCTGGTCAGAGGCAACGCCCCATTCCCTGTCGGATGTCACTTTAAGGATCCCGGATTGGGCCGTAAACCCAAATTCCAGTTGTTCTGCCGAAAGGCTTATTTGCGGAGTGTCGTCTGGCACGGGCCCGCTGCCGCCGTTACAGCCGCAGGTGGCCAGGGTTATGGAAGCTATTATAAAAAAGAGCTTTTTCATAGTTGTTGTTTATTTAACGTATCTCTGGAAACGGTAGTGCCAGGCAATCCCTCCGTTGTCTGTGACCAGTTCAAGAATGTACGCAGTCATCTTTATGATCTTGTAAACAGGGTTTGCAAGCGTTTGTGCATTGGGTATGTAGCTGACAAAAGTATTTGCCGGCCACCTGATCATCCCGTCTTCCAGGACATAGGTAGCTGTCTGGACTTCCACAGGAACGGCATAATCCACATTTTGCTGGCCTGTACCAAATTCAGGATGGAATCCGCATTCCCAGTTGCAATAGATGGTGCCTCCGGGACCCGGATCGAATTGGTACGAACCGTCTGCCTTGAAGGTTAGGATATCGTCATACAAACCAACCCCCTGTTTGTCGTAGGCAGGAGCACTCCACCATTCCAATCCCGTGCCTCCGCTCGGGCCACAGCCAAAGTGCCCCTGCACGGAGGGTTCCCATGTCCAGGACCCAACCAGTCCGGCTGCATAATTACCGGCACTGACCTCGTCACCCTCAAAAGCCGAGGGCACAAAGGCGTAGTGCCAGGTGATCCCCGGACCGTCCAGTGCCAGTTCCAGCAGGTTGGCTGTCAATGTGAGCACGCGGAAACGCGGGGAGGCATAGCCTTGCGGATTGGGAACGTATCCCACCACTGTTTCTGCCGGGAATTCCAGGTACATCACGCCACCTTCGGTATACAGGTTCCAGGTGGTGGTCTTCGTTTCATAAGGAATGGCATAATCATTTCCGTCGCCAGGATTCAGGTCGGGACGCAGTCCGCTGTCCTTGTTGACATAGATGGTACCTCCGGCACCCGGGTCCATGGTGTATGTTTTGTCAATGGCAAAGGTGAGGATGTCATCGTACATCCCTACACCCATTTTTTCCAGCGGGGCGGCGCTCCACCAGTTAAGCCCGTTGGTTCCGGGTTCTCCGCATCCCAGGTGACCTTGGGCCATGAAGTTCCATTTCCAGGATTTGGAGGTGCCTCCTGTCAGTTTTTCCTCATCGGTCAGTGAAGCTCCGGGATCCAACGGCACATAACGGAAATGCCAGGCTATTCCACCGTTGTCAATGACCAGTTCCAGGACCGAGGCGGTCAGGGTAATGATCCTGTAGGTGGGATTGGTGAGTGCTTCCGGATTGGGGATGTAACCAATTATGGAGCCGGCGGGGAATTTGAGGAACGTATTGTCTCCTTCCATTTCAAAAATGTATGTTCCTTCTCCCACCGGAGCCGGTGCCACATAATCCTCCTCGGCCGTCTTGTAAGCAGTCTCATATCCTGATCCGGCGTTGACATAGATCATGCCGTCAACAGGATCAAATTTAAACGTACCGGTTGAGAAGAAAGTGAGCTGGTTGTCGTACATGCTGAAGCCCTCTTTTTCAAAGGGATTGGCACTCCACCAGTCCAGACCCATGGAGCCGCTGGGTCCGCAGCCCAGGTGTCCCTTGGTGGCTTTATCCATGACCCATGTCTTTTCCGATCCGCCCGAAATTAAACGGATATCCCCGGCCGGATCGTATGGGGGAATGTAATCGTGTTCCACAACAAATTCTACCATCTTGGATCCGTCAGACATCCCGTGTGAATTCAATGCCTTGACTTCCACGGCATAGGTGCCGGCTTTCTTGTATATCCTGGTCACGATGTTTTTAGTAACATAGTCTTTTCCGTCAAAAATAAAGACCGGCATAGTCCCGGCCGGAGCCGTGTATTCAAAAATGGCTTCTGTCAGGAAGTTCTCGTCGTACGACAATGTGACATTCACTTGAATATCTGCAGCTTTGGGAACAAGGGATTTGTCCGGCTTCAGGTATTCGGGCTGCGTACAGGCGAACAACAGCGGAAACAACAGGATCCAGGAAAACTTATATACTGTTTTTTTCATTTCTGTATTCTTTATTGATAGTCTGTCTCTAATAAGGATTTTGAGTCAGTGTACCTGCACTCTTGTCAATTTCTGACTGGGGAATAGGCCAGTACTTTTTCTGGGGAGTCCAGCTAACGGTACGATACAGGTGTTTGTCTGCAGTAAGGACCGATTGCGCCTTTCCACTCCGCACAAGGTCCCAGTAGCGTTTGCCTTCTCCCATGAATTCCAGGTGGCGTTCCTCAAGGATATTGTCTAGGGTGGCCGAAACCGGCGCCACCTTGGCCCTTGTCCGTATCTGGTTCAGGTAAGACTGGGCATCACCGCTGCCGGCGCCCCTGACAATTAATTCTGCCGCATTGAGCAAGGTTTCGGCATAACGGTACACGCGTTGGTTGTTGCCATAGTTCAGGTTGGGGTCTGCGGTATAACCATGGTTCCCGTTCTTTCTTCCTATGTATTTCAACAGGAAATACCCGGTGTTCTGCCAGCGGGCTGTATAACTGGCCCCGGTTTCAGAGGCATGTTTTGAAAAATTCAGGATGCCTCCATCCCGCCTGATATCCTCCTGGTCATACATGGTGTAAACCGATTCGGCCACGGGGCTGAATCCCCAGCCGTCGCAAAATGCATTTCCCACATATCCTGGGATACCAATGAGAACAGGATATACAGAACCTCCGGTGGCAATGGGATTTCCCCAGTCGCGCACACCGCCTTCAGAGATGTAATTGATCTCCCATATGGATTCGGGTCCCCATTCACCGCTCTCTTCCCAGATACCTTTAAAGTCACTCACCAGGGAGTACTGTTTTGAATCTATGATCTCTTTCATGTATTGCAGGGCTTTCCCAAAACGGGATTCGTCGTTCTGGTACAAGACCATTTCTGTATAGAGCATATAGGCCATGGCGCGTGTAATGCGCCCTTCTTCCCCAACCTTTGCCTTCAAAGGAAGCACATTTGCAGCCAGGGCTTCTTCCATGATCGTTATCACGCTCTGGTACACCTGGTCTGCCTGCATCTGATCACAAATGTAAGGGAACGAGAGGTTCTCGTCGTAATAGGGAATGTTACCCCAGAATTTCCACAGCAGATTGTAATAGTAAGCTTTCAACACTTTAGCTTCGGCTACATACAAGGCTTTGAGAGATTCGTCCATTTCTATATCCGGGGCTTTGGCTATCACAATGTTGGATCTGTTTATTCCCGAATACGCCGTAGTCCAGATCATATTGGGGACATCGGTAGGGGTAGCGGTGTAGTAATGTGTCTTCACCAGGATGGGCTGGTCGCCCTCGTTGGATCCGCCACAGTATATGTCATCTGCCATGATGTCAGAAATCATGTTCAGGGAGTTGTACTGGTAGAAATAATCGAACCATTGCAGGGGGTCGTATGCGGCAACCAGCCCGGAATAGAGCCGGTCGGCCGATTTGTAGTAGTCGCTTTCCAGAATGGAACTCTTGGATTCTACAACCAGGAAACTGTCTGAACAGGAATAAAGACCCAGGGCAAAGACCGTACTTAATATCAAGATTATCTTTTTCATAATAGTAGCTTTTTCAGGATTAGAAAGTAAGATTTATACCCAGTGTGTAGACTTTTGATTGCGGATAAACCCCGCGGTCGATACCCAGTGAGGTACCTCCCGAAGCGATTTCCGGATCAAATCCGGAATAATTGGTAAAAGTCAGGATATTTTCACCTGCCACATAGATACGAAGGTTAGCAATGAAAATCTTACGCGTAAGGTGGGAAGGCAGTGTATAACCCAGCTGGATGTTCTTCAGTCGCAGGTAAGAACCGTCTTCAACCCACAGATCCGAGGCGCGCCAGTTTTCATTGGCGCTTTCAAAGGAGAAACGCGGGATCCTGTCCGATGAGTTTTCTCCTGTCCAGCGGTTCATCATGTAGGAAGGCAGGTTTATGTAATAAAGGTCTGTACGCCTTGTGACGTTATATACGTCCACGCCGTAGACACCCTGGAAGAAAGCGTTGAAGTCAAATCCTTTCCAGTTGAATCCCAGATTAAAACCAAATGACCAGTCAGGCATTCCTTTTCCAATCATGGTTCTGTCATCGTCGTTGATGACCCCGTTGTTGTCTATGTCCACAAAACGGACGTCTCCCGGCTGAGCGTTTGGCTGGATACCTGCTTCTACTTCTGCCCAGTTCTGGAACAGGCCGTTTGTTTTCCACCCGTAGAAGAAGGGGAAGGGATAGCCGTTCTGAGCGCGGGTAAGTGTCCCTATCTTGTGGGAGTCGTAATTCTGCCATCCGTTTTCATTCCCCAGTTCCACCAGCAGGTTGTTCAGGTAAGTGGCGTTTGCTCCGACGTTAAAATGGGCATCACCCAGGCTAAAGCGGTACCTGAGATCAAATTCCCAGCCGCTGTTTTCCATGATACCTACGTTACCTGTTGGAGCGCTGTCACCCGAATAGGCGGGAACGGGGATATCCATCAGCATGCCTGTGGTTTTTTTCTTATACCAGTCCACAGAAAAAGTGAGTGCACTGCTGAAAAACGCCAGGTCCAGGCCAATGTCTGTCTGGGTGGATTCTTCCCAGCGTATGTCTGCGTTGGCAAAACCGTTGGGTTTGGCTCCCGTATTGACCACACCCGGATTGCCAAACGGGTAGTTGTTACCCGATGCCATGGTGGTAGTGTATTTAAATTGTCCTATGGATTCATTCCCGTTTTTCCCCCAGGAGGCCCGTAGTTTCCCGGTGGAGAACCATTGGGGCCTGTTTGCCAGGAAGTTTTCATTCGTGAAATTCCATCCTACAGAGGCCGAAGGGAAAATGGCGTACAAATTATTGAGGCCGAAATTGGAAGACCCGTCCCGGCGCACCGTGGCCTGCAGCATGTATCTTTCTGCAAAGTTGTAACTGACACGGGCAAAGAGCGATGCCAAGCGGTGCGGGGTATAGACGTACCCGCTGGCTGTCTGGTATTCCTGTGTTCCTGTTGCAAATCCCATGTTGGCCTTATAGGGATCCTCTTCCTGCAGGTAGCGGTTACCTCCCGAAAGGTTCTGTCCCATGTTGCCCTGTGCCGACTGTCCTACAAGAGCCTGGATAAAGTGGGAGCCGAATTGCTTTTCATAGGATAGCACGTTTTCCACCTGCCATACCAGGGAGCGGTTCATGGAAGACCAGACCTCCGAGTACTCGCGGAAATTTTTCGTGGACAGGAAGTAGGCCGGGCTCCAGCCGTCATTTCCCCAGAAGGCCAAATCTATACCCAGGGAACTTTTGATTTTCAGGTTATCCCAGATGGAGAGCTCGCCCCAGAAATTGGAAACCAATTTATCCGAGTTGCCTTTAGTTCCTGGCAGGCTGAGGGAAGCAAGGGGATTAACCATCTCGTTGTAAATACTCCCTTCCACAATGCTGAAGGGCTTCCCGTTCCTGGGATCCTTCACGACAGTGGGGTGTTCGGCAAGCAGCGCTTCAGGATCATCGGCGTAAACCTTCAAGGTGGGGGCCATGCCCAGTGCCGAGCCTAAAGGTCCTCCGAATTCCGAGTTGGTGGTAATCCCAAAGGAAGTGTTCCTGGAATAGGCGGCGTTGATGCCCATGGTGAATTTGTGCAGGAAATTCCTTTTTGCAGACTGGTCCATCAGGGTGTACGTGTTGTTTGTTCTGATGGTCAGGCGTTCGTAATTGGAGCGGTTGAAATTGCCACCCACAATACCGTCCTGCGAATAATACCCTGCCGAAATGTAATAACTCACCTTTTCAGAAGCTCCGCTGATGGTCAGCTGGTGGTTGATCTGGGGAGCATTGTAGTTGAAGATTTCTTTCTGCCAGTCTGTACCTTCTCCCAAAGCATAAGGGTCGCTGTAAACAGGGGCTTTGCCCTGCGCCAGATACCCCTCGTTCATGAGGAGGGCATATTCTGTGGCATTGAGCACATCATACTCTTTCCAGGGGTTCTGGAAACCATAGGAAAAATCATACGTGACGCGGGTGGCTCCTTTTTGTCCCGATTTGGTGGTCACCAGGATAACACCGTTGGCAGCCCGTGCCCCGTAAACGGCTCCTGAAGCCGCGTCTTTAAGCACCTCTATAGACTGGATATCGGAGGGGTTCAGGTAATCTATGCCACCGCCAATGGGCATCCCATCTACAATATACAAAGGCTCCGAGTTGTTGATGGTGCCCACGCCGCGCACGCGCACACGTGCCGAGGCCCCCGGTTGTCCCGAGGAAGAGGTTACTGTTACGCCGGAAGTCAAGCCTTTCAGGGCGTTGTCTATCCTGACCGGCGCCACATTTTTCAAATCATCGGAAGACACTTTGGCAATGGCGGCGGTAACAACACTTTTTTTCTGGGTGCCGTAACCTACCACAACCACTTCTTCCAGCAGGGCAGAGTCTTCTTCCAGGATCACGTTGATGACCGCTGCGCCCGTAACGGGAATGATTTGTGTTTTATAGCCTATGTATGAAAAGAGCAGGTTACTTCCAACCTTCGCGTCCAGGGAATAATATCCGTCCAGATCTGTAGATACGGCATTAGAAGTATTCTCTTCCATCACATAAACGCCGGGCAACGTGGTTCCGTCACTCCCGGTTACCGTGCCGCTTACTTTCACCGTTTGTGCGAAAGCAGAACAGCTTAGTCCTAAAAACAAAAGGGTCAATAGCTTTTTCATGTTTTGTTTTAGTTAAGTTTAGTTTAGTTGGAGATTTTATCAAAAATAAAAAATATAGAACCTGCCTTTTTTCATAGTGGTAATTTAGTGGAATGCAGGACGGTAAAAAAAATATAAGCCGCTGAAATACAGCGGCCTGCTTTATATTTTTCCAAAAAAAAAGTGGACCTAGAGGGATGAAACCCGATTTTCAAAATCGTCCCGCGCGCCCAGTGCCGCGTTCTTGATCTTTGCCCTGTAATTGTAAATGGTGTTGACAGAATACCTGAGCAGCGAGGCGATTCTCCCCGAATCTTTAATACCCAGTCTGATTAGGGCAAAAATCCGTAGTTCGGTATTCAGAAGTTCTCCTTTTTTCAGGACGATCTGTTCTTCAGGAACAAGCAGGGCGTTGAAATCCTGCACAAAAGACGGGTAAAGCTCCAGGAATGCCGTGTCAAAGGTCCTGTAAAAATTTGCCACCTCCTCTTCTGCCCATTCGGTATTGTTCAATTCCTCGTTCAGTTCCTGGGTCTTTCCGTAGCGTATGGATCGTTTTACATAGGCCCGGAAATCCTTCATCTTATCCAGGTTATCGGAAAGAATAGCCAGGAACAGCCCAATGTATCCCTCTTTAACACGATTTGATTCGGCTATCTGGTGGTTGAGTTCCTGCAATTGACTGTTAACGCGGTTCAATTCCTTGTTTTGGGCGACGATTCTTTTGTTGATATCCCTCAGGGAACTGTGTGCACGTATGGTCCGCCGTGCTTGTTTGACCAGGTATGCCGAGGCAAAAACCAGCACCAGGACCAGGGCACTGATGGAAATGAGAAATACCCAGACCCGCCTGTTTTGTGTTACCTGTTTTGCCTGGTAGGCCTTTTCAATCTGGGGAAGCACACCAGCCACCTGCCACGGCCGGAGCTTTGCATTGTAGAAGAGGGCATCGGCAAGGGAAATGTCTATGTACCGGAAGGCCCGGTCAATATTGCCGCCGGTTTCAAAGAGAACGGTTGCCAGCCGTGTAAGGGAAGCATGGTCCCTGACTGCAGACTGGATATCGGCCATGGCCGAACGGGCCAGCCATTCCATCTGGAGTTCTTCTTGCCCAAGGTTCTGGAACACGGTGGAGCGGTGGTATGCGTATATGGCATAAGAATGGCTGGATTCCTTATGTCTGGACACCAGGACGGCAGAAAGACTGTCTGCCCTGGACAGGTTCCCTGTCTCATAGGCATCCTGGAACAGGTAATACAGGTGTTCATCGGATTGCGGGTTGGTCTGTTCCATGATCTTTGAGCGATAATAAGCCCGCCTGCCGGTATAAATTCGCTTGGTGGCAGGATCTGTGGAATATTCTGCCAGTTCTGCCGCCAGCCTTTGCAAGGCAACATAATACCCGGGCAAGAGGGCAGGATCCAGGTCAAGGGAGTCTATCTCGTTATAAAGGATATCGCTCGATTCGAGAAAATTTCCGGAAGTGGCAAATATCAGACCCCGGCGGATCCGTATCTGGTCTTGATAAGTCTTGTTGTTGAGCATCGAGGCCAGTTGAGCACAAGCCTCTATATAATGCATGGTGGAATCATAGTTATAGGCTTTGTATTCGTCTATCAATTGCTGATAAAAGCCAAAACTTTGTTCCGGCGACAGGTTCTGCTGCTGGATAACACTCTTTAGTGCATTGATCCGTTGCAGGCGGTTCTGCTCATAAGTGGCGCTGAGTTCAAGCTGCTTGTCCAGGTTGTCCAGCAAACGGGTCAATTGCTGCCTGTTCTCCCCCCGCAGCATAAGCAGGGAAACAATCAGGAAAATGGCAGTGAACCCATTTCGTTTCATAACGCCAACTTTTTAGAACATATAACCCAGCATGATGTAAAGTCCTGTGTTTCCATCCTGGCGGTTGAAAGCCTTGGCAAAGTCCACCGATAAGATGAAATTCTCGTTCATGGCAATTTTCAGTCCGGCCCCCGCACTCATGTGAAATCCGTCTTTAGCCGAGAAGAAATCATCGTATTCCACACCCCAGGCGGCCGTCAGGGCACGCAGTTCGGGCTCGGAACGGTTCCATTCCACCAGATCTGTGATGTACCCGATATCAAACAGGGGGTTGATACCTATGTAAAAGGCCTGGCGTGCGATCCGGAATGAAACCAGCTTGACCCGGAACTCCACGTTGGCATAGGCATACCCATCGCCCGTCACCCGGTTGCGTACGATCCCGCGCAGGCTGTTGGCTCCGCCGAGCATCTCATAATTGGCGCGTTTGGTGAACAGGGTAGCCATGTAATTTTTCATGTAAAACGGGGTGTTTCCCCAAAGCGATCCCTGGTAGCCCAGGCGGTAGGCAAAGATGATCCTGTCTCCCCACACGGGCACATAGTGACGGAACGAGGCATTCAGGGTCAGGTGGTTGTATTCTTTTTGATCTCCGAAGGCACTAAAATAGGTGAGAAAAGCATCGGCCCAGATGCCCCGGCCGGGATTGTTGGGGCGGTTGCGGGTATCAAAGGTAAGGCCGGCCCGTACAAAAGGATGGGTTCCGCCGTGCAGTTCATTGGCTTTGATCAGGCCCCATTGGTCATAGTAATTGTATAGGGTGGGCTGAACATCTGTCGCAGGCAGCTTTTTATTCTCGTCTTTGTTCCGGTTTATAAAATCTATGTTTACCTCGTCGGCCCTGTAGTTGAATACACCCAGCCCGGCATTCCATGAAAGATTGCCGGCAATGGTTCCCTGGAAATCGGCCGTGGCTCTGAAAAAGTCTTTTTTCATCTTATAAAAGGCACGGGAGAGATAACCGGTCTCACCGGTTTTTTCCCACGCGGGATTGTAAACAGAGCGATACCCGTTGAAACCCAGAAAATCGGCCATCGCCTCGGGAACATAACTCAAATCAAGAGTCACGCGTATCCCTGGGATCAGGTATTTGGAATCGTAAAAGAAGCGGAACAATCCGGATCGCTTGGTGGTGTAATTGACTTCTACGTACATCAGATGTTTGTACTGGGGGAACATGGAACCATCCCCGTAATAATACACTTCTGCCAAGGCTCCGTACTGGAAGCCCAGGTCCGAGTTGTACCCGATGCTGGGAAGTGCCCCGAAAGTCCAGCCTTTCTTAATGACGTCAGTACTGTCTTTGTCGGCCGCGGCAGTCTGTAAGGCAACAGAGCAAAACAGCAGCGCTATAAAAAGTCGATACGTTTTTTTCATAGGTGAGGTTGTTAATTTATCCAATCCATTTAAAGAGCTCTGCCATGATGGTTCCAAGGTAGGTGCCGCAGGCATAACCTATAAGTCCTATTATAATGCCGTTGACCATCACCCTGCGGTTTTTCATGGCAGAAGCCACAGGGGGCACAAAGGGAGGTGAGAACAGGAGCGCTATGTGGGATACGGTGAACAGGTCTCCTTCTACCCGGAAGACCCGTGCCAGAATTAAATGCAATAACACTGAAACGACCAGGATAAAGGCCACAAGGGCAAGTGTATTCATGCTTTCCCTCAGGAAGAGTGTCCGGACATCAAAAAGGGAGGCAATCACAATACTGAAAACCAGGATGAAGTACATCCCCAACTCAAAGGTTTTGGAAATTTCCCGGATCTTTTTCCAGAAAGACGCAGCAATGGCCAGGGTGGTGATGGTCAGGATTATGATCAGCTCGTTCAGGCTTGAAACTGCCAGCATTGAAATCCCGGCTCCTATACCCAGGCAGGCAACAGATAGCAGCAGGGCAATCAGAAGCTTTCCGGCAACATTTTTTTTGAGCATCCCCGAATAATCTTCGAAATTATCTTTGACCATCAATGAAGGGGCATCCTCCGGAAGCCCGGCAGCTACCTGCCTGGACTTCCCGTACGGTAAAATCTTGCGGAAAATTTTGTAACCGCCGGAAATAATAAACATCAGCAGAAAGAAGGAAAGCGCTGTGTCAAAAGTCTGGACCAGAATATATGTGTTGTTGCTCACGTTCAGAATCTGCTTAAGCGAAGCAAAGTTCATGGCGCCTCCGGTATACATGCCCACCAGCATGGCAGAAATATTGCCCAGATCCGGGATATCGGTGTTCCTGAACACAAAGTAGGCAATCGTTATTGTGGTCAGGATGGCTATGATCCCCGCAAGGAGCGTGGTTAAGGTTTTATTGAGCGTTTTGAACCATAGCGTGAAATGGGATGAAAACAACATCAGGGGAATGGCAATGGGTACCGTCAGGTTCATGAACCAATTCTGCATGTTGCCCAGCTGCTGCAGTTCTTCTGCAGAACCTCCCCTCATCATGCCAGAAAGAGACATGATGATACCTACCCCGTAAGCCATCAGGACCGTTCCGATTTTTGAAAAGAAACGAAAATTCTGGAACAGGTATATGATCAAAAGGGGAGCGGCAAGATAGATGAATGCTACAAGATAGTTTCTCATAGCACAAAGATAAAAAAAAACGGCACTTTCCTCCACGGCGTGGAAGAAAGTGCGGCAGGAAGCACTTAAAGACTGTCCCCGAAGTCTTTCCGGAACTTGTCCACAAGACGGGCCGGCCAGTCTTCAACAGGTTCCAGCGAACCCATAAAGAAACGGAGTACGGGAGGTTCATACGTAAAGCGCAGACCTCCTATCAGTTTTCGGTTGTCGAACAGCCATTGCAGCCGGTCCATGGCATATTTGACCTGCGAAAGGGTAAAGACACGGCGTGGCAGGGCCAGGCGAAGCAATTCCACATCTGCAGGCACTTCATTGCCTTGTTCGTCCCGGGCACTGGATACCGATCCGCGTTCCATGCCCCTGACTCCCGAACAGAGGTAAAACGCAGCTGTAAGTGCACCTGCCGGATATTGGGACTGCGGAATATGGCTGCAGAACTTGATAGCATCCACGTGGGCCCCCAGCACTCCGGGAGGGGTTACCATAGGAATTCCCCGGTCCATGCACCCGGTCACCATGAATTTGATAAATTCGGGACTTTGACAAATAATGGTTTCATCCAGTGTTTCGTACAATCCGACCGCCATGGCCTCGATCTCGCGGATAGACATGCCTCCGTAAGTCAGGAACCCTTCATACAAAGGGATCAGAGCTTCCATTTTTTGGTAAAGGGCTTTTCGGTTGGTACAAATTCCGCCGCCACGGGACGATGAAAGCTTGCGGGCAGAAAAATAGACCAGATCTGCCAGGGAGGTCATCATTTTGATGATCTCTTCCATTGGATTTTCCTTCCATTCCTCTTCCCGCATTTTGACCAGGTAGGCATTTTCACCTATCAGGCTGGCATCCAAAACCAGCATGATCCCGTATTTATCGGCTACCTTTCTTACATCCATCATATTCCGGATAGAGAAAGGCTGCCCTCCTATCAGGTTGGTGGAAGCCTCCATCCGGATAAAAGGGATGTTTTCCACCCCGTGCTTTCTAATGCATTGTTCCAGCTTTTCAATGTCCATATTACCCTTGAAAGGGTTGTCAGATTGTAGCTCCAGGGCATCGTCGCAGAGCAGCTCTTCAATTTTACCGCCGGTGGCCGTAATATGTGCCAGTGCCGTTGTAAAATGGTAGTTCATGGGAATAACATTACCCGGTTTAATAAAGGTCTGACAGATAACATTCTCGGCGCCCCGGCCCTGGTGGGTGGGGAGCACATATTTTTTCCCCAGGACGTCCAGTATGGCTTTTCTCAGTTTTTCAAAGCTTTGCGATCCCGCATAGGCATCATCTGCCTGCATCATGGCGGCCAGCTGATTGTCACTCATGGCATTTGTGCCACTGTCTGTGAGCATGTCCAGGAACACATCCCGGGTGGATAGTTTAAAGGTGTTGAAGCCGGCTTCCTTTATGGCCAGCAAGCGTCTGTCTATCGGGACCAGGTTCATTTTTTGTACGATCCGGACTTTATGGAACTCCAGGGGAAGGGATTCTGATTTATAGAATTTTATTGGATTCATAGTGGTTCTGAAAATTAGAGTTATTAAAAAAAAACAAAAAAAAATACACTTCAGATGTAACCAAAGTGCTGCCTGGCACGTCTTATGTGTACACATTATCCCGGGATGCTCCTGAGCGGGAAAAAGCACCTGTGTATCCCCGTCAGGAGCAGCGATACGAATAATAATAACAGGGAGCATAGCACAAACACTTGAAAGGATAAGAAAGAGGGCTATGCATTATTTTCAGATTTGAATCCAAAGATATAAAATTATTACAAATGCAAAAAAATCAAAAAATTTAGTACCTTGTCTTGCAAGGTATCAAAATTAATATATATATTTGCCCCGCAGAATTCTAATAATATTAAGGTACTAAAATTAAACATAGACAATGATCAAACTAAGGGAAATCAACAAAACGTATTACAACGGAGCAGCGTTGCACGTTTTGAAAGGATTGAACCTTGAAATTAAGGAGGGGGAATTTGTAGCAATAATGGGCGCATCCGGGTCCGGGAAATCCACACTGCTCAACATAATAGGCATTCTGGACGATTACGATACAGGCTCTTATCATCTGAACAGCAAATTAATACAGGGTCTCTCGGAAAAGGAGTCTGCCATATACAGAAACCAGATGATAGGATTTGTTTTTCAGTCCTTCAATCTGATTTCTTTCAAGACTGCCCTGGAGAACGTGGCGCTTCCCTTGTATTACAAAGGCATCAGACGCAGCAAACGCAACAAGATCGCCATGGAATACCTGGAGCGTATGGGCCTGGGGGAATGGGCGGATCATATGCCTTCAGAATTGTCGGGAGGACAAAAACAGCGTATATCCATTGCCCGTGCGTTGGTTGCGAATCCACGGGTCATACTGGCCGACGAACCTACCGGGGCGCTGGATTCACAGACCTCGGTAGAGGTTATGCAGCTGCTGCAACAGGTCAACAGGGAGGGGATGACCATTGTGATGGTAACACACAATCCAGAGATGGCTGCCATGAGCCAGAAAATAATCAATATACGGGACGGTATCATTGGATCTGTTGAACACAATAATAAAACCGGCCATGTTTGATGATTTTCAGGAAATATTCAGTACACTTAAAAAGAATAAGTTACGCACTTTTCTTACCGGTTTTTCCATGGCATGGGGCATTTTCATGCTCATAATCCTGCTTGGAGCAGGAAACGGGATCAGAAACGGCATTCTTTTCAATTTCGCCGATATGGCAACCAACTTCGTTAAGCTTTGGCCGGGAAGAACGGCACAGGCTTACGGCGGGCTTCAGGCAGGCAGGCGGATCAAGCTGGACAGCACAGACGCCCCCTACCTGGAAAAGGAATTCAGCCAGGTTTACAATGTATCTCCTTTAATTACCCGCTGGGGCAGGAATTTTTACTATCAAAACGAATACGCGCCCGGTGTATTGCAAGGGGTACTTCCCGGGTACAGCAATATTGAAACGGTTGATATCCGGCCCGGCAACGGCCGCTTTATCAATCAGGCAGATATCCGCCAGGCACGAAAAGTCATTGTTTTGCATTCCAGGACGGCCGGGTTGCTTTTCAAGGATAAAAACCCCCTGGGAAAACATATTACCTATGACAATGTTTCATATAAGGTAATTGGGGTATACCACGACACCAACATGTCGCAAAACCCAAACAGCTGCATCCCTTTAACAACTGCGCAACTGATCTATAATCCCGAAAGCGGCTATTCTCAGGTGGCCATGTTGCTGGACGGGATGGACACAAAAGCGTTGAACGAAATTTTTGAAACAGATCTCAGGTCGTCCCTTGGCCGCAAACACCGGTTTGAGAAAGAAGACCGGTCTGCCATTTATCTTTATAATGTGACCCGCGAATTTATCCAGTTCAAAGGAATATTCAACGGCATCACTTTGTTTGTATGGATCATTGGATTGGGAACTTTGATAGCCGGGGTGGTGGGCATCAGTAACATCATGTTGATTACAGTTAAGGAACGGACCAAAGAATTTGGAATACGAAAAGCCATTGGTGCCACCCCCGGTACTATCTTACGCCTGGTTCTGACAGAATGCCTCATGATAACGGCGTTTTTCGGATACCTGGGCATGCTTGCGGGTATTGCTGTAACAGAATTGCTGAATCACGTGATAGGCACCCCCGATTTACCGGCTTCCCAGGAAGACATGGTGCTCTTTGCCAATCCCACGGTAGACCCGATCATCATCATAGCCGCCACTATAGTACTGATTGCAGCCGGTCTTATGGCCGGATACCTGCCTGCACGCAGGGCAGTACAGGTTAAACCCATAGAAGCTTTAAGATACGAGTAATCATGTTCGATTTAGACAGCTGGCAGGAAGTTTGGGTTACCATCACCCGCAATAAGAGAAGGAGCATGTTGACTGCTTTTGGCATCTTCTGGGGAATTTTCATGCTTGTGATCATGCTAGGGGCGGGTAATGGCCTGGCCGAGGGGATGGCATCTGACACACAGGGTTTTTCTGAAAACTCGGCATTATTCTATACCAACAACACAACCGAACCCTATAAGGGATTCCAGAAAGGCCGTTATTGGGAAATGCAGGAAGAAGACCTGCTGATCCTGCAAGCCCAGATTAAGGATATAAAGTACACGGTTCCCTTTTTGATGGGAAACAACGTAGTGGTATCGTACCTGGATAAAAGTACCAGCTGTAATACAAAAGGAATGTCATACCGGTATAACGACATGCTGCCACAACATATCCTGTACGGGCGGTATTTCAATTTCATGGACATTCACCAAAGAAGGAAAGTGTGTGTTGTTGGCAAAAAAGTATACCAGGAGCTCTTTCACAGCGGAGAAGATCCAACAGGACAATATATCAAATTGTATAACATCAATTTTCAGATCATTGGTGTAACGGAACCTGCGGTTCGCGGGGTGAATATCAACGGCCGGGACGATGAGGTCATAGCCATTCCTTATACGGTAATGCAACAAATCCAGAACTCCGGAACGGTAGTGCATCTTATAGGGGTTGTTGCGAATGATAATGTGGGCATGAGTGTTCTGGAACCCCAGGTGGAGGCCTTGCTTAAAGCCCGGCACAACGTGTCTCCCACCGATGAATTTGCCCTTGAAAGCATAAATGTGGAAAAAATATTCAGGCAATTCGAAATGCTATTCACAGGAATAGCCCTGCTCATCTGGATCGTAGGGCTGGGAACCCTGCTGGCCGGGGTGGTGGGTGTGAGCAATATCATCATGGTCACTGTAAGGGAGCGTACCAAAGAAATTGGCATTCGAAGGGCAATAGGTGCAAAACCCGCTGCTATCATATTCCAGATCATCAAGGAAAGCACCGTGCTTACGGTTGTAGCGGGTTTTCTGGGACTGGCATTTGGTGTCCTGGTCCTGGACCTGGCAGACAAGCTGTTTTTACAGAATATGACTGGGGATGTCTTTTTTAAGAATCCGCAGATAGATTTTTCCGTGGCCCTGCTGGCTGCAGCCATTATCGTGCTTTGCGGGATAATAGCCGGGATCCTTCCTGCACGCAGGGCATTACAGGTTATGGCCATAGATGCGATACGAGAAGAAAATTAACAAATAAATACCCCGATAATGAAGAAAATTTTTCGCTATGTGTTGATTGCAGCCCTATTGGCGGGTGTTGTGTTCACGTTTGTGTACCTGTGGAAGAAATCCCGTCCCGGGAAAGAGGTATACGAACTGGCCACCCCGGTAAACGGCAATATTGAACAGAAAACAGTGGCAACAGGAAAAGTGGAACCACGTGATCAGGTAGCCATTGTTCCCCAGATCTCCGGGATTGTTTCGGACCTTTATAAAGAAGCAGGAGAAATGGTCAAGGTGGGTGAAATCATCGCCCGTATTAAAGTAATCCCGGAAATGAGCACACTAAATGCGGCAGAATCCAGGGTGACACAAGCCGGGCTGAACCTGAACCAGGCCCAGCGGATCTTTGACCGTACCAGGGAATTATACCAGGCCGGAGTTGTGGTCCAGGAAGAATACGACAATGTGGAAACACAACTCAAGCTGGCAGGCGAAGAGCTTCGCAACGCCCAGGACCACCTGGAAATTGTCCGGGACGGTATTGCCAGCCGCTCTTCCCAGGCGAGCAACACCCAGATACGGTCTACCATATCGGGTATGATCCTGGATGTGCCCGTGAAAGTAGGGAATTCCGTTATCCAGGCCAATACTTTCAATGCAGGGACAACCATAGCCACAGTAGCCGATATGAACGATATGATCTTCCGGGGTAATATTGATGAAACCGAGGTGGGACGCATCCGGGAAGGAATGCCCCTGGATATCACAATAGGAGCCATCCAGGATGTTCATTTCAATGCCGTACTGGAATACATATCGCCAAAAAGCACCGAGAACAACGGAGCCATTCTTTTTGAAATCAAAGCGGCAGTTGCCGTTCCCGATACGGTGTTTGTAAGGGCAGGGTATAGTGCCAATGCCGGGATCATACTGGATAGCAGCTATGATGTGCTGGTCATCCCCGAAAGTTCTGTAGTTTTCCGGGACGGGGGGACCTTTGTAAATGTGTTCAAGGGATTGGAAGGTGATAAGCAGGTGTTTGAAGAAAAACCCGTGGTCCTGGGACTTAGTGACGGGATACAGGTTGAAATCAAAGAAGGTCTGACCGCAGAAGACCAGGTGCGCGGTGCACTGGTTACTAATAAAACAGGGGAATGATGAGCAAAAATTTGATTTTGTTTGCCGGCCTGCTTATTGCTTCCGGAGTGCTGGCCGCACAAACACCAGTAAAATACTGGACGCTGGAAGAATGCATTCAATACGGGCTTGAAAACAATATTGCGGTAAAGCAGTATGAACTGGCCAAAGAAAACCAGGTAATAACGGTTGAAACCGCCCGGTTTTCCCGTCTTCCCGACTTGTCTGCCAATATGGGCCAGACTTTTTATTTTGGACGCACCCCAGACCGGGACGGCGTATACCAGGACCAGACCGGCTCCAATTCCTCGCTGGGGATAAATACCAGCATCAACCTTTTCAACGGATTTCAGGTGACAAACCAGATCAAGGCCGAGAAACTGGAACTCATGGCTGCGGTGGAAGACCTGAACCGGGCCCGGGAAGACCTGTCTTTGGCTATAACCGGTAATTATTTGCAGGTTTTATTAAGCAGGGAATTGTACCAGATAGCCCTTGACCAGCTGGAGCTGAACCGCAGGCAGGTAGAACAGACACAATTTCTGGTAACAGGAGGAAAAAGTTCTGAAAGCGACTTGTTCGATGCCCGTTCCTCACTGGCTCAGCAGCAGATGCAGGTAACCGACGCAGCAAACAACCTGCAATTATCACTGCTCGGACTGACACAGGCAATGAATCTACGTCAGGTGGAAGGTTTTGAGGTAGCCATTCCCGATATGGAAGAGTTTACAAGGCGCGAAGCTTCAGGGTTAGCCCAGCCTTCGGGTGTCTTTCAGCATTCTGTGGCAGAGCGTCCGGCCATCAAAGCGGCTGCATTCCGCCTGGAAGGTAGTGAAAAAGTGCTACAGGCCGCTCGCGGGGCCTATTATCCCAGTTTACGCCTGGGAGCCGGCTACAGCAATTCATACTACTACAATTACTCCCTGGCTTCAGGGCTAAGCAATGCCTCCCTTGCAGATCAGCTGGCTCAGAACAGTGCCCAGTCCATAGGACTAAGCCTGAGTATTCCCATTTTTAACAAAATGGCCACCCGTAACCGGGTGCGTTCTGCACGCCTGAACATTAAAAACCAGGAATTGCTGCTGGACCAGGCAAAACAAGACCTGTACAAAGAGGTGCAACAGGCTTATTATAATGCGGTAGCTGCCCTGGAAAAATTCAAGACTTCCGAAATAGCCGTCCAGGCAGCACAGCTGGCCTATGAATTTGAAGAACAGAAATATCAGGCGGGCCGATCAAACATATATACCTTTGATCAGGTGCGCTTGCGTTTGTCTACGGCCCGCTCAGAGTCTGCCCAGGCAAAATACAATTTTCTGTTCCGCTCCAGGATACTTGATTTTTATGCGGGGGAATAATGAGTACCGCGTACACTGCACCCATCTCCGGTGACCTTCAAGGCTGATCTTCAAGGGGGTGCGCCAAAGGCCTTTGGCGCTAATAATATGCTGCTGCGCAGCACCAATTATTTTTCCGGTTGCTTTGAGGAGAGGTGGTAAGTAACAGTTTTGTTGTGAAATCTTGTAACATGCTGTTATTAATGGCCTTATAGGCGTGAATGCTATTATCGCTACTTAGTCAACCCTTATAAAACGCGTATTTTTCAACATTCCGGGGAACAGGCTGTAGCGCCAGCCATCTGTCCCTTCT
>MWDM01000025.1 GCA_002070565.1 Bacteroidetes bacterium ADurb.Bin139
GAGTCTTATTTCAAGACCATCAATGAAAAGCTTGAAGTGAGGAAGGGACAAAAAATCCACTTTGAACCGGGCAGGGCCTTGGTAGCTCAGGCCGGATATCTCATATCCAGGGTTTTGTATATAAAAATCGGAAAAGGAAAAAAGTTTGCCATCCTGGATGCGGGCATGAATGATCTGATAAGACCGGCACTATATGGCGCCAGTCACGCCATTTTCAATATTACCAGCGATTCACAAAAAAATGAAGTATACGATGTTGTAGGTCCTGTATGCGAATCGGCTGACCGTTTTGGCCTTGCCGTCAAATTGCCCGTTACCGCCCGCGGAGATCTTATAGCTATATGTTCTGCAGGTGCATACGGGCAGGTAATGGGCATGCGGTACAACCAGCGGGAGCTCGCACCGGCTTATTACTCCCCCGATCTATAATACCTGCTATGTATATCAAGATTTATCCCGAAAATCCGCAGGACCGCCTGGTACAGATGACGGTTGCGACCCTGCAAAAGGGAGGTATCGTGATTTACCCCACAGACAGTGTTTACGGCATGGGGTGTTCCTTAGAGCATGTAAGCAGTGTTCCCCGTATGGAAAGGATCAAAGGTTATTACACTCCTTCTACGCGTTTGTCTTTTCTGTGTTATGACCTGTCACAGGTTTCGAATTATTGCCGGCCTATGGGGAACGCCGTTTTCCGGCTTATCAAGAAAAATCTGCCGGGACCATTTACCTTCCTCCTCCAGGGAAACAGCCAGGTGCCCAAACTGTTCAAAGGAAAAAAGCAAACCGTAGGCATCAGGGTCCCCGATAACCCCATATTGCAGGTTATCCTCAGGGAACTTGGAATTCCCATAATATCCACTTCTTTGCCCTGGGACGAAACAGAACCGGGGTATTCAAGCGACCCCGGCCTGATCAATGAAAGGTTCGGGGAGCTGGTGGACATTGTGATAGACGGGGGGCCGGGAGGGCAGGACCCCTCGGCAATCATTGATTGTACAGGTCCCGAACCCCTGGTTGTCAGGGAAGGACCCAAACCATTACTTGACAGATAAATATGTTTGAAAACCTGACAGAAAGGCTGGAACGATCGTTCAAATTGCTTAAGGGAGAAGGAAAGATTACAGAAATCAACGTGGCCGAAACCCTCAAGGAAGTACGCAGGGCTTTGCTCGATGCCGACGTTAGCTATAAGGTGGCCAAGGGATTTTGTGATCAGGTTAAGGAAATGGCCATGGGCCAGGAAGTGCTCAAATCGGTGCGACCGGGCCAGATGATGACCAAAATAGTCCATGACCGGCTGGTAGACCTGATGGGAGGAGATACCAGCGGAATTAATGTTAAGGGCAACCCGGGCATAGTCCTGATATCAGGGTTACAGGGCTCGGGGAAAACCACTTTCTCGGCAAAACTGGCCTTGTATTTAAAAAAGAAAAAAGGGATGAGGCCGTTGCTTGTGGCGGCTGACGTTTACCGCCCGGCTGCCATGGAACAACTGAAAATTCTGGGACAACAGGTAGGTACCGATGTTTACATGGAAGAAGGCAGCATGGATCCCGTACAGATCGCTGTCAAAGCCAGGGACAAAGCAAAAAAAGAAGGGTACGGAGTGGTTATAGTAGACACGGCGGGACGTCTGGCCATAGACCAGGCCATGATGCAGGAGATTACAGCGATAAAAAAAGCGCTTAACCCTTCCGAGACCTTATTTGTGGTGGATTCCATGACGGGCCAGGATGCTGTGGAAACGGCCCGTGCATTCCATGAACAGCTCAACTTTGACGGAGTTGTCCTGACCAAGCTGGACGGCGATACACGCGGTGGGGCCGCTCTTTCTGTGCGTGCCGTTGTGAACAAACCCATCAAGTTTGTGAGCACCGGTGAAAAAATGGACGCCCTGGACGTGTTTTATCCGGCCCGTATAGCAGACCGCATACTGGGTATGGGAGACATAGTCAGCCTTGTAGAAAAGGCCCAGGAACAATTTGACGAGGAAGAAAGCAAAAAACTCAGAAAAAAACTGGCACAGGACAGTTTTAATTTTAACGATTTTCTTTCACAGATAAGGCAAGTCAAGAAAATGGGCAACATTAAGGACCTGGCGGCCATGATCCCCGGAGTATCCAAGGTCATAAAAGATGCCGATATTGATAACGATGCCTTCAAGGGGATAGAAGCCATAATTGCTTCCATGACGCCACAAGAACGGGATAATCCGGCCCTTCTCAATGGCAGCAGGCGTAAGCGGATAGCAACCGGGAGCGGAACATCCATAACGCAAGTGAACCATTTGATCAAACAATTTGACGACACAAGAAAAATGATGAAGAAACTTGGAACAGGAGGTCGTGCTTCAATGGCCAACGCTTTAAGAAAAGGAGGAATCAGGTAATGGTATTGCTGGATGGAAAAGCGGCTGCCGAAGCCATGAAAAAAGACATCGCCGGAGAAGTGGCCCGGTGGATAGGCGAATGTGGAAGGAAACCTCATCTGGCTGCCATTGTGGTTGGCCAGGATCCTGCAAGCCTTACCTATGTAAGGAACAAAGAAAACGACTGCCGCCAGGTTGGCATGGATTCTTCTGTGTACAGACTTTCTGCCAACATCAGCCAGGAAGGGTTGATAGAATGTGTCAGAACTCTTAATGAGGATCCGGCTGTAGACGGACTGATCGTGCAATTGCCCCTGCCCGGCCATCTGAACGAACAGGAAATCATCGAAACCATTGATCCGTCAAAGGATGTTGACGGATTTCATCCGGTCAATGTAGGCAGGATGGTACTGGGTCTGCCCTCATTTGTTTCGGCAACACCGGCTGGTATTTCAGACCTGCTTGACTACTATCGTATACCTACCCGCGGAAAGGAATGTGTGATCATAGGGAGGAGCAATATCGTAGGCAAACCGCTGGCCAACCTGTTGTCCAGAAAAGGACCCGGAGGAGATTGTACGGTAACCCTGTGCCACAGTCAAACTGCAGATCTGGCTAAAGTGTGCAGGAGGGCTGATATCCTGGTAGCTGCCCTGGGACGGCCTCTTTTTCTGAAGGCCAATATGGTAAAAGAGGGAGCGGTTGTTATTGATGTAGGGATCACGCGAATTGAGGACAAAAGCACCAAATCGGGCTTCCGGCTTGCAGGTGATGTGGATTTTGAGGCAGTGGCTCCACGTTGCAGTTACATTACCCCGGTACCGGGAGGTGTGGGTCCCATGACACGCATATCTTTATTAAAAAATACTTTACAAGCGGCCCTTAAACGTAATCAATAGAGCTATTATTATGGAAAGAAGAAATTTTTTAAGAACAGCAATTCTTGGTACGATTGCCGGAGTGGCAGGCATAAAAAACAGCAAACTTCTTGCCTGGAACAACAGCCCGGGAGCAGAAACCCCGCAATCGGCCGATATTCCCGATCTGGTAGCAGTAATGGGCGGAGAACCCGGGCAGCTATATGCCAGGGCTATTCAGGAAATGGGTGGTATAAAACGGTATATCAAACCGGGGATGAAAGTAGTGGTAAAACCAAATATCGGCTGGGATAAAACACCAGAATTCGCTGCCTGCACCAATCCCATACTGGTTGCTGCCATTGTCAGGGATTGTCTTGATGCAGGAGCTTCAGAAGTAAAAGTATTTGACCATACCTGTGATCAATGGAGGGGTTGTTACGAAAACAGCGGCATACAGGAAGCTGTAAAACAGGCTGGAGGTCAGATGGTCTATGCCCATGAAGAAAAGTATTTTCGCGAAACGGAATTGCCCAAAGCCGTTCGTATGAAAAAACCGAAAATCCACGAAGCGCTGCTGGATTGCGATGCCTGGATCAATGTCCCGATTCTGAAAAATCATGGAGGAGCCAGAATGACCATCTGCATGAAAAATTATATGGGTATTGTTTGGGACCGCAGGTACTTGCATTCCAACGATCTGCAACAATGCATTGCAGATGCTGCAACATTTGCCAAAAGGCCGGTGCTGAATTTTGTAGATGCATACCGCATCATGACCCAGAACGGACCCAAAGGCCGGAGTCTGGAGGATGTTCAGACACCCAAGGCCCTGTTTGTATCTTCAGACATTGTAGCTGTTGATACGGCGGCCACCCGGTTTTTCAATCAGTTCCGTGACATGACCATAGAAGAGGCATCGCACATTCTGTTGGCAGAAAAACATAACCTGGGAACTACAGACATTGATAAACTTAATATCAAACGGATTCTTCTCTGATGCACCTCTATAGCTTTCTAAGATGGTTCCGCAGGATTACTGCACTGGTAGTATTTGCAGGCCTGTTGTATTTTTTTCTTTTCACGTCTTCCCGCTTAGCGGTCTTGTGGCAGGGCTTTATAAAATTACAGATTGTTCCGGCAATATTGGGGATTGCATCGGGGGGGCTGCTGACCGTGTTGCTTGTGTTGTTACTGACAATAATTTTTGGCAGGGTTTATTGTTCCTTCCTATGCCCCCTGGGAATCTGGCAGGACATTGTTAACCGGACCGCACTTTTTATAAGAGGGAGAAAAAAACACAGGCATTGTTTCAGCAAGGCGCATAATGCGCTTAGATATATGATCATGTCGGCTGCGGCAATCTCTGTGGCTTTTTCCTTCACCCTGCCTCTTGTGTGGCTGGATCCTTACGCCCTCTTCGGGAAGATGGCCGTAAACGTGGGGAAACCCCTTGTAGCTCTGATAGGGGGCTCACAATACGCTGCCTGGAATTGGGCTGCTTTCCTGATAGCGGCAGTAGTGTTGCTAACCATTACGCTGATTTCCTTCTTCAGGGGACGGCTCTACTGCAATACCATATGCCCGGCCGGAACCCTGATGGGTCTGATTTCAAAAATATCCATGTTCAGGATTCAGATAGATAAGGCTGCCTGTACGCATTGTCAGCTTTGCAGTATTTCATGCAAGTCCGGGTGTATAGATTGCAGCAACGCAGTGATAGATTACTCCCGTTGCGTTGTATGCATGAATTGCATCTCTGTCTGCCGTCGCGACGGTATACGTTACCGGTTCTCCTGGAAAAGGGATAACCGTCAACAAAAAACCGGAACCACACTGCAACCGGGCAATGGCAGAAGGGCTTTTCTGTTGGCGGCCATTGGGGCAGGGGCAGGAGCAGGAGCTGTTCTGCTGAACCGGGCATCAAAAAGCAAGCGGATTCGCATTTCCAGTTCAATGCCACCGGGAGCTGGCACACTCAAAAGGCTTATGGATAAATGTATTGCCTGCCATGCCTGCATAGCAGCATGTCCATCGCATATCATCAAACCGGCCATGGGAGATTTCGGGTGGCAGGGTTTTTTATTGCCAGCCGTTTCCTATGAAAACGGATTTTGCGGCTTTGATTGTCAGAAATGTCAGGAGGTATGTCCTTCAGGGGCCTTGCAGCTCATGCCCCTGGAAGAAAAAAAACGCATGAGGATCGGGGTCGTGAAACTCACCCTTGAAAATTGTATTGTAGAGAAATTTGGAACCGATTGCGGAGCCTGTGATGAGCATTGTCCTGTCAAAGCGGTGCAAATGACGCCGCGGGAAGGAACAGGCAAAGTATTCCCAAAAACGAATCCGGCCATCTGCATTGGTTGCGGAGGTTGTGAATTTATATGCCCTGCCACTCCTAAGGCAATAGTAGTCATACCATTGTCTGAACAACGCCAGGCCGATGCTCCCGTTCTGGATGTCAAGATAAAAGTGAAAGTAGACGGATTCGGTTTTTAGCCCTTATCTGCTTCATCCAAAAGATCGGGTCTCAGCCGCCGGGTTCTGTCCAGGCTCATTTCTTCCTGCCATTCACTGATCTTTACCGGGTCTCCGCTCAGAAGAACACCGGGGACCTTCCAGCCCATAAAATTGGCTGGCCGTGTGTATATGGGAGGTGCCAGCAGCCCATCCTGGAAAGAATCGGTAAGGGCCGAGGTTTGGTCTGACAGTGCTCCGGGCAGCAGCCTAACCACCGCATCGGCAATAACGGCTGCGGCCAGTTCGCCTCCGCTCAATACATAATCTCCCACCGAAAGCTCCCTTGTGATCAGGTGGTTGCGGATCCTCTGGTCCACCCCTTTGTAATGACCGCATAGAATCATGATATTCTGCAGACAGGAGATCCTGTTGGCTTCTTTCTGGTTGAAGGGCAATCCATCCGGAGTGGTATATATGATCTCGTCGTAGCTTCTTTCCTTTTTCAATGCCTCCATCAGGCGGAACACCGGTTCTATCATCAGCACCATTCCGGCATCTCCTCCAAAGGAGTAATCGTCCACCTGCCTGTATTTTCCTTTGCCATACAGCCTAAGATCATGGACCACGATCTGTACCAGGGAACGTTCCCTGGCTCTTTTGACTATGGAATGCGAAAACGGGCTTTCCAGCAATTCGGGAAGTACAGAGATAATATCAATTCTCATGGCGAGGCAAAAGTAATCATTATTCAATATATTGTAGTTTTTCATTACATTTGCAGGCTATAAATACTAATTCCTTCCCAGTACGATGGACCCTGAAATTATTACCCCTGCTCCCGAAGAGCAATTCTACAACACGAAGCCCGAAAATGACAAAGTTGTTGAAACTACACTGAACACAGATGCTATTGATTATGCGTCCCTGTCAATTCCTGAACTTCTTGCTCAATTCGAACGCCTTATAGAAGCAGAAGACAAGACAGAAATGCACAAGAACGCAGACATCATTAAGTCTTGTTTCTACAAATTGCTTAAAAAAGACCAACCCGTCACAGCTCCCGAGCAGGAAACTACGGAACCGGTTCAGGAGACTCCGGAAGAAACGACTTTCAAACGGTTGTATGCCCGTTACAAAGTCCTGCGTGCAGACCTGTTACGCAATATAGAAGAGCAAAAGGAAAGGAATCTTGAAGAAAAACTATCCATCATAGAAGGCATCAGGGCACTTTTGGAAAAACAGGAGGACATCAATCACACATTCCCCGAATTCCGTGCCCTGCAACTCCATTGGAAGGAAGTAGGTCCTGTTCCCTTGTCCAGGACAAAAGATGTCTGGGAAACTTACCAGCACTGTGTCGAGAAGTTCTATGACTATGTAAAGATTAACAACGAATTGCGTGATCTGGATTTCAAGCGTAACCAGGAAATAAAGGAAAAGCTTTGTGAAAAGGCCGAGGCGCTTGTCCAGGAAACCAATGTGGTATCGGCATTTCATAAATTGCAAAAGCTGCATGAAGAGTGGCGCGAAACGGGACCGATAGCACGCGAACTGCGTGAACCCATATGGGAACGCTTCAAGCAGAGCACAACGGTTATCAATAAACGCCATCAGGATTTTTTTGAAGAACAGAAAAAGCAGCAGCGTCAAAACCTGGAAGCCAAACTCATCCTTTGTGAAAAGGCAGAAGCCATATCCCGGGAAACAACAGAAGATGAAGTCAACTGGAACAGAAAGGCCAAAGAACTGGAAGCACTTCAAAAAGAATGGAGAACGATCGGATTTGCCACTAAGAAAGAAAATCAGAAAGTATATGACCGTTTTCGTGCCGCCTGTGATCAGTTTTACGGAGAAAAACGCGGTTTCTACTCCAGGTTCAAAAAAGAAATGCAGGATAACCTGGCACAGAAAACCGCATTATGTGAACAGGCAGAAGCCATTAACATGAGCGATGACTGGCGGCGCACTACAGACCAGCTCATCCATCTGCAGAAACAATGGAAAGAGATTGGTCCTGTTCCCAGGAAACAGGCAGATGTCATATGGAAGCGTTTCCGTTCGGCCTGTGATGTTTTTTTCACCCGTAAGGCAGAGCATTTCTCAAAGATAGACGACGTTTACCAGGAGAACCTGGCTGCCAAGGAAGCCCTGCTCAAGGAAATTGAAAACTTTGATCCTGATGATGCCACAAGTCTTCCGGCAGCTTTGCGCGATTTCCAGAATCGTTGGAACCAGATAGGATTTGTTCCCGGAAAGGAGAAAGACAGAATTCAAAATGAGTATAAGAATTTAATAAACAAGCATTTTGGACATATAAGCCAGCGTGCTTCGGAAAAGCGCAGCAATTTCCGTTCAGGCCGCGCAGGAGGTCGTCAGGATGAATACCGCTCCGGCAGGGATAAACTTATCCAGCGCTTCCGTCAGCTTGAATCCGAGATCTCGGTCTGGGAAAACAATATGGGATTCTTTGCAAAATCAAGGAATGCAGATAAGATCCTGGCAGACACCTGCAAGAAGATTGATACCGCTAAGCAGGAGCTGGCAGAGCTGGAAGCTAAGATCAAACAAATGGAAGGAAATGAATAAAAATACACTCTGGGCCATCTTGCTGATTGGAGCCATTCTGGCAGGTTTCAGCATTTATAATTCCAAAGTGGCGAAGGAACAGCAAAGGGAACAATTCGTGCGTGATTCCATTGCCCGGCAGAAGGCTATGGAAACCATCATACAGGAAGAGAGAGACAAACCTCAAACGGCCCCGGCGGAAGAGGGCGTGGACAGGCAGGAGTCTGTCCACGCTCCCGGAGAAAAGTATTCCAATGCATTCCTGAACCAATCACTCCAGGGGGAGGAATTTTTTCATGTCCTTGAGAATGAAAAGATCAAAGTTTCCTTTACAAATAAAGGCGGGCAGCCTTACAGTGTCCAGATCAAGGGTTTCAAAACCTACAACGGGGACAGCCTTTTGTTTTTTAGCGGACCCTCAAACAAGCTCACCCTGGATCTCTATGCCGGGGAGCAGATCAATACCGGCGATTTTTTTCTGGTTCCCCACTATTTTGAAGAAAACAACAGCCTCACCTATTCACTGTATTTTGACCAGAATGCACACATAGAATACATTTATGTTCTGGAAGAGGGATCCCACCTGCTCAGCATGAATATCAGACTGGTGGGCATGGACCGCTATATACCGCGCAATGTAACCCAGCTGGATTTGAACTGGAACGTAGACATACGCCACCTTGAAAAAGGTTTTGACAACGAAAAGAATTATTCTACCATATCCTATAAATACCCTAATACAAAGGATGTTGAAAAATTAGCACAGAGAAAAGCCGAGGACAGAGAAACCATCAAGACACGTGTGGAATGGGTGGCTCTGCAACAGCAGTTTTTCTCGGCCATCCTCATAGCCGATCAGAATTTCAACAGCGGGGATCTTTCATACCGCTTCTACGATCCGGGCAATACAGACACTTTGCTTATGAACTGTCACGCTTACATGCAGATTCCGTTCCAGCAATCTGCAGAGCAAAGTATTCCTTTACAGTTCTATTTTGGACCGAATGGTTTCTATTCACTCAAGGCTTACGATCGTTCTTTTGAAAAAATTATTCCCCTTGGCGGGGTGCTTATCAGTTGGATCAGCCGCTTTTTAATCATTCCTATCTTCAATTTCCTTAGCCGTTATATATCCAATTACGGACTCATTATCCTGCTGATGACCATTTTCATTAAGCTGATCATCTCTCCCTTCACCTACAGGTCACATATGTCCTCGGCAAAAATGCGCGTCTTAAAGCCAGAGATTGACAAGATCAACGAAAAGTATCCAAAGAAGGAAGATGCCATGAAAAAACAGCAGGAAACCATGGCATTGTATAAGAAAACAGGTGTTAATGTGATGGGGGGGTGCTGGCCCATGTTGTTTCAGATGCCCATTCTTTTTGCCATGTTCCGGTTCTTCCCGGGATCCATAGAACTTCGGCAGCAAGGATTTTTGTGGGCCGATGACCTGAGCGGTTACGATTCCATCCTGGACCTGCCATTCAAAATTCCCCTGTATGGTGATCATATAAGCCTTTTCGCGCTGCTTATGGCTCTGTCCATGTTTTTCTATTCAAAAATGAATATGAAACAACAGGCTTCCAGCCAGCAAATGCCGGGAATGCAGGGGATGATGCTATATTTTATGCCCCTGATGATGCTGGTCGTATGCAACAATCTTTCGGCAGCCCTAAGTTATTACTACCTGCTTTCCAACCTGATAACCATGTTGCAGACATGGATCATGCAGCGTTTTCTGGTGGATGAGGAAAAATTATACAAACAACTGAAAGAAAAAGTAGATAAATCACCTGCCACTCCGCAGAAATCGAAATTTCAGCAGAGGCTTGAACAAATGCAGCGTGAACAGCAAAAGCAGATTAAAAACAGGAAATGATAGCCTGCAATATAAAACACCTGCTCCAGGAAATTCCCCAAAACGTGACCCTGGTGGCTGTATCAAAATTTCAGCCCGTTTCTCTGATTCTTGAAGCCTACAGCGCAGGCCTGGTTGTATTTGGAGAAAGCCGGTCTCAGGAAATGATTCGTAAAATTCCTCTTTTACCACAGGACATCCAATGGCATTTCATAGGCCATCTGCAAACCAATAAAGTGAAAGAAGTTGTTGGGCGGGCTGCGATGATCCAGTCTGCAGACAGTGTAAGGCTGTTGCATGCCATCCAGCGCGAGGCTTCCCGCAAAGGGATCATCCAGGACGTGCTGTTGCAGGTCCGTATAGCCCGGGAAGAGACCAAATACGGATTCATGCCTTCAGAATTGCCTGGGGTTTGCTCTTTGCATTTGGCCAATACAAGGATTTGTGGTCTGATGGGTATGGCTACATTGACAGAAGACAAAGAACAGGTTAGAAACGAATTCAGAATGCTAAGGCGGCTTTTTGAAACACTGCGTTCAGGTCCTGATGTCGATTCCTCTGCTTTTTGCCATTGTTCCATGGGCATGTCGGGGGATTATCAAATAGCCGTTGAAGAAGGCAGCACCATGGTCCGGATAGGCAGTGCTATATTTCCACCACGCCCTCAAAAACCCTGACCGCGCCACCGGTAAGAAACACATTTGTGAAAAGAGTACCTGTTTTCTGATAAGACACTTCAAGGTTTCCTCCCTTTGTCTGTATGTGCCAATGATTCAATCCATTGCCTGTATATTCAAGGGCTGCAATAGCCGCTGCTGTTGATCCTGTACCGCAGGCCCAGGTTTCATCCTCAACACCTCTTTCAAAGGTACGGACAAACAAACATCCCTTATCCAGGATCTCTACAAAATTCACATTGACTCCCTGTTTTCCAAAATCGCTGTGATGTCTCCAGTAGGGGCCTTCAGTAGCCATATCTACAGCTTTTACATCGGGAATAAACCTGACAAGATGCATGGACCCCGTATCCAACAAGTAACTGTCTTTCTGGTAATGCCTGAGCCCCTGCACATCATTGAGTCCGAGCTGCACTTTTGAATAGTTATCTTTCCTTTCAAGCAGGAAGCCCTGGTGTGTCCCGTCAATAGCTGTGAAATAGTGGTTTTCAATCCCTAAAAAATCGGCAAATGCCACAAGGCACCTCCCCCCGTTCCCGCACATGGTACCCCGGGTCCCGTCTGAATTGAAAAAATCCATGGCATAACTCCAGGGTGCCCCCGCGTGCCCCAAAAGCATCAGTCCATCGGCTCCTATTCCAAAGCGCCGGTGGCATAAAGCACTGATCTGGCTGTCCGAGAGGTGGTATTGACCTGACAAATTGTCAATAATGATAAAATCATTTCCGGCTCCATGGTATTTACAAAATGGCAGTTTCATAAAGTTGGTATGAATTTTGAAATATTCAAAAGTAGTAAAATTAAACAAGAAATAAATATGAAAAAGAAAATTGGAGTTATTGTTTTGTTGACGGCGGTGGTGAGTGTAGGAACTACAATTTTAGTTAACCACCTGACAAATAATACAAATCAAACAGAAAAGGTATATATAACTTCGGGTGAGAAGCCGGTAATTCAACATGTTTCCCTTCCTGAAGTACAGTATCCCGATTTTACGTATGCGGCAGAAACTGGTGTAAAAGCAGTAGTACATGTAAAAGTGGTTAAAACAGGGCAACAAGTCCAGGGACCGCAGAACCTTTTTGATTTCTTCTTTGGTTACGGCACACCCTCACCACAACTACGTCCCCAGTATGGAGCCGGATCCGGAGTTATCCTGACTCCCGACGGTTATATAGTTACGGCAACGCACGTCATAGACGGAGCAGATGAAGTAGTGGTGACCCTGGATGACAAGCGGCAGTTTGACGGCAAGGTGATAGGCAAGGACCCCGCTACTGATATTGCCCTTCTTAAGATAGATGCCAAAGACCTTCCTTTTCTAAAGTTTGGTGATTCAGATGAATTGCGACTTGGGCAGTGGGTTATAGCCATAGGAAATCCATACGATCTGCGTTCTACGATCACGGCCGGTATTGTTAGTGCAAAAGGCCGTAGTCTGCCTTCCTATGACGGAGAATTCAAGATCGAGGCTTTCATTCAGACAGATGCGGCCGTGAATCCGGGGAATTCCGGAGGTGCTTTAGTCAATGCCAAAGGCGAACTGGTGGGCATCAATACGGCTATAGCCACACGTACGGGCTCATACTCAGGTTATTCTTTTGCAGTACCGAGCAGCATCACCAGAAAGATAGTGGACGACCTGCGTAAATACGGAATAGTTCAACGTGCACTGCTTGGCATAACCATGCAGGACATTACCAGCGATCTGGCCACCGAAAAAAATATTAAAGATATAAAAGGCGTTTATATTCATGAGTTAATGAAGAACGGCGCCGCAGAAAAGGCCGGTATCAAAGCAGGAGACATATTGCTACAGATAGAAGGAGTGACCGTCAATTCGGGAACAGCCGTTCAGGAGCAGATCAACCGCTTTAGTCCCGGGGACAAGATTGAACTACTGTTACTCAGAGGAAATAAAGAAGTGAAGGTAACCGCTACCCTGCAGAGCCAATCCGGCGATACCGAACTTATCAAAGAAGGAAAAGGAGACATAACCCATTTCCTTGGCGCACAATTGCGGCCCGCTTCAAAAGAGCTCAGGGACCAGCTCAGGATCCGGTCCGGAATAGAAGTCGTCTCTGTTGAGGAAGGAAAATTCAATGAAGCCGGGATTCGCAAGGGGTTTGTAATTACCCACATAAACCAGAAACCCGTTGCCACAGTGCAGCAGCTTGCACTTGCAATTCAAACTGCACAACGCGGAGTACTCATTGAAGGACGTTATCCGGACGGAACGGTATACTATTATGCTTTAAGCAATTGATTTTTGAAGTTTTTCACATTAAATTGAAACTTAAACTGTCCTTTTACGTATAAGAGGACAGTTTATATTTTTTACGGATGAGACAATTAAAGATAACAAAATCAATCACCAACCGGGAAAGTGCTTCCCTGGACAAGTATTTGCAGGAAATAGGCAGGGAAGACCTCATATCTGTGGAAGAGGAAGTGGAACTGGCTCAACGCATCAAGAAGGGAGATCAGGAAGCACTGGAGAAACTCACCAGGGCTAACCTCAGATTCGTTGTATCTGTGGCAAAGCAATATCAGAACCAGGGGCTTAGTCTACCGGATCTGATCAACGAAGGAAATCTGGGACTGATCAAAGCTGCCGAAAAATTTGACGAAACCCGGGGTTTTAAATTTATTTCATATGCCGTATGGTGGATCAGACAGTCCATATTGCAGGCTTTGGCAGAACAAAGCCGGATCGTCAGATTGCCCCTGAACCAGGTGGGCTCGCTAAACAAGATCAACAGGGCTTTGTCAAAATTTGAACAGGAACATGAGCGCGTGCCTTCTCCAGAGGAATTGTCCGAAATTTTGGATATTCCAAGTGAAAAAATTTCTGACACCCTGCGTGTTTCGGGCCGTCATGTTTCTGTGGATGCTCCGTTTATTGACGGGGAAGATAACAGCCTTCTGGATGTTCTGGTCAATGATGATTCACCCAATGCCGACCGCGGTCTGGTCAATGAAAGCCTGAACAAAGAGATAGAAAGGGCCCTATCCACGCTATCCAAGCGCGAAAGGGATATTGTAAAGTATTTTTTTGGTATTGGAACGCCCGATATGACCCTGGAAGAAATAGGGGAAGAGTTCGGCCTTACCAGGGAACGTGTCCGTCAAATTAAGGAAAAAGCCATTCGCCGGCTTCGTCACAGCGCCAGGAGTAAATTACTGAAGGCTTATCTGGGTTAACCTATGTTTGAAACAATAGGCAAAGCCATCCATACATTCAGCTCCTGGCTAAATCTGCCCTTATTCATTACACTTATCGGGGGCGGACTCTTTTTTATGATCTATTCTGGTTTTGTACCGTTGCGTTATTACGGCAGGGCACTGAAAGCCGTTGGCGTAAAGGAGGAAGGTGCCGCCGGACAGATCAGTTCTTTTCAGGCCTTAACTTCGGCCATTGCAGCCACAGTGGGATTGGGCAACATTTCAGGAGTAGCCGTTGCGTTAACCATAGGAGGCCCGGGAACCATATTCTGGATGTGGGTGAGTGCATGCCTGGGTATGGCCACGAAATTTTTTGAAGGAACCCTGGCCATCATGTTCAAAGGGAAGGACAGCAAGGGCGAATTGCAGGGAGGAACCATGTATATGATTACAGAGGGGCTGGGAAAAAAGTGGAAACCGCTTGCTGTGCTTTTTTCTATCTTTGGTATGGTGGGGACTTTTTGTCTGATGCAATCAAACCAGCTGACAGAAGCACTCCAAACAGTGATCTTTACGCCTGCAGGAATTCAGAATACAATATGGGTGAGGCTGGCAGTAGGATTGTTCATTGCCGGAATTGTTTCCCTGGTTGTCCTGGGAGGCATTAACCGCATAGCCAGGGTGGCATCCCTGATCGTACCCTTTATGGTGGGCTTTTACTTTTTGCTTGTTTTATACATCATACTGACCAATTTAAGCGTAGTGCCCGAAGTTTTCAGTTCAATTTTCAATCAGGCTTTTACTTTAAAATCCGGATTAGGTGGTTTGGCAGGATCGGCCATTGTGATAGGCGCCAGACGTGCAGCCTTTGTCAATGAAGCCGGGGTAGGGACGGCCACCATGATGCACGGGGCTTCAAAAAATTCTGAACCGGTTCGTGAAGGCCTTGTGGCCATGATAGCTCCCTCTATTGATTCGGGACTTGTTTGTACCCTGACAGCACTTGCCGTGTTAATCAACGCTCAATATACGGTGTCCGATGTACAAGGAATGCAAATGGTTATGGAATCATTTGAGCGCTCTATCCCCGGCTGGGGTAGTACCCTGCTTATGATCGTGGTACTGGCATTTTCCTTTTCAACCATGTTTTCCTATTCATACTATGGGACCAAGTGTACGAATTTCCTTTTTGGAGCCCACAGAGCGCATTATTACAACTATCTTTTCCTGGCTACCCTGGTCATGGGAGCTGTCATCCCGCTGACCGCCGTGGTGGATATCATTGACATAGCTTATGCCTTTATGGCCTTCTGCACTGTCTTTACCATGATCAAACTCTCCCCTGCGGTAAAAAAAGCCATCAGACAATACTTCAGAAAATGAATGCAGAAATAATCATAAACAAAGCGCTGGACATTGCCCTGAAAAAACTCTACGCAACAGAGCCTGCACAGCAGGTATTACAGGTTCAGGCTACAAGGAAAGATTTCGAAGGCGATTATACGGTTGTAGTTTTTCCGCTGCTGTCCATTAGCAAAAAGTCCCCCGAACAAACTGCTACAGAACTGGGTCAGGCAATTCTTGAGATAGTCCCCCAGATAGAATCATTCCAGGTGATCAAAGGCTTCCTGAACCTGAAAATGTCTCCTTTTTACTGGATGGACAGGTTACAGGACATTGCTCAAACACCGGGTTACGGTTCAAAACCCAGTTCCGGAAAGACAGTAATGGTGGAGTTCTCATCGCCCAACACAAACAAACCCCTTCACCTGGGACACATCCGCAACAATTTACTGGGCTGGTCTGTGTCCAGGATACTGGAGGCCAACGGCCACAAGGTGATTAAGGTAAACCTGGTCAATGACAGGGGAATACATATTTGCAAATCCATGCTGGCCTGGCAGAAATCGGGACTCAATGCCACCCCGGAATCTACTGGGAAAAAAGGAGACCACCTGGTAGGAGATTTTTATGTCCTCTTTGAGAAACAATACAAAGAACAGGTCAGGGAACTGGTCAGCCATGGAATGGATCAGGAGCAGGCCCTGAAAGAAGCCCCGCTCATAGGTGAGGCACAGTCTATGCTCGTAAAATGGGAGCAGGGTGACAAAGAAGTTATTGACCTGTGGAAAAAAATGAACGGATGGGTTTATCAGGGATTTGAACAAACCTACAACCGGATGGGCATCTCCTTTGATAAGATCTATTATGAATCCGATACATACCTTTTGGGCAGGGAACTGGTCATCAAGGGATTGGAAGACGGTGTCTTTTACAGGAACCAGGACGGTTCTGTATGGTGCGATCTTACCCCGGAAGGACTGGACCATAAGTTGTTGCTCAGGGCAGACGGAACATCGGTGTATATGACCCAGGATTTGGGTACTGCCGTCAGCCGTTACAAAGAGTTTGGCTTTGACTCCCACGTCTATGTGGTTGGCAACGAACAGAATTATCATTTCCAGGTCCTGAAGGTACTCCTCAAAAAACTGGGATTCTCCTGGGCAGATGACATCATGCATCTTTCTTACGGAATGGTGGAATTGCCAGAAGGCAGGATGAAATCAAGGGAAGGAACGGTGGTCGATGCAGACGATCTTATGGACGACATGATAGAAACGGCTCGTGAAACCTCTCTGGAGTCAGGCAAACTGGAAGATATGACACCCCAGGGGCAGGAACGTTTGTTTAACATCCTGGGGATGGGCGCGTTGAAATATTTTATCCTTAAGGTTGATCCCAGAAAAACCATGCTGTTCGATCCCCGGGAATCCGTAGATTTTAACGGGAATACAGGTCCGTTTATTCAATATACCTTTGCCCGGATACGTTCTATACTCAGAAAAGCAGAAGAGCGCAATTATAAGGCCAGCCTGCACAACCAGCCTATGCTGGAAAAAGAATTGAGACTTATCAAACTCATGACAACATATCCTCAGGTCTTGGAAGAGTCTGCCGCATCCTGTTCTCCGGCCATGGTAGCAAATTTTAGCTTTGACCTTGCCAGGGAATTCAATCAATATTACCACGAAGTGAGTGTTCTTCATGAACAAGACGCTCAATTGCGGGCGCAACGCCTTCTTCTCCTTGTACAGGTAGCCAAATTGCTGGAATCTTCCATGGATTTGCTGGGAATCACATTACCGGAAAGGATGTAATTTGCAATTCAAAATAATATTGTATAATTGCAGCAAATTCTACTTTTTATTTGTCCTATGAAAAAGACACCGGTAGTAAAACCAACTATCAATAAAAAAAGATTGGTGATCGGGTACGCAAGCATGTCTCCCCAGCTTATGGATATCTGGAAAGAAAAATATCCCAGGGGCTATTCCGATTACATGGAAGATATCATGAAAGTTAACAAAGCTGACGGTTCCTTTTTTTACGCCGTTACGCTTGAAATCCCGGAAGCCATATACCTGGTGAAGGTTGAAGTAAAGATTGATGATTTCGACGAGATCGAAAAAGACATTTTCGGCTCCGGTGACGATGAACAGGGAGACGGTGATAGCGTTGATTTCCCCGAAACCGATGATTCAAACTTTGCTGATGCCGAAGAAGATCTGGACGAAGATTAAGAACCTGCCCGAGCCTACACTCCTTTTACTTTTATCGCTGGTCATTGGGCTTTTCAGCGGATTGGCAGCTGTTATGCTCAAGTATTCCATAGAGCTTGTCAAAGACCTGTTGACAAACCATATGAGCATTCAGGCAGAAAGTCTGGCCTATTTTCTGCTGCCCGGCACCGGCATGCTGCTCTCTATGCTTTTTGTCAGGTATTTAATCAAAGACAACATATCGCATGGTGTGACACGCGTTCTTGAATCCATATCGGTCAGCAGATCCAGGATCAAACCGCACAATTGTTACTCTTCGGTCATATCCAGTGCACTTACCATTGGCTTTGGGGGTTCTGTGGGTGCCGAGGCGCCGATTGTTTATACCGGAGCGGCCATAGGATCCAATGTGGGACGCAGCCTGGGATTGAATTACAGGAGTGTCACCCTGCTTGTATGCTGCGGAGCGGCAGCAGCCATTGCAGGCATATTCAAAGCCCCCCTGGCCGGCGTATTGTTTTGCTTCGAGATCCTGCTGTTCAACCTGACCATAGGCTCTATCATCCCACTGCTCACAGCCTCTATTACGGCCACTGTAGTTTCTTCCCTGATCATGGGAGAAGGCGTAAGTTTTGCCAGTACCACCGCTCCCTTCCTCACATCAAACATTCCCTATTATCTGATACTCGGCATAGCGTGCGGCTTTGTCAGCATTTTCTTCATACGCACCACACTTATGATGGAAAGCCGAATCACCAGGATCAGTAATGCCTACACACGGTGGGCCGTATCTGCCCTGGCTCTGGGCACGCTCATCCTTTTGTTTCCTCCTCTGTACGGGGAGGGTTACGGTTCTCTTACAGCACTGTTAAACAACAATGTGGAAGGAGCCGTTGACAGTCTTATTTATGCATCTCTGAGCCGGAATGCCTGGTTCATCCCTGTTTTCTTTACCGCAGTACTGCTGTTCAAAGTATTTGCCATGTCATTCACCAATGCCGGCGGAGGAGTAGGGGGAACCTTCGGCCCGACACTTTTTATGGGGGGCATCCTGGGTTTTGTGATAGCACGGTCATTTAATCTGGCGGGAGTTACGGAATTACCCGAGTCCAATTTCGCCCTCGTTGGTATGGCGGGCCTGATGGCCGGGGTTATGAAGGCGCCCATGACAGCCATTTTTCTGATAGCCGAAATTACAGGGGGATATCAGTTGCTTGTACCGCTGATAATAACCTCTGTCTGTTCTTTTGTGACAGCCAGGGGTTTTGAGCCATATTCCATTTATACTAAGCGAATTGCCAGAGAAGGAAAACTACTGACACACGACAGCGACCAGGCTGTGCTCACGCTCATGAAAACATCGGATGTCATTGAAAATGATTTTCTAACAGTCAAGCCTCACGATTCGCTGGAGCACCTGGTGCGTGTGGTTGAAGAGAGTACAAGGAACCTTTTTCCGGTCACAGACAGTGAAGGTTGCCTGCAGGGGATTGTTTATTTGGATGATATACGGCCCGTCATGTTCCATCGGGAATTGTACGGGAACGTACTTGTGTACGAACTGATGCAACGCCCTATGGAATATGTATTCATTGAAGAGCGGATGGATAGTGTGATGGAAAAATTTGAAAGAACAGGAGCCTGGAACCTTCCTGTTCTGGATAATGAATTCCATTATATGGGATTTGTTTCAAAATCCCGTATATTATCGGCTTACCGTGAACAGTTATCCCAGGTTTCCCATGAATAACAAACACATAGAAATCATAGCGCTGGAACTGCACATTAAAGAATGGCAGGTAGAACACGCCATCACCTTGTTTCAGGACGGTGCCACCATCCCATTTGTAAGCAGGTACCGCAAAGAAGCTACCGGGTCTTTAGACGAAGTGCAGCTGGCGGCCGTTAAATCATTGTGGAACAATTATCAGGAACTGGAAAAAAGGAGAACAGCCATTCTTAAATCCATCGGGGAGCAGGATAAACTGACACCGGAACTGAGATCCGCCATTGAGAATTGCTGGCAGATGAACCGGCTTGAGGACCTTTATCTTCCATACCGGCCAAAACGAAAAACAAGGGCATCAGTTGCCCGAAGCAAGGGCCTGGAACCACTTGCCCAGACCCTAATGAATCTGGAACAGGGGGATTGCCTTAAAATGGCTGAAGCCTATATTGGACAAGGAGTGGAAGACATTGAACAGGCATTGTCCGGGGCAAGGGATATCGTTGCCGAAACGGTAAGCGAAAACGCGCAACTGCGTCAAATAATGCGCCAAATATATCAAAAGGAAGGGGTGCTCATCTCGGCGGTACAAAAAGGAAAAGAAGAAGAAGGGATTAAATACCGGAATTATTTTGATTACAACGAAACCATCTGCTCCGTAGCCCCCCACAGGTTACTCGCCCTGCTCAGGGCTCACAATGAAGGCATCATTTCTCTGGGCTTAAAACCACCCCAGGACGCTACACCTCTGGCCGCTATGGAAAGGCTGTTCGTTGGAAACAGGAAAGATATGACTTTCCCGCAAAGTCCATCTTCCAGTTTGTGGCAAATGGAACAAGCCCTGACCGATGCGTACAGCAGGCTTATTCACCCGTCAATTGAAAACGAGGTCCTGAATTTTTATAAAGAAAAAGCAGATAAGGAATCCATCAAGGTCTTCTCTGAAAACCTCAGGCAACTACTTCTGGCCCCGCCATTGGGACAGAAAAGGGTGCTGGCCATTGACCCGGGATTTCGCACAGGATGTAAAGTGGTGTGTCTCTCGGCTCAGGGAGATTTGCTTCATAACGACACTATCTTTCCGCATCCCCCTCAGAACGAGCGTGCCACAGCTATGCGCAAGGTGTCTCAACTGGTCGAGGCTTACAAAACCCAGGTCATCGCAGTGGGGAACGGAACGGCTGGCAGGGAAACGGAACAATTCCTGAAAAAGATTGCCTTTCCTCATAAGGTTCAGATATTTTCTGTGAGCGAAGATGGCGCCAGCGTATATTCTGCATCGCCAGCCGGACGGGAAGAATTTCCGGAATATGATGTTACGGTGCGTGGGGCTGTATCCATTGGCAGAAGGCTTATGGATCCTCTGGCCGAATTGGTGAAGATCGATCCAAAATCGTTGGGTGTAGGGCAATACCAGCATGATGTGAATCAAACGCTTTTGAAGGAAAGTCTGGACCAGACTGTGGAGTTTTGTGTGAACCATGTAGGGGTTAACCTCAATACGGCCAGTGTGCGGCTGCTTACCTACGTATCGGGGCTGGGTCCGGGTCTTGCCCGCAATATTGTTGAATTCAGAAAAGAAAACGGTCCGTTTACCAGCCGGCAGGAATTGAAAAAAGTACCCAGGCTGGGTGACAAGGCGTTTGAACAATGTGCCGGTTTCCTTAGGATAACAGAGGCAGCGGATATACTGGACAACACAGGGGTTCATCCAGAGAGTTATCCACTGGTAAGGCGCATGGCTGCGGATCTGGGAGTTACAGTTAACCAATTGGTTGAACGGGAAGACCTTCGCAAAAAAATAGATCTATCATCTTATGTCACGCCTGTTACAGGTATGCCTACATTGCGCGATATCATGACAGAACTGGACAAGCCGGGAAGGGATCCAAGGCCTGTGATCAAAGTATGGGAGTTTGACGAATCTATATCTTCCATAGAAGACCTAAGGGAAGGTATGGTTCTGCCGGGAATTGTTAGTAACGTAACAAATTTTGGTGCATTTGTGAACATAGGTATAAAACAGGATGGTCTTGTCCATGTCTCACAAATGGGGGAAAAATTCGTCCGCGATCCACTCCGGGTTGTTAAGCTGCATGAGCATGTAACGGTGAAAGTTCTTAAAATTGACCTGGAAAGAAACAGAATTCAATTGCGTCTGGAACGGAGCTGAGACAGAATCAGCCCGGCGACCACTAACAGGATACCCACAACCTGAATCCAGTTGATGGTTTCAAGTCCTAGAGCGACACCAACAGAAGCGGTTACAATGGGGATAACGGCAGAAAATGTATTTGCCCGCATAACACCCAATTCCTTTATAGCAGCTGTAAACATCATAAAGGCAATGCTGGAACAGAAAACAGACAACATGAGGATCGGGGACCAGAAATCCCATTTTATCAATATTTGAAATGATTCCATGCGTCTGAGATCAAGAAGCAAGGCCGGAAAAATAAAATACAGGGCCCCAATGGCGTGCTGGTAAAATGTTACAGTAAAGGCATTGTATGAACGGGTCATCCTTTTGAGAATCACAGTATGCCCTACAGCTGAAAAAACAGCCATCAACAAAAACAGGATTCCCGGAATAAGGCTCGTTCCGGGCAGGTTGCCCACACGTCCCAGATCAAAACCTCCTTTGCCCATTACCACAACCATCATGCCCGGGACAGTAAGAAAGATACCGGTTATGTTCCACACACTTACTTTTTCCCTGTAAAAGACAAGAGCTGCAATAAGTCCGAACACCGGGATGGTTGCAATCATTACAGAACTTAATGTAGGACTTGCAGTAAGCTTTACCCCGTAGGTTTCCCCGATAAAATAGAAAAAGGGTTCCATCAGGGCCAGACCAAGAAACCAAAGCACGTCCTTTTTCCTTTTAATCCGCTGGATTTTACCGGTAATTTTACCGACAACCAGCAGGATCAGGGCAGCCAGGGATATTCTGATAAATATCAGAAAGAATACGGGAACGTGGTTAACCAGCAGTTTGTTGGTCCAAAAAAAAGAGATTCCCCAAAGTAATGTAGTTGTGCATATGAACAAATATGCCTTGGTTCGTTGTCTGGTCATATCAGAGTATGGGCAATGTAGGCGGTTTCTGTATAATCTGTCCGTATTCTGCGGCCAGTGTCCCGTTCACGAATACATGGGAAACGGATGACGAAAAAAGATGTCCTTCCATAGGGCTCCAATTGCACGCGTATTCAAGCTGTGATTTAGTGACCTGTTGTTCTTTATCCGGATCAATCAGTACCAGGTCTGCATAATACCCTTCCCTGATAAACCCCCGGTCCTTAATTCCAAACAGAAGTGAGGGCTGGTGACAACAGGCATCTACCATAGAAGTGATGGAAAGCCTCCCTTGCAGGACATATTCCATCAGCATCTGGCAGGTATGCTGAATGAGAGGAATGCCCGATGGAGCATTCAGGTAGTTATGTTGTTTTTCTTCCCATGTGTGCGGAGCGTGATCCGATCCTATTAACTGAATATCTCTTTTCTCTATGGCTTCCAATATTGCGTCCCTGTCTTCTGCGGTTTTGACGGAAGGATTGCATTTGATCTGTGCACCATATTGGGCATAATCTTCCCGGGTAAACCATATATGGGGCAGGGATGCTTCGCAAGTGATCCCTGCATGAACACGGGAAGCTTGTCGAATGAGTTCTATCTCTTCTTTGGTGGATATGTGAAGAATGTGAAGACGTGAATGGTGCCTGAGTGCCAGGTCAAGGGCTTTGCGTGTAGAGGCAATGCATGCTTCCCGGCTCCTGATGCCGGAGTGCATGATCAAAGGGATTTGATCCCCATAAGTCGTTTTCGCCTTCTCAAGATTTTCCCTGATCAGAGACTCATCCTCGCAATGGGTAGCTATCAATCCCTTGTATTTTTGGAATAAAGTATTCAATACTCCGGGGTCGTCTGTGAGCATATTTCCGGTAGAAGATCCCATAAAGATTTTCAAACCACAGGATCGCCTGACGGGTTTCAGTACTTCATGGGTGTTGGTATTGGTGGCCCCCATGTAAAACGCATAATTAACATACATTTTATCCCTTGCCAGGAGGTATTTCTCTTGCAGCGATTCTGTCGTGATAATCGGGGGTAGATTATTGGGCATATCCATGACCGTTGTTACACCTCCCAGTAAAGCGGCACGGCTTTCCCGGGACATGGAACCTTTTTGGGTTTGCCCGGGTTCCCGGAAATGGACCTGATCGTCTATGATACCCGGTATCATTATTTTTCCGCTGGCGTCTATGTCAATATCAAAGGAATCAAAAAAAGCGGCCGCTTCCTCTGCTGCATGATGTCCGCGGAATATCCGGGCAATGCGTCGGCCCTTCAGGACCACACATCCTGTATGAACAGACCCTTCGTTGACAATCCTTGCGTTACGGATGAGAATATGCCTGACCATTTGTTATTTTTTCCGGAACTTTTGAAACCTGAGTTTTATAACACCCCAGAAAGCTTCGCCAAAAATCCCACTGCTCATTTTAGAAGAACCTTCTGTCCTGTCTACAAATATGATGGGTATTTCCACAATTTTAAAACCCAGCTTATAGGCAAAGTACTTCATGGATATTTGAAAGCCATACCCCTTCATCCTTACCCATCCAAAATCAATGGCCTCGAGTACCTTGCGGTGGTAACAAATAAATCCGGCAGTACAGTCATATATAGGCATGTTGAGAACGTTTCTTACAAAAGCCGAGGCAAACCAGGACATGAGCACCCGACCAAGCGGCCAGTTGATCACGCTGATTCCCTTACAATAACGGGATCCTATAGCCACATCTGCCCCTTGCCGGCATGCATCAGCAAGCCTGGGCAGATCTTCCGGATTATGCGAAAAATCGGCATCCATCTCTATAAGACAGGTATAGTCGCGGGCAAGACCCCACCGGAAACCTTCCAGGTAGGCAGTTCCCAGTCCCAGTTTACCTTTGCGTTTCAAAAGATTCAGCTGGCCGGGAAATTCGGGTATTAGTGATTGGATTATGTCGGCAGTCCCGTCCGGGGATCCATCGTCCACAATGAGTATATCAAAAGACTCTTCCAGTGAAAAGACTTTTCTGACAATTTTTTCTGCGTTTTCCTTTTCGTTATAGGTGGGAATTATAACCAGTGTTTTGTCCTGCATATACTGTATTATCTTGGTTTCAACTAAACGTCAAATATAGGCATATTTTTTGTTAAATATTTTGTCGTTGATAATCTGGAAAATACATTTTTTATGAACGAATTCTGTGTTTTTTTAACAAAATATTTGGATTAGAAGAAATAAAACACTTATCTTTGCAACCCCTTTAACGAGGGATAATAAAAGTTCATTGACAAATTGGAAGAACAAGTACAACAAAGAGTACAAGAGCAGAACGTTAATTTCGGAAGGAATAAAAAAGCGTAACAGGACGAGCAAACATTATAACAAATTTACAATGAAGAGTTTGATCCTGGCTCAGGATGAACGCTAGCGGCAGGCTTAACACATGCAAGTCGAGGGGCAGCACGGGTAGCAATACCTGGTGGCGACCGGCGCAAGGGTGCGTAACGCGTGAGCAACATGCCCTATACAGGGGGATAATCCAGGGAAACTTGGTCTAATATCCCATAGTATTTAGAGGAGGCATCTTCTATAAATTAAAGCTTCGGTGGTATAGGATTGGCTCGCGTGACATTAGCTAGATGGTGAGGTAACGGCTCACCATGGCAATGATGTCTAGGGGTTCTGAGAGGAAGGCCCCCCACACTGGGACTGAGACACGGCCCAGACTCCTACGGGAGGCAGCAGTGAGGAATATTGGACAATGGATGGAAATCTGATCCAGCCATGCCGCGTGCAGGAAGACAGCCCTATGGGTTGTAAACTGCTTTTATATGGGAGCAATAAGGTCTACGTGTAGACTGATGAGAGTACCATATGAATAAGCATCGGCTAACTCCGTGCCAGCAGCCGCGGTAATACGGAGGATGCGAGCGTTATCCGGATTTATTGGGTTTAAAGGGTGCGTAGGCGGC
>MWDM01000026.1 GCA_002070565.1 Bacteroidetes bacterium ADurb.Bin139
AATGATCAGGCGAACACCCTTGTTCAAAAAGGCCAGCTCGCGGAGCCTGGCAGAGAGGATCTCGTAGCTGTATTCAATTCCCAGGGTAAATATTTCCTTATCCGGCATAAAGTATATCTCTGTGCCTGTTAACTCTGTATCTCCCAGGATTTCAACCGGGGTCTGGGGAACTCCGCGTGAATAGGCCTGCCTGAATATTTTTCCCTCCCGGTAAATGGTGGCCACCAGCTTACTGGACAGCGCATTGACGCACGATAAGCCTACTCCGTGCAGACCGCCTGAAACCTTATAGGAGTCCTTGGAAAATTTTCCCCCCGCGTGCAACACGGTAAGAACCACTTCAAGGGCCGATTTCTTTTCCTTTTCATGCATCCCGGTAGGGATGCCGCGACCGTTGTCATTCACGATAATGCTGTTGTCGGCATTGATGACAACTTTTATCAGGTCACAATAGCCCGCAAGGGCCTCGTCAATGGAATTGTCTACAACCTCATAAACTAGATGGTGTAATCCTCTGGATGCAATGTCCCCGATATACATGGAGGGACGTTTTCTGACTGCTTCCAGGCCTTCCAGCACCTGGATGCTTTCTGCAGAATACTGATTCTCTATACTCACTTTTTCTTTCTTTGAATAACAAACAAAGATACGAAAAAAGCATTATAAATCCTAATCAGAAATGCAAGCTGATTCCACCTCCCAAAGTCAATCCGGGATTGGGATAGAGATAAAAATAGGAGATAGTCCTGTTCAGAAGATTGTTGCCAAAAACATATGCCCCAAAAAGCCTGTTGACAAGGTATTCTATGCGGGCACCCAGATCAAAAAATCCGGGCAAACTTATGGCTGGGTTTCCCGCTATCCAGTCCGGTGCAAAACAGGAGGCCCGCCAATACCCAGATGCCGATACTATGATGCGTTCCCTCCAGTTGTAGCGGGCAAAGGCCCTTATTTCCCATGACGGCCTGTGCCATGGAGGATTCCCCGAGCTGAGCGAATACTTATGCCACTGGCCTGTGATACTTGCTTCAAAGGGCTCTGAACGGAAAGCTAAGGATCCGCCGGCGGTATACCTGGTTTCATCTGAGTAACTGAGTGTGTACAAGCCCGGATAACCCTGCTGAAATACCTGTGTCCCGTAGAAAAACTGATTTTTTGTATAGCGGTAGGCCCCAAATAACTTGTAATGGAACCGGTCACCCAGAGAGCCGGAAAATCCGGCCTGCACATCCCAGGGAACTGTTGCATCGTACATCTGGTTGGCAAATACCCAGGGATTCTCAGTCATTCTATCCTGGTAGGTGTTCAGGCCGTGGTATCCTTGCATACCTGCATAAATTGAAAGCCAGTCCTGGGCAATGGTAAGGTGTGCGTTAAACCAGGGGAAAATTCCAAACCGATTTCCATCCGGACCAAGCAGGTAACCTGCGCGCAGGCCGGCACCCACTTTGTATCTTTCTCCAGCCAGAATCACATGGGGGAATATACTGACTACGGCCCTGGATGATGATACCCCGTCCGATGTCCACCGGTCACTGGCAAAACGGGTAGCCGCTCCCAGGTTTATGGAAAATTTTTCTGTCAGGTTATAACCGGCTACCGCGTCAATATCCAGGATATTTTCCCGTATTAGCGACAGGCTGTCATGTGCGCCGGTGATGTTGTTCTTCGCGTGATTGTATCCCGATTTCCAGTGATAATGCCAGGAGCCTGCTGCCCCGTTCAGCGCATATGTTTCAATGGCCACGCCTGCATTGTAGTAGTTCTGGTATGCCAGGCCGGTGGCAGATAAAACATCTGCAACCGCGTAGTCGTTTTTCAGGTGTTCTCCCAGTGCACTGATTCGGAACGTGTTTTGCTTTCCCCTGTGCTCCAGGGTGAACATGCCGTCTGTGCGCATCCTTTTTTCCCCGCTGAGCAACGAACGGTGACGGGCCTGCAGACCTGCATGCCAGCCCGTACCAATGGGGGCCTGCAGCAGGATGTCTCCCCTGGGTGTCCACGGATACCCTAAGCCCAGGTCTATGGTGCCGTAACGTTTTGCCACCACCCCTGAAGATCTGACAGTGGCAGGCGGCAGGGGGATAAATTCATAAAGGTTGACCAGGGGCTTGTCAAAAATGCCGTATTGAAAGGAAGTGTTGAAAGTGCGCAGCGAATCCGGGATCTGTGTATCCAGTAAAGGTTTGGTGACCTCTATAAGATCGGCATCGTACAGACGTTCTACCTGGATCACGGGATTGATCTGATTTTGCGCGTTCAGCGAAACGCCAGCCAGGCAGGAGGCTATGAATAACCATCTTTTCATTGTGCTTCTTCCTCACATTTTTTGATCCGCAGTGTGATAATCTGGGCTATATCGTCCGGCTCTGAGGCTTTATAGCCTTTCTGTACGCTTTCGTAGGTAGCCCTGGCCTGTGTCCATTCCCCCCTTCCTGCAAAAATGTCCCCCAAAAGAATGAAAGCACGAGCTACCCAGTACTCCTGGGGAGTTTCAGTATCGGCAAAATTGTATATCATGGTCTCGGCTTTGTCAAAATCCCCGGAATCGAAAGCGTCCTTGCATAGCAGATAGTAGGCTTCGGCCCCTATGGCCGTATGGTGCCCGCGTGAAAGTTCTTCCAGCAGGAGCAGCGCTTCCGTTCTTTCACCCAAAGCCAGGTGGCTCTGGGCTTTGACATATTTTGCCGAAACATAAACAGTGTTGTCAAAAGATTTGTTTTCCAGTACTTTATTAGATTGCACAACGGCATTTCTGTATTGCTTGTTTTTATAGAAAGACCACATCAATCCCTTCAGGGCGTCAAGGCGGTTGTTCTCTATCTGAGCGATATCATACAGGCTCGTATAGGCATCTACCGCATTGGCGTATTGTTCCAGGTCATACTGGATTACCGCGTAATTGCGGGTGGCAAGTTCGGTGAAAGATCCTGAGGGTTTTTTCATGACCACCAGGTAGGCATCGGCAGCCAGCTGTATTTTTCCCAGTTTTGAATAACACTCGCCCAGATAAAAATGAGCTGCCGGGATTTTTACACTTTGCGGGTACTGGCTGATGAAGTTGTTCAGGGCAGTAACTGCAGCTGCCGGTGAATTGTTCAGGAACAGCTGCTCGGCCGAGGTGAAAACCATTATTTCCTTTTCATCGGGGCTTTTACCCGAATCAATCCCCAGGGTTTCCAGGTAATCGAAAAATCCCTGAGAGTCGTTCCGTGCCATGTAAACGTTTTCTATCCCGGCCAGTGCGTTGGCTGCATCGGGCGAATCGGGATACCGGCGGAGTACTTCCTTGTAATAATTAAGAGCCGCATCGGGATTCTGCATATTGATCCTGATAAGTCCCAGTTCTACCAATGCCTTGGCGTGGAAGGCGCTGTGTGATGCAAACGAAAGGATGGTATTGAACCTCTCTTCCGCTTTTTCGTATTGGTTTGTCTGGACATAAGTCCTGCCCTGTTCAAAAAGGGCTGATGAAAAGAAAGAGGATGTGGGGTACTCTTCCATCAGACGGTCGAGTGTTATGATTTTTTCTGTTTCGCGGTTCAACACACCCTGGGCCATGGCTATCTGAAAAAGCGCATAATCGGGAGCGGTTGTTTTGTAGTCCAGTGCATGCTGGTATTCCCCGGTAGCTTCCTGGTGCTGGTATTGGGCAAAGGCACAGTCCCCCAGCCTGAGGTAAGTATCTGCCGCCAGGCTCCTGTCGCTCGTTCCCAGCCGCAGGTATCTTTTGAACCAATCGGCAGCGTTCTGATAATCCTTCATTTTGAAATAGGCATAGCCAATATTGTAATGGCTGGTGCGGTATTTTTCAGGATTGGAGAACGATCCGCTCTCTCTGATGAATTGTTTCCAGATGTTGATGGCATTGTTGAACTTGTTGCTTCGGTACAAACATTCTGCTATCCAGTAAGGTTCCTGTGCCAGTGAAAAATATTTTTCCGCATCCCGGAAAGAGCCGGTCTGGTACAACTGGATGCCTCGCAGGAAAGCGGCCTTTTTCAGATCCCGGCTGTTGTCAGGAGTGGGGTTTTTCAATGTTTGCAGCGCTTCAACAGCCGAGGCATAATCCTGGTTAATAAAATAATTAGCTGCAATATATGTCTGGATTTCGTCCAGTTTTGGAGAATCCGGGTATGCTTTCCTGTATAAGGACAAGACTCCAATGTCCCCGTGCAGGTCAAAGGACAGCTTGGCGTAGTTGTAGAAGGCATCTTCCCGGATGACCGGGTCGTAAGGCATGGCACTGGCTCTTTTAAAGGACTCTATGGCATCTACCTTGTTCCGCAGCCGTATGTAGGATTCTCCCAGGTAGTACAGGGCGTTCTGGCCCAGGCTGTCCTGCCTTTCTCCCACTATGGCCAGTTCTTCTGCTGACCGCAGGTAATCACCCAATTTGAAATACAGGATCCCGGAAAAATACCGGTCTGTCAATGTCAGGGTGCTTGCATCCTTCAGGTAATCATCAAAGAAACTGCGCGCCTCTACAGTCCGGTCCAGGGCAAAATATGCTTCTGACAAGGTTTTTGCCAGGGTGGTCCTCAGCGAAGGATCGGCGTCCTTGTAGACAGGTACACCTGTCTGGATTACACGCTCATATTGTTTCAGATATAATAATGCCTGGAGCAGGTACGCCGAGGATAGGGAAGCATACTGGGGCACTTCACTGAGCGGTTCCAGCAAAGGGACAGCCTGCTCAAAACGCCCTTCAGAGTATTGAATGTACCCCCGGTAATATCTTGAGGCCCATTTATATGAATCACCCTTTGGATAATTTTCTGTTTCCAGGAACAGGGCAGCGGCATTTTCAGTATCGCCGCACTGCATGGCTGCATATCCTTTTCTAAATGTGTAGGCGGCGCGTTCCTTTAAAGGAAGACGGCCAATTTTTACTTTCCCGTAGGCTGCCATCGCTTTGCTAAACAGGTTGCGGGATGAATAGAGGTTCCCCAAATTAAAATAAACCTGGTTTTTAAGCGGGGCCGAAGGGTACTCTTGCTCCCAGTGGGCAACCCGTTTTTCCACCGCCTGATCCTCCAGTGCAATTTCACAAAGAAGCCTGTATGAAGCAGACAGGGAAACATGTCCGGCAGAATTGTCTTTTTCCAGTCTTCCAAACAGTTCGCTTGCGCTCCAGTATTGTTCCTGCCTGTAGAGTTCAACGGCTCTGGCAAACAGATCATCACCGGCACGTTGCGGCTCCTGTCCGTAGATAGAGGTGGTGATCAGGAGTATAACAGCGGGGAAAAATAAACGCAACCAGTGTGTCATGTGTGAAACGGGATTATATGGCAAATATACTGTTTTTCAAGAATCATACCGAAATTATGGCCGTGGATGATGGCTCAGGACCGTTTGCTGCCAGAAAGCCGTGTCCAGATGTGTGTAGATTTCTGTGGTTAGTATACTGCTGTGCCCCAGCATTTCCTGAACCACACGCAGGTCAGCCCCGTTTTCAATCAGGTGGGTGGCAAAGGAGTGACGGAAGGTATGAGGTGAAATGGTCTTTTTCAGTCCGGCTTTTTCTGCCTGGTGACGGACCATCAGAAACACCATGTTGCGCGAAAGCGGCCTGCCGTAATGGTTCAGGAACACATAGTCTTCATGGGCGGAACGAATATTGAGTGAATTTCTCCAGGGATAGTACAGTTCCAGTGCTTTGAGCGAATGAGATCCTATGGGGACCAGCCGTTGCTTGTCTCCCTTGCCCAGTACGCGGATAAAACCCTGTTTTGGAAACATCTGGGAAAATTTCAGTTCTGTAAGTTCACTTACACGCAGGCCGCATCCGTAGAGCACTTCAACAATGGCTTTGTTACGGTGTCCTTCCGGGATGCTCAGATCAAACGATTCCAGCAGTATTTCAATTTCTCGGACCGAAAGGACAACAGGCAGGTGTCTGCCCGTTTTCGGGGTGTCTATAGAAGAACAGGGATTGGAAGCTATGCGTTTCTCCATGGTAAGGAAGCGAAAAAAAGCATTAAGCCCCGACAGGATCCTTGCCTGGGTTCTGGCAGAAGATCCCGACCTGGTTACCTCGGCAAGAAAGGTTTCTATATGCTTTGCGGTGATATCGGAAAGCCGTAGCAGTGCTGCCTGTTCAGGAGCGTATGCCTTCAACTGTTTCAGGAAGCGAGTTATGTCCTGAAGGTATGCCTTCCTCGTATTTTCGGACAGGGACCGTTCAAGACGCAGGTACATCAGGAAATCACTGGTAGCTTCTGTCCATTCCCGGTCCATTCCGGTTACCGGTTTCATTGCGGGTGTTGTTTTTTGTACGTGTCGCACCAGGGAGAAAGACCACAAGAAGTGCATCTGGGCTTTCTGGCAGTGCATACGTACCTTCCGTGAAGGATCAGCCAATGGTGAGCCCTTGCCCTGAGCTCAGGCGGGAAATGATGGTTCAGGTCGTATTCCACAAACAAAGGGGTTTTTCCCTCTGACAATCCCAGCCTGCGGGAAATCCGGAATACGTGAGTATCTACGGCTATAACCTCCTTACCAAAGGCAACAGATGCGATCACATGGGCAGTTTTTCTGCCTACACCCGGCAATTTCTGAAGCTCCGCGGGATCGGAAGGTATTTTCCCGTCATAGAGTTCCATGACACTGCGGGCCATTCCGGCCAGGTGTTGTGCCTTGTTGTTGGGATAGGTTATGGAGCGGATAAAAGGAAAAATATCTTCCGCTCTTGCGGCTGCCATGTCTTCTACTGATGGGAAGCGCTCCAGCAGGGCTGGGGTGGTCATATTTACACGCTGGTCTGTGCATTGTGCCGATAGGATCACGGCCACCATCAGGCTGTAGGGATCTCTGTATTGCAGCTCCGATCTTGGATCCTCCATATGGGTACTGAACCAGGAGATGATGTTCTGAACTTCCTGCTTCTTTTTCATGATTCCATAAAACCTGAAAGGTCAATTTCACGGCGATCGGCAACCTGGGTGCATTTACCGGCCTCACACCGGAATATCAGGCCAGGATAACGTTGCAGCAGGCTCAGGTTGTGCGTTACCACCATCATAGCAGGCTGCTGCTTTTCATGGATTTCCATGAACAATTGCATGATTTCATGTTGAGTGTCACTGTCCAGGTTTCCGGTGGGTTCATCGGCAAGAACGATTTCCGGATTGTTGAGTATTGCACGGGCTATGGCTACGCGTTGTTGTTCCCCGCCGGAGAGCTGGTGCGGCATCTTGTGTTTTTTATGCAGCATACCCACGCTTTCCAGTGCCTGTTCTATACGTTGCTGCATCTCCTTTTTATTTTTCCATCCGGTAGACCGGAGAACGAATTCCAGGTTGTCATAGGCAGTACGATCCTGGAGCAGCTGGAAGTCCTGAAAAACGACACCAATTTTTCTTCTTAAATAAGGTATCTGTCTTCTTTTCAATTTCACAAGGTTGAAACCGGCTACTTCTGCTTCTCCGTTTTTCAGAGGGAATTCGCCTATCAGTGTTTTGATTAACGATGTTTTTCCTGTTCCCACCCGGCCTACCAGGTAGATGAAATCTCCTTTTTCAAGGGTCAGATCAACTCCCTGCAAGATCAGGTTAGAGTCCTTTATCACATCTACTCCCGAAAGCCTTATGATAGCCATTATGCTCTTTTTATACAAAGATAGTAAAAGGGCACAGTTGGTATAAAAAGTGAATTTTTTTTTGGAATATTAAAAATGATGTTTACATTTGCAGTGTACTAATATACTAATACACTAAAAAATGATTCAAATCAAAAACCTATCTTTCAGTTATTCAAAGAATAACGTATTCCGTGACCTGTCCCTTTCATTGTCTAGAGGCAACATATACGGCCTGTTGGGACAAAATGGCGTAGGGAAGACCACATTGCTAAAATTAATGTCCGGTTTACTCAGAAGCGAGCAGGAGTCTTGCATAGTTGACGGCTATCATCCGTATAAACGTCTGCCCGCTTTTCTTCAGGATATTTATTATCTGCCTGAAGAACCAGCCTGCCCCCAGGGAACGGTTGCCCGGTTTGCAGAGAACAACGGATCATTTTACCCAACTTTTGACAAAGATTTTTTTTATGAATTACTGGACCGTTTTGAGGTGCAACCGGAAAAACGATTCAGAGACCTTTCTGCAGGTCAGCAGAAAAAAGCGTATGTTTCTTATGCCCTTTCTCTAAACACCAGGATCTTACTTCTGGACGAACCCAGCAACGGGATGGATATTCCTTCAAAGACAATTTTTCGCAGTATCGTTGCCGGCCAGATAAACGAGGAACGCCTGCTTGTCATTTCAACACACCAGGTCCGGGATCTTGAAAATCTGATAGATCCTATCATAATTCTCGATCGTAAGGATGTTCTGCTGCATGCCTCCATTGAGGAAATCGCCCAAAAAGTATGTTTCATCAATTCTGTCGAGAAGCAGAAAGACGCACTCTATTGTGAAGAAACCCCGCTGGGGTTTTCTATGGTCAGGGAAAATACGGCCGGTCTTGACACAAAAGTTAATCTGGAGACTTTATTTAATGCCGTTTTAATACAGAAAGAATGGTTTAAGGAACAATTTAACACGATGACATTATGAGCAACCTGTTTAATATAAAACGCTTTCAGGCATTTGTATATAAGGAATTCCGGGAATTACCGGGAAAATACGGTCTGACCATTATTGGTATGATAGGGTGGTATTTATTATTGCTTCTGCTTATGATGATGCTCGGATCCTCTGTCTCTCCGTTTACAAGGATGACTATGATTATGGTCTTGGTTACGATAACCATCGTTGTAGCCCCGTCCAAACTGCACGGATACGTAAATCACACCAAGAAAGGATTGGGTTATGTAATGTTGCCTGTTTCTGCCCTGGAGAAAACCCTCAGCATGTTTGTCATTAATTTTATCTGTACTACTATACTTGTTGTGGCCGGGCTTTTTGTGTCAGATATGCTGCTATACCTGATTATACCTTCCCGTATGGGGGAATTTCTGCTGAACGATACGACAGCACTGCTTTTGGGAGCAGAGCTTTTTGACCTGTTTTTTTTACAGTCAATTTTCATTCTTGGAAATATGGTTTTCAAAAGGCAGAAAGTTGTCAGAACATTTACCAGCCTTATAGGAATTGTCTTCATTATTGGTCTGTTTATGCTTCTTGTGTTCCGTATCATTGGATTGGAAAACATAGAAAAATTTGCCAACACCATTCTGGCTGAACTACCCAAAGATATCGACGACTGGAACGCACTCAGCTATAAAATTTACATCAGCACGTACTGGCAAATCCCCATTATCAGGAACATAATCATTATAACATATTCTGTTTACGGGTTGATCACGGCCGCATGCTGGGCCGGTGTATACCGTCTTATTAAAACCACAAAATATTGATTCTCATGGAGTTTAAAGACAATCAGGCTATATATCTGCAAATTGCCGAATCTTTGTGCGAGAGAATTCTGAGCGGGAAGTGGAAGGCTGAGGAAAGGATTCCTTCTGTCAGGGAACTTGGGACAACGCTGGGAGTCAATCCCAATACGGTGGCCAGGACCTATGACTACTTGCAGCAAAAGGAAATCATATACAACAAAAGAGGCATTGGCTATTTTGTTGCACCGGGGGCAGGTCAGGTCATTCTGACAACCCTTAAGGAACAATTTTTACAGGAAGAACTTCCTGTGTTTTTCAAACGAATTGATCTGCTTTCAATACCTTTTAAAGAAATTCAGGACCACTATAACAAACGAATAAAATGAAATATCTGTCAACACTTTTGGCATTTCTCGTTCTTTTAACAGGAAATCTTTTTGCAGCCCGCAACTTATCAGCAATCAGGGGGATTGTGATTGATAAGGAAACGCGCAATCCTCTTGCCTATGCCACGTTAGCTGTTAGGGACAGCAGCAACTCCGTCATAACTGCCACAACTGCCGGATCGGATGGCACCTTTCTGATGGATGGAATACCTTATGGGTCATACCAACTTGTAGCCACCTTTATCGGATACAAAGAACAGACAATGCAGGTGGACATTTCTTCTGCAAAAACCGATACCGGTGTCATAGAAATGGAAGAAGACGTGCAGACCCTTGAGACCGCCGTTATCACGGCCAAAGTCCCGGTCATTGAGCAAAAGATCGACAAGATTGTCATGAATGTGGCCGAAGCTGTTTCCACAGAAGGAAGCAACGCCCTTGATGTATTGCGCAAGGCCCCGGGTGTCACCATCGACATGAACGGGAATGTGAAGCTCAACGGCCAGGCTGTAAGCATCTGGATAGACGGACGTCCGTCCTACCTGAGCGGTCTGGAACTCGAAGCGCTCCTTCGTTCCACGGACGGTACCACCATTGATAAAATTGAGCTTATGGCGCATCCCTCGGCCCGTTATGATGCAGAAGGGAGCGGAGGGATAATTAATATAAAAATGAAGAAAAACCTGCTCAAAGGATTCAGCGGATCAGCCAATGGCTACTATGGTGGCATGAAACACAAGCGCTATGAGCAGGAAGCCGGCGGTGGAATGAATCTTAACCTGCGCACCGACAAGACCAATACCATGTTCAATTACAGCGGTCGTTACGAAAATACCGGGGCAGCGCTTGATTCCCGTACAATAATTGGAAACGCTAATGAGTTTGAACAGAGTTCCCATTCCGATTTACTGTTCGGTTCACAAAGCCACACAGTCAAACTGGCTAATGATTTCTTTCTGAACAAAAAGAATACGGTTGGTTTTATTGTCACCACTATGTTCCGCGACCAGTCACAGGATAACTACGGGGATGAGAACCTGACCATAACTAAAGTCAATGGTAATCTTATCAGCAGTATGAAAAGCATTATCAGGACCAATTCCGATTACGATAATGTGACTACCAACATTAATTATACCGGCATTTTCAACGAAGATAAGGCTCGGGAACTAACATTCAATGCCGACTATGCCTATTATGATATCATGTCGGGCAACTTTCAGGATAACAGCATTGTCTCCGGCTTTGGGATCAATGAAATGTTCCGTCAGAACAGCCAGCAATATATCAACCTGGTTTCGGGGCGTTTGGATTACCAGCAATCCTTCTGGAAAACCGGAATGCTCGAAACCGGGATCAAATGGGCCATGACCCAGACAAACAACGACCTGTTCCGGGAGGATTCGCTCTCAGGCGGCTGGGTACCAAATACCAATATGTCCAATGAATTTTTATATACCGAACATATTGCCGCAGCCTATGCATCGGTGGGAAGAATGCTGGGAAATAAATGGACGCTCAAGCTGGGATTGAGGGGTGAATTTACTTATGCGCTGGGTAACTGGATTACCACTCATAGTGAAACCATTAAAAAATATTTCAATGTATTTCCTACTGTGTTTGTCGGGTACAACCCATCGGCCGATTGGCGCCTGAACCTGTCATATACCAGCCGTATAGGCAGGCCTTCTTTCAGTCAGCTGAATCCTTTCCGCAACTATATAGATGCCAATTCGTATACTGAAGGGAATCCCGATCTGGACCCCCAATTGTCCAGGCAGATGGCCCTGAGTGTGACTTTCAAGAACCATTACAGCCTGGCTCTTGTCTATGCCAATACAAGAAACCTGATCATGCAGAATCCCTATTACGATGAGACAGGCACCAAAACATTGCTGTGGGAAAATTTCGGTAACCAGTTTATGACCGGCGGCTCTTTATCTGTGAGTGAATTGCCTATTACCAAATGGTTATACTTTACCCTTAGCGGGGTTTGCGTCTATATGGGCAATTCAGCTAACCCTGCCAATGGGCAGAGCGAACAATATATAAACAATGGGGTGCTGACCAACATGCAGGGACAAATAACATTGCTGTTACCCAAAGACTGGAAGATTGAACTAATGGGAATGTACCAGGGTAAGGTACCCTATGGCTACTTCCTGATTGATCCCATTTTTATTATGAATGGAGGTGTTAAGAAAAATTTCTTGGACAACAGGGCAACACTGAGCATCAATGTAAGTGATTTTTTTGGTAGCTTAGATGAAAACCTGGTATACAAATCGGATGATAATGTTGAATATGCATTAAACCAGAGTATCAACATTCAGAAAATACGGTTGAGCCTGAGCATCCGGTTTGGACAGGGAAAAGCAGCCCGCACCAGGAAAGTAGGGGACCTGGAAGAAGCATCCCGTGTGGACACCTCGTCAGGCATCTCTACCGGCACATCGGGAGGATTACGATGATCAGATTATGATATGAAAAAAATGTATGAACTTGGAATAGCCTTTGGTGGTGGTGGCACCAGAGGCTATTATCATGCCGGGGTTCTAAAACGCCTGCTGGAACTAGGATACAGGCCCCAAATAGTTTCCGGTACAAGCGTAGGGGCTATCGTGGCAGCCCTGTATGCCCAGGGACTTTCCACCGAGAACATGCTGGATGCCTTTAATGTGTTAACGTTGAAGGATTTTCTAGAACCCAGGATCCCTAAGGAATACCTGACCGATTCAAAACCTGTACGCAAAATTCTGGAAAGGACTTTAATGGCAAAGACCTTTGAAGAATTGAAGATCCCTCTGAAAATTGTTACCACCTGCCTGGAATCGTCAAAGGAAGTGGTCTTTGAAAAAGGACCGCTCATAGATGCCATCATAGCTTCCTGTAGTGTGCCTGTGGTATTTCCCCCTGTCAGAATTCAGGGAAAGCATTATGTGGACGGGGGCGTTATCAGAAATGTACCGGTATATGTTATCCGTAAGGAATGTAAAAAAGTCCTGGCTGTCAACCTGTTCCCTGTGTCAGAAAACGAAGTGGAATATTCCCGGTCCATGAAACATATAGCAGAACGTTGTGTAACCATGTTGTTCAATGCAGGCGCCTCATACGATCTGAGCCTTGCAGATATGGTCATACAAGATATTGAAATGGCAGGATACAGCACCTATGACTTCAAACACAGGGAAGAGATGTTCAACCTGGGATACAATGCCAGTGCATTGAAGCTACTCGATAAAATTGGATAACCAGCGGTTGAATGAACGGAAAAACTTATGGATAAGTTCCTCCATTTTGCTATCTGTCAGTTTCCCGTTTTCATCAAACATGTTGCCTGCGGCCCCAATATACATCTCGGGCTGGGCCATCACCAGTGCATTGACGCACACCAGGGATTGGCGCAAATGGTGATTGGCACCAAACCCTCCGATAGCTCCCTGTGAGAGGGATATAACGGCAGCCGGCTTGTTGCTCCATACATTTTTCATATAAGGTCTTGATCCCACATCTATGGCATTTTTCATGGCGGCAGATGTAGAACGGTTGTATTCCGGGGTAATCAAAATAATCGCGTCTGTTTTAGCGATTTTTTTTCTGAATTCTGTCCACTCTCCGGGAGGGTCCTGATCAAGGTCTTCGTTGTACAGAGGCAGGTTCCCGATTTCCACCAGCTCCAGATCAAGGGAGTCGGGGGCAAGTTCCCCCATCACTACAGCCAGTTTTCTGTTCAGGGATTCTTTTCTCAGGCTGCCCACAAGGAGGGCAATGCTTTTCCTTTCTTTGATGTCCATAAATTTGAAATAAAGTTGTTAATCAATCTTTATTACAAAGATAAGCTTTTTTGCTGTAAATAACCTTGTTGTCTCCGGGGGCATAGAAGTCCGGCAATTCGGCCATAATCACATATCCATGCTTTTTATAAAAACCTCTGGTCGGTACGTAATCTTTTCTTCCCGACGTTTCTATCCATATTTGGGTGCCTCCCTGCAGGACAATTATCTTTTCAACCCTGGTCATCATTTCAGAACCCAATCCCTTCCCCTGAAGGCCTTTGCTCACGGCCATCCAATAAATATCCCATCCCGAACGGGTGCACGGAGTAGGCCCGAAAACGGCATATCCCACGCATTTGTTGTCCTGTTCTGCAACAAGGCAGCAATACCCGGAAGCCTCGCCCAGTTCCAGGGACGCTTCAAGAACTTCCAGGGCCACACGGATTTCAAAATCATAGAACAAACCGGTAGACTCCATGACTGTGGTTAGCTCCTGGAGGTCTCCTTTGCGTAAGGTGTTTCTATAAGTCAAAGCCATATAATCAAAACGCTAATCGAGGCAATCAGTGATCTGTTTTATAATTTCTGTAAGGGAATACCCGGCATGCAATCCTGCTGCTATAAACCCGCTGTCGGGGGCTATGCAGGGATTTGCATTCACCTCAAGTACATAGGGAACACCGTCACTGCTCACCCTGATATCTGCCCGGAAATACCCGGAAAGACCAAACACCTCTCCGCAGGCTATAGCTGTATCCCTTAATCCTGCAGCCAGTTCAGGGTTGTCTTCCAGAGTGCCGAACTGACGCGTTGTGTGTCTGTATTCAAAAGAGTCTTCCTCCCATTTAGAGCGGTACCCCAGGATTCTGGCCTTTCCGGGCGGATAATCTTTGAATATCATCTCAGGTATGGGATAGGTGGTGTACGCTCCTGGCTTTCCTGTTACGCTCAGGTTGAACTCTCGCCCCTCTATGAATTCTTCTGTAAAGAATTCCCGCGGATCAAATTTGCCGAGCCAGCTGGCACTCTCGGGAAGGGAAGCATCAAAAACATGTTGTTCGTCAAGACCCGCAGAACCTTCTTCGGCAATGGGCTTTACAATGTATTTTTTGTGCTTGTCAAGAAGACCCGCCTCGGAAGTGGAAAACCAGGCAGGTGTTTTGATCCCGTGGTCATGCATGATCTTTTTTGCCAGTGTTTTCCTGGTGGTCAGGTACAGCCCTTCTTCCTGGACGCCTGTATAAGGTATGTTCCAGGCATGGAGGATGGAGGGTACAATATGCAACAAACCGGTACACCCTAGCACCGATTCCACCAGATTGAACACAAATGCAGGCTTGATTGCAGTAAGGGGAACAAGATCCTGGTACAGGTCTGTACCCACATCACGAACCAGGCACTTGTAACCCAGGGTTTCAAGTGCCTTTCTGACCAGTCCCGCCTGGTCCATTACATCCTGTTCATCAGGAGTGGGGTGTTCGGAAAGCCGGTTATGCAGGATAATAACTGTATTGCTCATTTTGCATCACAACTGGCTGTGTTTCGATTCCGTAAGTACGTTTCAGGGCAGCCTGCATTATAGCTCCTATCAATTGCGTGTAATTCATTCCGTTCATTCTTGCTATGATCGGAAGGTCAGAATCTTTGTAGTTCAAGCCGGCCAGGGGATTGATTTCCATAAATTCAGGTTCACCCATTTCGTTCAGTTTCATGTCTACGCGCCCGCTGTCACGCGAACCGGTAGCTTCCCAAACCTGCAGGGCAAGACGGGCGCATTTTTCGGCGAGTTCACCTTTCTGGTTTATGTATTCAATAGTTTCCCTGTAATTCTGTTTGTTCTGGTATGAATAGATCTCCAATACATCCTTCTTGAAGACCACTTCCATCACACCAATTACACGGGTGTCTTCCCCGTTACCGCATATACCCACTGTAAATTCCCTGCCCGGCAGGTATGTTTCAACCAACACAGGCTGGTCGTAACGCTTGAGAAGGTGGCAGCACACGGCCTGGTATTCTTCTTCTGTCCATACCAGGGAATGTTCTCCTATCCCCTTGCCTGAACCCTCCATTACGGGTTTTAGAAAAAGGGGAAAGTCGGGTTTTGCTTTTTCCAGATCATTTATGCTGCGAACCAGGCAAAAATCGGGAGTAGGTATTCCCGCATCTCTCACGACTCTTTTGCATAATGCCTTGTTCAATGTCAGGGCCATGGTTGCAGCGCCGGAAAACACATAGGGTATCTGCCAGTCATCCAGGATGGCAGGGACAAGGGATTCCCTTCCATCTCCGAAGATGCCTTCGCAGATGTTAAAAACAAGATCCCATCTGTTTCCGTTGAATAGACGCATCATCAGCGATCTTGCATTTCCGATGCGTTCGGTTTCATAACCTAATGAATGAAGGGCTGTTTCGATGCCCTCAATCGTCTCTGTTTTGTCAAGCTCTGCAGTATCTTCTTCTGAGTACCCCAAAGAAAGGTATTCGGACTGCAGGTCATATGTGAGACCAATTTTCATTTCTTTAGCTCCCGGGCTCAACGGGAATACCATAAATTTTCATAATTTTGTTTTGTAAAATAATGTGCGATATTAACACTTTTATGAATCCGTTGTTCTATTTTTTTATTTTTTCAAAAAAGAATTTTTATGAAATGTGAATCATCAAAAAGCGTCCCTGCATCAGGGGCTGTTTATGGCATTGGTTTTATAGGTGCCGTAATTTATTTTATCGTGCAGGCAAGCGGTTTCTGGGAAGGTGTCCTGGGTGTTCTCAAAGCTATTGTATGGCCGGCCATTATGGTTTTTGAATTGTTCAAGTATATAGGTGCCTGAATCCGAAAACCATCCTTTGGAGCCATTCCTTCCACAAGGTGCACGCCTCCTCCTGCTGGGCAGTTTTCCTCCCCCGGTAACCCGGTGGTCCATGAATTTTTATTATCCAAACTTCCGGAACGATATGTGGCGCATAATGGGTTTGGTATTCTTCAACCAGGCCGGTTATTTTATTGAAGGGAATGCTTTCAACAGGGAACTGATCAAGTCTTTCTGCAGAGAAAGGGGGCTGGCATTATATGATGCAGCTGTAAAGATTGTCCGCACAACAGGGAATGCGTCTGATCAATACCTGAAAGTTATAGAATCCATTGACCTGGCCTGGGTTCTGGACAGGCTTCCTGTATGTACTCATGTAGCAGTCACAGGACAAAAAGCGGCTCAGACGGTGCTTGAAGTGCTGGCCGGAACCGGTTTCGCACAGGAATTGAAACTCCCTGCTCTGGGAGCTTCTGTAACTTTCAGATACGGAGATCGGTTGCTACGGTTGTTCAGGATGCCCTCCACGTCCAGGGCTTATCCCATGCCGCTGGTTGAAAAGGTGTCTTATTACAGGAAATTATCCGAAAGCTCCCTGAATCACTCCCATTCAATGGTTGCAGGGGGTTTGGAAGATATATCATAGACTACGCGGTTGATACCTTTGACCTTATTGATGATATCGTTTGAAACTTTCATCAGAAACTCATAAGGCAGGTGTATCCAGTCTGCCGTCATGCCATCTGTGGATTCTACTGCCCGTAAGGCAATAGTGTATTCATACGTGCGTTCGTCACCCATCACTCCCACGCTCCTGACCGGTAAAAGGATAGCCCCGGCCTGCCATACCGAGTCATATAAATTCTCTTTCCTCAGAGCCTGAATGAATATATCATCGGCTTGTCGGAGGATCTGCAGTTTTTCAGGGGTTATCTCGCCCAGAAGCCTGATGGCCAGACCAGGCCCGGGGAAGGGATGTCGTTTAATCAGGTTTTCTCCGATACCCAGAGCAAGCCCTATACGACGGACTTCATCTTTGAAAAGCAGGCGCAGGGGTTCTACGATCTTCAGCGGAACATGTTCTGGCAGCCCTCCCACATTATGGTGAGATTTAATTACAGATGAATGTCCGTGTACAGATGCGGATTCAATGACATCGGGATAAATCGTTCCCTGGGCCAGCCAGGCAACATTGTTGATCTTAGAGGCTTCCCTGACAAATACTTCAATAAAAGTCCGTCCGATTGCCTTACGTTTGGCTTCAGGTTCAGTAATCCCCCTTAGGGCATCAAGGAATGTTCCGGATGCGTCTATGGCGTTAATATTCAATCCCATATCCTGGTACGATTTCATAACTGCCACATACTCGTTCAGTCTTAACAGGCCCGTGTCAACAAATATGCAATGCAATTGTTTTCCTATGGCTTTGTGAAGCAACGTGGCTGCCACTGTACTGTCCACACCCCCGGAGATTGCCATGATGACATGTTCCTCCCCGATTCTTTCACGCAGTCCGGCTATTGTCTCCTCTATAAAGCAGGAAGGGGTCCAGTCTCCTTTACATTTGCAGATGTTTATTGCGAAATTTTCCAGAATGCGTGATCCATGGATCGTATGATACACTTCCGGATGAAACTGGACGGCATAAGTGTCTTCTCCTTCAAAACGGTAAGCCGCGTACTGCACATCGTCTGTTGATGCCAGGTTCACGGCTCCGCGCGGAAGCGTATCAATGCTGTCCTGGTGTGACATCCATACGGTCGTAGGCGAGGGAATGTTAAAGAACAGCAGGGAAGAGGGTTCCAGTATATCCAGCATTGCCCTTCCGTATTCACGGGAAAGGGAAGAATGCACATCCCCGCCGTAGCGTGTGGCCAGGTATTGTGCCCCAAAGCAGATCCCCAGCAGCGGAATGTTTCCTTTGATCCCTGAAAGGTCAATTACAGGAGCATCCTTATCTTTGACCGAATAGGGGCTTCCTGACAGAATCACACCCTTGACGGAGGCATCAGGTTCGGGAAAATGATGGTAAGGAAATATTTCGCAATACACTTTAAGTTCCCGCAGCCGTCTTCCGATCAATTGCGTTAGTTGTGAACCAAAATCAATAATAAGGATTTTTTCATTCATATGAAGACCTGTTGATGTAGAGGTGCAAAAGTATAACAAAACAACGATTATCTAAAATATTTGTTTATCTTTGTCGGCTCATTTCCGGCCATATGGAACAGATGGAAAACATAAGACTGAAGGTAGCGGTAAAGACATTTTCACAAGGGACATATGAGAATGCATTCTGTTTGGACAAGAATTTTTTTGCATCGTTCCAAAATACAGAAATACTGGATGCTGAGCTGAGTACGAAAATACAAATTTGCAGGATAGAGGAACAGGAACCCATCATCACTGTGACAGTGTCGGGAACTGTGGTTGTTTTGTGCGACAGGTGCCTGGACCGACTGGTTGTCCCTGTTTCTTTTGAGAGCAAATTGGATAATGAGGAGACCCTAGAATGCCGGAATGATTTTACCGGTCAGATGGATTTTACGCAATACGTATACGATAACATATGTCTTGCCATTCCAATCAGGCGTTTTCATGAACCAGAAAAAGACTGTGACCAGGAAATGCTCCGCATCTGGAAACAACGATCCGTTCAGGAAAAACACCAGGATGACGGATTATTTACCAGTTTGGCGGATTTTATGAAATAATAATTTTTATAAGTTAACGAGATATGGCACATCCAAAACACAAGACTTCAAAACAGAGAAGAGACAAACGAAGAACCCACTATAAATTGGAAACTCCCACACTGGCAGCCTGTTCAAACTGCGGAGCCGCCGTCATGTACCACAGGGTGTGTCCGGAATGTGGTTATTACCGTGGACGTCAGATCCTTCAAAAGACTGTTGTCTGATCACAACTGAAAGGTTTGGCCCTATAGTTCAAGGGATAGAACGGAAGTTTCCTAAACTTCAAATCCAGGTTCGAGTCCTGGTGGGGCTACCACAATAACTAAGTCCCACTATAATTCCATAATTATGAATTCAATAAAAGGAACAAGAACCGAAAAAAACCTTCTTGACGCTTTTGCCGGAGAATCACAGGCTCGCAACCGTTATACTTTTTTTGCCTCTGCGGCCAAAAAAGAAGGATTTGAACAAATTGCCGGTGTGTTTGAAGAAACCGCCAACCAGGAAAAAGAACACGCCAAACGCTTTTTTAAGTTTCTGGAAGGGGGTATGATCGAGATTACATCCAGATACCCTGCCGGAATGATTGGCACTACAGCCGAAAATCTGCAGGCTGCCGCTGAAGGAGAACACGAGGAACACGCTGTATTGTATCCCGAGTTTGCTAAAATTGCAGCAGAAGAAGGATTCCCCAAAATTGCCGCTACTTTTCTTGCTATTGCTTCCGTTGAGGCTGAACACGAGGCCCGTTACCGCAAATTGCTGGAGAGGGTAGAAAGCGGAAACTATTTTGAAAGGGATGAAGAGATTGTATGGCAGTGCCGCAATTGCGGGTACATTACAAAAGGTAAAAAGGCCCCCGAAGTTTGCCCTGCCTGCCTGCATGCCAAAGCTTTTTTTGAACAGAAAAAAGAGAATTATTGATATTATCCATGGCAACACGCCCGCAGATTGGGATTTTTGGCCGTCGAAACGCCGGTAAAAGTTCCCTGATCAATGTGTTGTCCGGTCAGAATGTGGCCATTGTATCGGATATTCCCGGCACAACCACCGACCCCGTTCGAAAGATCATTGAGATTCCTGCGCTGGGTCCTATTGTTCTGATAGACACTGCCGGTATGGACGATACGGGGCTGCTGGGTGAAAAGAAGGTATTGCGCAGCCGACAGGTTATTGCTCAGGTCAACCTGGCCATCCTTATCTTCACAGGGAACTTTCTGGGCGAATACGAAAAAAATCTGATGGAGGACTTCCGGTTACAGGAAGTCCCTTTTTTATTATTGCACAATATGTCTGACAAAGTGCCGCTGGACCCTGAAATTGAAGAGGAGATCACCCGCGGATATGGTGCAGACATAATTGATTTCAGCTGCAAGGATCCCCATAATTCAGAACAACTCATTGCCCTGATTTCAAAGAATCTGGGACCTTCTCCATTCAGAACACAACCTATGCTGGAAGGATTAGTCAGGGAAAACGACCAGGTAGTACTGGTCTGTTCCACTGATTCAGAAGCACCGGAAGGGCGCCTGATCCTGCCCCAGGTTCAGGTGATTAGGGAAATTCTCGATCGCAGGGCTATATCTGTTGTCCTGCAGGTAACCCAACTGGCGTCATGGTTTAACAAAATTAAAACAGGTGAACGGGAAAGACCGGTCCTTGTGATAACAGACAGCCAGTTATTTGGCAGCGTAGAACAACACATTCCGCAAGAACAGCCGCTAACCGGTTTCAGCATACTGCTGTCACGCACTAAAGGAGACTTCGGGGTATGTCTTGAAGGCACAAAAACCATCGACAGGCTCAGGGACGGAGACCACATACTTCTTTTGGAATCATGCAGTCATCACAGCACCTGTGATGATATCGGCAGGGTAAAGCTCCCCGGATTATTAAAACGTTATACCGGAAAGGAGCTCCTGTTTGAAATGATATCCGGCCTGGATGTTCCGGCCAATCCACTAAACCATTATGCACTTGTCATACAATGCGGGGGGTGTATGATCACCCACAGACAGGTGCTGGCCAGAATACGTGAAGCCCTTAAAGCAGGTGTCCCCGTAAGCAATTACGGGATGGCTATTGCCTACACCAGGGGAATTTTCGATAGAGCAACCCGCCCTTTACTATTTTAATTCAACCAAATATCATAAAAATATGAAACGTTTGTTTGTACTTGTATTATTCAGCTCCTGTTTTTTTATATCCCTGGCTAAGGAACAAAACAGACAACCGGTAAGACCGGATGCAGTTTTCCTTGGTAATTCAATAACTCAGAACTGGAGAAATTTTCATCCGGACTTCTTTACCTTAAATAATTATGTCGGAAAAGGCATAGGAGGAGAAGTTACTTCACAAATGCTGAACCGCTTCAGACAAGATGTTTTAGGGCTGGAACCCTGCGTGGTGGTGATTCTGGCCGGCACCAATGACATAGCCCAGAATCAGGGATATGTAACCCACAGGCAAATCATGGACAATATTGCCTCCATGGCCGATCTGGCAAGATTTCACAATATCCGGGTAATTCTCTGTTCTGTTCTTCCGGCGGAAATGTACCTCTGGCGGTCAGAGGAATTCAATCGGGAGGTACTTCCCGGCCAGGCTATACAGAGGCTCAATGATATGATCCGGCAATATGCCCTTGAGAATGATTGTGAATATGTGGATTTCTGGACGCCTATGTCCAACGGTAAGGGTGGAATGAAAGAAGAACTTTCTTCCGACGGGGTTCATCCTCACCCCGATGCCTATTTTATCATGGAAGAACTAGTGACTCCGGTGATACGCAGGTTATGCGGGCAGTAAACAGCCCTCAGGATATGCCGCTTTTTCCCTGTCCCCTCTAACCTTTCTATTACGAATCCCGATTCACGCAAAACATGCTTGAAACTGCCCCTGCAACAATAAGTGGTAAGAACAGCGTTTTTTTGCAGGGAGGGTGTGATGCCGTCAATTATTTCGCTGGTCCACAGCTCCGGCTGAACAGCAGGTGAGAAAGGATCATAATAGACTATCTGAATTTTCTGTGCCGGATGGTAGCCAATCAAGTCCCCTTCATGTTTGAGCATAGTGAAACCTTGTGCGGCCCGGAATGGCATTCCCCACTTTCCCCGGTGGATGTTCCGGAAAAATTCCATTTCCTGCTCTGAATCGGTATAAACAAGCTGTTGGATGATACTTTCAGGTAATGGGAATTTTTCAACCGTTTCATAATATATGCTGGTGGATTCAGGAAAAAGGCCTGAAAGCATTTCCCTGTAGGTCAATAAGGCATTGAGTCCCGTTCCAAATCCAACATCCAGTATATGAACCGTTTGAGACAATGAACCTTCCTCTGCATTTCTTTGGGCAAAATAACGCAGTCCGTTCCTGATATACACGTGTAGCGATTCCTGTAGGGCGCCTGAAATGGAATGGTATGTTTCATCCCACATTCCACGGATTGTAGGAGAACCATCTTCGGTAACAATAACCTGGTAGGAGGATTCATCAAAAAAGCCGTCCTTGTGGGGACAGCTTTTTGTTGCGTGCTGCTCGGTGTTACTTCTTGCGGTCGCCATAGCGGCTTCTGAATTTATCTACACGGCCTGCAGTGTCTACAAGCTTCATCTTTCCTGTATAGAAAGGATGGGAGGTGTTGGAGATCTCAAGCTTGTACAATGGGTATTCGACGCCTTCCAGTGTGATGGTTTCTTTGGCATTTACACCGGCATCCAATTCTATGACGGCATTCAAATCTCCGGCATCCACACTCGGGATATAGTCTGTTCCTATCGTGAAGCTTAAGGCAATAGTAATACAGAAGAATACAATAAAAGCCCACAAGACAATTTTCCGGTTATTAAGCGAGAAATTTAGCGTCTTGGCATAGACCTTGCCTATATAATGGAGAATTGCTTCACACGCATTGTAGAACTTGTGATGCTTCCTGACTCTCCCTTTCACGGGTACTTTCAGAAGTTTCGAAGACAGCATGGGAGTTAAAGTAAGAGCAGTAAATAATGACGCCAGCAACGTTACTGTTACTATAACTGCCAATTGTTTGAATATGATACCGATGAGTCCGGACATAAAAATCATAGGTAAGAAAACTACAATCGTAGTCAACGTGGAACCAGTTATGGCCATGCCCATTTCCCCAGTGCCGAAAATTGCAGCCTCTTTTGGCCGAGTCCCATTTTCTATATGCCGGGTAATATTTTCCAATATCACAATAGCATTATCGACCACCATCCCTATAGTTACTGCCAGAGCAATCGTGGAAATAATATTGATGGTATAATCCGCGAGGAGCATGATTATGAATGCCGCAACCAGAGAGAAGGGGATGGTCATAATAATGATTAAGCTACTGTGAAAGTCCTTAAGAAAAAACAGGACAACAAGGATGACAAAGAAGGCAGCATAAAAGATTGCCCTGCTTAAATTGTTGATTGACTCTGATACCAATTCTGACATATCCATCAGTTCAGTAATTTTAACATCTTGTGGGAGTGAATTCTGAATTGCTTTAACTTCTTTTTTTACGGCTTGGGCAACTGTTAAAGTGTTCGCGTCGGACTGTTTCTGAACGAGCATTATTATAGATTTTTGCCCAAAAGAATGGATATAACAGTCACTATTTTTCATAGTATCTTTAACTGTAGCGACATCGCAAACGCGAATTATTTGGCCCTTAAAACTGGATATTGGCATCTGGGAGATTTCCTCGATACTGCCAAATTCAGCGGGCATGCGTACCGAAATTCCCATCTTACCATCGTTAATCATCCCGGCAGGAATAGAAATATTCTGCATTTTCATGGCTTGTGCTATTTCCGATGGAGTGAGATTAAAAGCTGCTAATTGAAACGGGTTACATTGCACCACGATTTCTCGTTCCGGCTGACCGATAACAATGGTTGTTCCTACACCCGATAAGCTCTGAATGCGATTGGTTATTTGGTCCTCACAAATCTTATTTAAGCCCTTGTAGTTTTCTTCAGCTTCAATATTATATACTAAAACAGGCATCATCGAGCTGGTAAATTTATATATAATAGGAGTTCCTGCCTCTGAGGGAAGGTCTGTCTTAGCAAATTCAATAAGGTCTCTGATATTGTTTGAGGCTTGATCAAGGTTTTCACCCCAATTAAATTGCATTATTACGAAAGATACGTTCTCACGTGAATTTGATTTGATTGATTTTAGGTTACTGACTGCCGCTAAGTATGTTTCCAGTTTTTTAGAAACTTGTTCTTCTACTTCTCGAGCACTGGCACCAGGGTAAATTGTCATGACAGTCAACGTAGGTAATTCGACATTGGGCAGCACATCTTTAGGAAGCCTGAATAGCGAGACTAATCCGAACATCAGAATGGCTACAAACACCATTGCTGTGAATACAGGATTTTTGACTGCTATCTGGGGTAAACGCATTTTATTTCTCTCCTGAGATCACTACCTGACTTCCATCGGATAGTTTATTCTTGCCATCAAGGGCAACTATCTGTCCCGCGGCAAGATTGTCTACCACCGCCCAATCTCCGCAGTAAGACAAGACATTAACAACTTTGCGTCGGGCAGTATTATTTTTGATCAGATATACATATTGATCTTTGGTGCCGGCTTGTTGCAGAAGTGCGAATTTCGGAATCATGATGCCTTTCCGGGCTGGTAGTTGAAGTTCAACATAACAGGACATACCCGGTTTGAGTTTATAATCGCCGTTCATTACAGAAATATCCACTTCTGCACTATGAGAAATTGTGCTTAGGAGAGGTGAGATTTTGATAATCTTGCCCGTGAAAGTGGCACCTTTTAGCGCATCCGTCTTTATCGTTGCAGACTGTCCGATCCTTATTTGATTCAAGTTCTTCTCGTTGACATTGATCTTGATAAGAATAGGATCAATCTGCATCAAGCTGATAATTCCCGAGCTAATCGACATCCCGGGAGACAAATTAGGGTAAAAGAAGTAATTTTCTCCTTCCTGAACCAGATGTTTCATAACCACTCCGGAAAAGGGAGCTCGAATCTCAGTGTTTTTGCGCGCCATTTGAAGTTTCAGGTTAGCGGCATCATACAAGGCTTTAATATGATCAAATTCCTGCTGGGAAACACTATTTTTAGCCAGAAGGGTTTGCATCCGCTCAAAATCTTTTTTAACAGCTTGGTACTCAATTTCAGATTGACTAAGAAACTCATCAGACATGACAGCTATCAGTTCTCCT
>MWDM01000027.1 GCA_002070565.1 Bacteroidetes bacterium ADurb.Bin139
GCTTTCTCTGAACAACGGAAAAACCTGGCTGTTTGCAGGGCCGGAGAATATGAGGGATTGGAGGAAAAACTGAAAGATCCGCTTTGGAAACCCGATTACGGGCCCGACCGGTATACAAAAAGAACCGCCTCCACAGGACTTACGGTGATCGGTGCCAGGGATTTTCTGATAGCTGTGAATTTTAACCTGAACACAACCTCTGTCCGCAGGGCCAATGCCATTGCTTTTGATGTGAGGGAAAAAGGCAGAAAAGTAATGGTCAACGGGAAGGAAACCTGGCAACCGGGAACATTGAAAGAATGTAAAGCCATCGGATGGTATATCAAAGAGTATGGTATTGCCCAGGTGTCCATGAACATTACAAATATTGCAGTCACCCCGCTTCATGTGGCTTTTGACCAGGTCTGCGACAAGGCATACAGCCGCGGTATCAGGGTTACAGGAACGGAACTGGTTGGCCTGGTGCCTAAAAGCGCCCTGTTGGATGCCGGCAGGCATTTTCTGCACAAGCAACAACGTTCATCGGGGCTGCCGGAAGAGGAAATCATAAGGATAGCCATTAAGTCCATGGGATTGGACGAGTTGCATCCTTTTGACCCGAAGACCAGGATCCTGGAATATATGCTGGAAGACATATCTTCTGAAAAAGGTTTGTGCAGCATGACGTGCCGGGAATTTGCCCTGGAGACGGCCAGCGAATCTGCGGCGCCCGGCGGGGGGTCTGTCTCTGCTTATATGGGAGCCCTGGCAGCCTCGCTGGGTACGATGGTGGCCAATCTGTCGTCGCACAAACGCGGCTGGGACGACCAGTGGGAGTATTTTTCGCAATGGGCAGAAAAGGGACAGGCCCTGATTGCCCGGCTGCTTGATCTGGTGGAAGAAGACACGCGTGCATACAATAAAGTGATGGAAGCATTCGCCTCGCCATGCAAGGATGACCTGGAAAAGGCCACCCTGTATGCGGCACAGGTTCCTTTACAGACCATGAAAACATCCCTTGGGGTTTATGATATCCTGGAGGCGATGATTGAGAAAGGGAATCCCAATTCGGTAACCGACGCCGGAACAGGAGCCCCGGCCGTTTTGGGGGCCGTCAAGGGAGGATACCTGAATGTGCTCATAAACACTGGCGGTCTTAAGGATAGGGAAAAGGCCCGTGCTTTGAGGGAAGAAGCGCAGGCGCTGCTGGACCTGGCAACAGAACGGGAACAAGTTCTATGGGAAAAAGTAAGGAATAAAGTAAATCAATAGGATCATGAAAAAGCTGGTTTTATCAGTAGCATTTTTATTTGCACTTAATATTATGTATGCACAGGACATCACGCTTCCCGCACCAACTAAGGATGGAGGAAAACCGTTGATGGAAGCTTTAAACAGCAGACGCAGTGTGCGTGAAATAGCGGAAACGCCCCTCTCGCAACAGACACTTTCGGATCTGTTATGGGCTGCTGCAGGGGTCAACCGGCCAGACGGCAGACGCACGGCTCCCACTGCCATGAACATGCAGGAGATTGACATCTATGTCTACACAGCCGAAGCCGTTTACCTTTACCTCCCTCAGGAGCATACACTCAAGCACCTGCTCACAGGGGATTTCAGGGCAGAGACCGCAAAACAGCCTTTTGCCCGGAAAGCTCCTGTTTTGCTGCTTTATGTAGCCAATTACGAAAGGATGAAAAGGCTGGATCAGCAACAGAAAGATTTTTACGGGGCAACGGATACCGGTTTCATAAGCCAGAACGTGTACCTTTTCTGTGCACAGGAAGGGCTGAACACCGTGGTGCTGGGTATGATTGACCGTGATGCGGCTAAAAACAGACTGGGATTTGACGGTAAAGCACAGTTGGGACAACCCGTGGGGTATCCTAAACTCCGCTGAATGAGCTGAATCCCCCGTCTATAGGCAACACAATGCCTTCCACCCCTATCTGCCGCATATTCCCGATACTTGCTTATGTTGGTGTTGTGTCAAAAAAAAATTAAATTAAAATTAAGCTTTATGAAGAAAGCATGTTTCGTTGTTTTGTGTGTCTGGTTAGTTTCAGGGAGTTGTAAACCCGCATACAAGAAGGAAAACCTGTCCTTCCGGGAACGGGCCTATGATTTGGTATCCCGGATGACACTCGAGGAGAAAGTATCGCAGATGACCCACAAGTCGTCTGCCATCGAAAGGCTTGGTGTGCCGGAATACAACTGGTGGAATGAGTGCCTGCACGGCGTTGCGCGCGCAGGCCGGGCCACCGTTTTTCCCCAGGCCATAGGCATGGCCGCCATGTGGGATAAGGAAATGATGTTTCAAATAGCCACGGCAGTCAGTGACGAGGCCAGGGCCAAACACCACAACTTCCTGCGCCAGGGCAAACGGGGAATATACCAGGGCCTGACTTACTGGACACCAAACATCAATATTTTCAGAGACCCGCGGTGGGGAAGGGGGATGGAAACTTACGGGGAAGACCCTTACCTGACGGGAGAGCTGGCCGTGCAGTATATCAAAGGTTTACAGGGAGACGATCCCAAATACCTGAAACTGGTTGCCACAGCCAAGCACTTTGCCGTTCACAGTGGTCCTGAATCTACCAGGCACAGCGCCGATGTCCATCCCAACCAGCGTGATTTTTACGAAACATATGCTCCACACTTTAAAAAAGTGGTGCAGGAAGGCGGGGTATGGTCCGTCATGGGTGCCTATCAGCGCCTTTGGGGAGAACCTTGCTGCGGCAGCCTTTTCCTGGGGTCTTTGCTCCGGGACAGATGGGGCTTCCAGGGCTACATAGTTTCTGACTGCTGGGCCATCAAGGATTTCTACGACAAAGGAATGCATGAAATTGTGGAAACACCGGCAGAAGCTGCCGCCCTGGGAGTCAGGGCAGGCACTGATTTGAATTGCGGCGTTACATATCCTTACCTGGTGGAAGCCGTGGAAAAAGGGTATATCGAAGAAGCCCTCATCGACAGTGCCGTACAGCGCCTGATGCTGGCCCGGTTCAAACTGGGAATGTTCGATAAGCCCGGGAAAGTCCCGTACAGCAAAATACCCATAGAAGTGGTCGAAAGTCCGGAACACGTTTCCCTTGCCAGGGAAGCAGCCCGTAAGTCAATCGTTCTGCTGGAAAACGACGGCACCCTCCCCATTACCAAAGAGGTTAATAAAGTGGCGGTCATCGGGCCCAATGCCGATGATCTGGAAGTGCTTTTGGGCAACTACAACGGTTATTCCAGGAATCCCGTCACCCCCCTGGCCGGAATAAGGAACAAATTGCCACAGGCCGAGGTCTCCTATGCGCAGGGATGCGCCCTGGCCGCCGGCCTTCCTTATTTCAGTACGGTTCCTTCCGGGGTGTTGTTCACAGACATGCAGATGGCACAACCCGGCCTTACGGGACATTATTACAACAATTCCCGGTGTGAAGGTGATCCGGTGCACACGCGCACAGACCGGACCATTGATTTCATCTGGTGGGACGAAGCTCCTTATGAGGATATGAACGCGCGGAATTTTTCCGTGGAATGGTCCGGCGTGCTTTGTGTGCCCCAATCGGGACGGTACGCTCTGGGGGCAGAGGCCTTCAGTGGCTTCTCCCTCTCCCTGGACGGAGAGGTTCTTGTGGAAAGGATTGACGAGCACCACCCCAGGAAAGAATATGAATATGTGATACTGGAAGCCGGCAAACCTTACACCATTGCCTTGCGTTATGTGCAGGACAGAACAGAATACGCCATCATGAGGTTTCTGTGGGAAGCCCCTCATGGAAATCTGCTGGAAGAAGCTCTGGATGTTGCCTTACAGAGCGACCTTGTGGTCCTTTGCCTGGGGCTCAGCCCGCTGCTTGAAGGAGAAGAAATGAAAGTCAAAGTGGACGGATTCAACCAGGGAGATCGTCTTGACACCGGACTTCCCGCAACCCAGCTGGAACTGGTAAAAGCAGTAAAAAAACTCGGCAAGCCCACGGTCCTGGTGTTATTGAACGGCAGTGCGGTAAGTTTTGACAGCGAAGTCAAATCGCTGCCGGCCATCCTTGAGGCCTGGTATCCGGGACAGGAGGGAGGAAATGCCATAGCCGACGTGATCTTTGGGGATTACAATCCTTCAGGGCGGCTGCCTGTTACATTTTACAGGTCTGTTGACCAGATCCCCGCTTTTGAAGAATACAACATGGAGGGGAAAACTTACCGCTTCTTCCGCGGAGATCCGCTCTATCCTTTTGGCTATGGCCTGAGTTACACAACCTTTGCCTATGAACCGGTCAGGATGCCCGAAAGTGTACCCTGCGGTGTGCCGGTGGATATTTCATTCAAAATTACCAATACAGGAAACAGAGACGGCGATGAAGTGGTTCAGGTTTTTGTATCTTTACCGGACGCTTCCTTTCCGGTTCCTGTAAAGTCTCTGCAGGCATTTGAAAGAATACACCTGAAAGCCGGTGAGAGCAGGATTGTGGAATTTACGGTCGTTCCGGAACAGCTTGCTTCCCTTGATGATAACCAGGTCTGGCTGGTAGAAGCCGGCAGGGTGGTGCTGGAAGTGGGAGGTGAACCATATACAGTACGTATGGAAGGAGATACCGCATTTATTCCGAATCAATAAACATGTCAAGAATCGTACTGACAGCCATATTGCTGATACTGTGCCCCGACTCCGTTGGGATGGTTCCCGATCAGGAGCCGGTTGCTGTGTCCGGATTATTGCAGCACGCCCAATACGATGCCCCGGTGACCCTGCCCAAAATACTGGGTCAGGGGATGGTCCTGCAACGTGAAGAACCCATACCTGTCTGGGGCAGAACACATCCCGGGGCAGTACTTTGCCCGCAGAATGGGCCCATATTTTCCTTCCTTACGGCCTGAAAGTCTTCCTGTCTGTGAACTTTTCCTCTCCCCGGATCCATGATGATGGAATCCAGGGAAGCGGTGGTCAATTACATGATGCCCCTGGGACGGCCTGTTCACGATCTGGACGAGCTTATGAGCCGGTAAATTATCCTGTTGAAAGGTATATAATAATATCTTAGTGTAAAATATACACTAAGTTTGGTTTTTCCGCAGATTCTTATTTACTTTGAGTTGTGCAAACAAATCAATCCATTTCTGTCGATTGTGTTGTGTTCGGTTTTGATGGCCGCAGTCTGAAATGCCTTTTGGTAAGGCGCGACGGTCTGGACCACAAATTACCGGGTAGTCTGATCTTTGACAACGAAGACATTCCTTCTGCTGCCTATAGGGTGTTGGAAGAAATGACAGGACTGGGTGATATTTATCTTAAAGAATTGTCTGTTTTTTCTGACCCTCTTCGTGTGGGAAAGGAGGACCTGGAATGGATAAACTCCTTTTACGGGGTCAATACCCGCCGTGTTGTAACCGTGGCGTATTACGCCCTGGTCAAACTGGATCGCAGGATTCTGTCCCATACACAAGAAAAAGGGGCCCTTTGGAAAGAAGTGGAAAGCATCACGTCCCTGGCCATGGATCACAGACAGATCCTGCATAAGGCACTGGCGATGCTTATCCGGGACATGACCAACTCTCCCATTGCCTTTGAACTTTTACCAAAAAAATTTACAATAAGGGAACTGACAGATTTGTACAAGGCTATCCTTGGGGTAGAGATAGATCGCCGTAATTTCCGCAAGAAGATTAAAAGTTGCGCATACATCCTGCCAACGGGGGAAAAGGAAAAAGGGGTGCCTCACAAGCCTGCCGCCTATTTTGTTTTTGATAAAAACCGTTACAAAAAAGAAGAGAAGAAAACCAGAAAGTTAAACTTCATAAATTGGAACGAATAATATGAAAAGCATCGGAATTGACGTAGGGACATCCTTTATCAAGGTTTCCCTGCTGGATGTCAAAACGGGTAAGAGTCAGGCCAGTTACACTTTTCCTTCTGCCGAGATGCCCGTGAAAGCAGTCCGTGCGGGGTGGGCCGAACAGGATCCCGACATGTGGTGGAACAATGTATGCTGGTGCCTGAAAGCCCTAAACGGGGAATACGGGCTCAAAGAAGTGGCTTCTATTGGTATCACCTACCAGATGCACGGTCTTGTTTGTATTGACCGGCAGGGCAAACCCCTAAGAGATTCGATCATCTGGAGCGACAGCAGGGCCGTGGAATACGGGACGCTTGCTTTCAAACAGATTGGTAAAGAAAAGTGCCTTAACAGGTTGCTGAACTCTCCCGGAAATTTTACAGCGGCCAAAATGGCCTGGGTTAAAGCCAACGAACCGGAAATATTTGAACATACCTACAAATTCTTTTTACCCGGAGATTATATAGCCTACAAACTTACCGGAGATATTTCCACTACCGAAAGCGGATTATCGGAACAGATACTCTGGGATTTCACCGATAACGCTCCGGCCGGTTTTGTATGTGAATATTTTGGGATTCCCGCATCTTACATTCCCGTACACAAACCATCCCTGGGTGTCCAGTGCCATACTACCATGCAAATGGAAAAAGAATTTGGCATTCCTAAAGGCACCCCCATTTCCTATCGCGCCGGGGATCAGCCCAACAACGCTTTTTCCCTCAATGTGATGGAAACAGGAGAAGTAGCGGCTACGGCCGGTACCTCGGGAGTCGTCTATGGGATCACAGACAAATCCATAGCAGACCAGCGTTCACGGGTAAACCAGTTCCTGCATGTGAATCATAAACCGAAAGACCCCCATTACGGAGTCCTGTTGTGCATCAACGGTACGGGAATCCTGAGTGCATGGATACGAAGGAACCTGGTGCCGGACCTTTCATACGACCAGATGAACCGTGAAGCGGCCGTTGTTCCTGCCGGGAGTGACGGGGTACTTGTACTTCCATTCGGAAACGGAGCAGAAAGGATGCTGGAGAACCGTTATACGGGGGTAAGGTTCAGTGGTATTGATCTGAACCGGCACAACCGTGGACATTTTCTGCGGGCTGCGCAGGAAGGGATCGCCTTCTCTTTCCGTTACGGGATCGACATCATGAAACAAATGGGGATGGAACCCAAGGTAATACGTGCCGGGAAGGCCAATATGTTCCTGAGTCCTCTTTTTAGTGATACAATAGCGACCCTGAGCAATGCAACCATAGAGTTGTACAATACGGACGGAGCTTTGGGTGCTGCCCGTGGAGCTGCCTGGGGAGCCGGTCTGTATCAGAGCAGGGAAGCTTGTTTCTCCGGCCTGGAACTGCTGCAGACAATAGAGCCTCAGCCTTCATGGAAAGATCCGATGGAAAAAGCTTATCAGCAATGGAAAGATCAGCTTGAAACAATATTATCCAACATTTAAAATTTTACATATGGCAACAAAAGAGTATTTTCCGGGTATCGGAAAAATTAAATTCGAAGGCAAGGACAGCCGCAATCCGCTGGCTTTCCGTTATTATGACCCTGAAAAAGTGGTCTATGGAAAAAGAATGAAAGACTGGTTCAAGTTCGCCATGGCTTACTGGCACACCCTGTGTGCCGACTGCCGTGACCAGTTTGGACCGGGAACCATCACCCGTGAATGGTGGCAGTCCAAAGACCCGGTTACAGCTGCAAAGGAAAAAATGGATGCCGGATTTGAATTCATGCAGAAACTGGGCATAGAATATTATTGTTTTCACGATGTTGACCTGGTAGACGAAGGGGCTACGGTGGCAGAATACGAGGCCCGCATGAAAGAAATTGTAGCCTATGCAAAGAATAAACAAAAGGAAACGGGAATTAAACTGCTATGGGGCACAGCCAACGTTTTCGGGAACAAAAGGTATATGAACGGGGCCGCCACCAATCCCGATTTTGACGTGGTGGCACGCGCTGTCGTGCAGATCAAGACGTCCATAGATGCCACCATTGAACTGGGTGGCACCAATTACGTTTTCTGGGGTGGACGGGAAGGTTACATGTCACTTTTGAACACAGACATGAAACGTGAAAAGCACCATCTGGGCATCATGCTGCAGAAAGCCCGTGATTACGGAAGGGCCGGGGGATTTAAAGGAACTTTCCTGATCGAGCCCAAGCCCATGGAACCCACCAAACATCAGTACGACACAGATGTAGAGACCATCCTGGGTTTTCTCAAGAAATACGATCTGGAGAAAGACTTCAAGATCAATGTGGAAGTGAACCATGCCACACTGGCCGGTCATACCTTTGAGCATGAACTGCAATGCGCGGCAGATGCGGGCATCCTGGGATCCATAGATGCCAACCGGGGCGACTACCAGAACGGCTGGGATACAGACCAGTTCCCCATCGATATCTGGGAAGTTACCCAGGCAATGCTTGTAGTCCTGCAGGCAGGCGGGCTGAACGACGGCGGCGTGAACTTTGACGCGCACATCAGGAGGAACTCCACAGATCTGCAAGATCTGGTCATTGCGCACATTTCGGGTATGGATACCTTTGCACGAGGACTGGAAGCAGCGGCAGCCATACTGGAACAATCTCCCTACCTTAAAATGAGGGAAGCACGTTATGCTTCTTTCGATTCGGGGATGGGGAAACAATTTGAAGAAGGCAAACTGGATTTCCAGGCTATATACGAGTATGGTTCCAAATTGCCGGAACCACGGCAGATCAGCGGACAGCAGGAACTGTACGAGACCATTGTCAGCATGTATATATAAGATGGCTATACCTATGAAAAACATGGACAAAGGCAGCAAGGCATACCTGGGTGCCCTTACGTTTGTTGCCGTTTTGGGAGGGTTGCTTTTTGGATATGACACCGCGGTGATATCAGGAGCCGAAAAAGCCCTTGAACAATTTTTCTCCCAGGCAACAGATTTTGTTTACACCAAGGGATGGCACGGCATAACGGCCTCGAGCGCTTTGCTGGGATGTATCATTGGTGGTTTTCTGTCGGGTCTGCTGGCCCAGCGCTGGGGAAGACGCAACTCCCTGCGGTTTGCAGCGGTGCTGTTTTTTCTTTCAGCTATTGGTTCCTGGCGCCCCGAAATGTTCTTTTTTGAATTCGGCAAACCGACCTTCTCCCTCCTGCTGGCTTTCAACGCGTACAGGATCCTGGGGGGAATTGGTGTTGGTCTGGCCTCGGCCATAAGTCCCATGTACATTGCCGAGATGTCACCTGCCAATATCAGGGGCCGGCTGGTTTCGGTGAACCAGTTTGCCATCATCTTTGGGATGCTGGTGGTTTATTTTGTGAATTACCTGATCCGGGCCAACCTGACCGAACCCATTGATGTGTCCATGGTTGAAGTCGGATGGAGGAGGATGTTTTTGAGTGAAGCTTTCCCGGTTGCCCTTTTTGGGTTCCTGCTGATGTTTGTTCCAAAGACCCCGCGTTTTCTGGTCATGTCGGGGAATGAAACAAAAGCGCTACATGTGCTGACCCGTATAAACGGGGCAAGTACCGCCCGCACCATACTGGATGAAATCAGGGAAACGGTCATCGAAAAACGGGAAAAGCTATTATCGTACAGCGTAAAGGTGGTGATTATCGGGATACTGCTCTCTTTCTTCCAGCAGGCTGTCGGGATCAATGTGGTGCTGTACTATGCCCCCAGGATATTTGAAAACCTGGGAGCTACAGGCGATGTCTCCATGAAACAGACGGTGGTCATGGGTTTTGTCAACATCATATTCACCCTGGTGGCTATCTTCACGGTCGATAAATTCGGTCGAAAACCCCTGCTCATTATCGGCTCCGTAGGCATGATGATAGGCATGGCTGCCCTGAGCGTGCTCTCCTTTATGGATGTGATCGGGATTACCGCCCTGGTGTTTATCATTATCTACACGGCTTCTTTCATGATGAGCTGGGGCCCGATAACCTGGGTGCTGATATCGGAGATATTTCCCAACACCATCCGCGGACAGGCAGTAGCCATTGCCGTGGCTGCCCAGTGGATTACCAATTTCCTGGTCTCTTCCACGTTTCCCTCGCTTTCCGAATGGAGTACGGGAGGCGCTTACCTGATCTATGCCTTCTTCTCCCTGCTCTCGGGTATATTCGTATACAAGATGGTCCCTGAAACCAAGGGTAAGACATTGGAAGACATGACCCGGCTCTGGCGGAAATAGTACGACGTACCGGCTTTTGTGCTAACTTTGTTTTCATGGATGTGATTTCATTATTAGCAGGTCTGTCGATCGGTATCATCGCAGGTGGTTTGATTATCTGGGCCATGATCACCAGAAGGTTACAGGCAAAAGAACTGGAACTGAAAGCCAAAGAGGAACAAATCAGGAGAAAGGAGGAAGAAATCAGAGACCTGGGCGCCGGGATGGCCTCGGCACGGACAGCTCTTGAACTTAAGGACAAGGAACTGGCCGATATGCAGAAACAGCTGGTAGTTCAGTTTGAAAACCTGGCAAACAGGATACTTGAGACGAATACCCTGAAATTTGAACAGACCACCAAACAGAGCATGCTACAGCTGCTCAAGCCCCTGGGAGAACAATTGGTGGATTTTAAAAGCAAGGTGGATTCAGCGCACATTGAAGACACAAAACAACGCTCCACGCTGGAGGAGAGGATCCGGGGACTGATAGAGCAGACCAACCAGGTAAGTGCCCAGGCCAACAACCTGGCCCAGGCGTTGAAGGGTAGTCCCAAGACACAGGGAAACTGGGGGGAAATGGTACTGGAAAGAATTCTGGAACAGTCTGGACTGGAAAAGGATACGCACTATATGATGCAGGAATCTTTTCGCAACGAACAGGGGAATATGCTGTATCCGGACGTGGTAATCCATTTACCGGGAGAACGCAACATAATTGTTGATTCCAAAGTTTCCCTGGTTGCATATGACAGGTATGTTTCTGCCTCCTCACAGGAAGAGCAGCAGCAGGCTTTACAGGAGCACATGGTATCTGTCAAAAAGCATGTAGATGAACTGGCCGCTAAACAGTACGACAGTTTTCAGGGTTCTCTGGATTTTACCATGATGTTCGTGCCTGTGGAACCTGCCTATTTAATAGCAATCCAGAATGATCCGGGAATGTGGAGCTATGCCTACCGCAAACGTATAGTGCTTATCAGCCCCACCAATCTTATTGCCTGCCTGAAACTGATGTCAGACCTGTGGAGCCGTGAAATGCAGAACAAAAACGCCATGCAAATTGCGAGGCGCGGCGAGTTGATGCTCAAGAAATTCGAGAATTTTATTGAGACGCTGTCTGCCCTGGGAGGATCCATTAAAAAGTCACAGGAGGCTTATGATGCAGCTATGGGGCAGTTAAGGGATGGTAGCGGGAACCTCATAGGCCAGGCCAACAAGCTCAAAGAACTGGGTATTAAGGCGTATAAGAATTTGCCGGAAATGACCGAGGAATAAGCGGCCTGCCCGTTGCTCTGGTCATTTAGGGCAATAAGAAAAAGCTCTCCGTTCCATCTGGGGGCAGCGACAGCCCAACCGCGAGAAGGGTGAAAAAACCGGCTAAAAGTTTTTAGCCGGTTTTCAGGATTTTAGACCGAATGATTACTGTGCCAGTCGTTTGTAATTATTGTAACGGATTTTCGAATGTTCTTCCGTCATGACGAACAGTACGGCTGCCTGGTCAGGAAATGTCTGCAGCAGGGAGCTGTAGCGCACCTCTCCCTTGATGAAGTCCTGAAATTTGCTCCAGTCAGGTTCCTTGCTGTCCAGGGTAAATGGATTCTTGCCCTGGTCAGCCAGTGTGGGATTGTAGCGGTAAAGCTGCCAGTAGCCACATTCAACGGCCAGTTTTTCCTCCAGCTGTGATTGCCCCATTCCGCGGCTCAGACCGTGGTTGATACACGGAGAATAAGCGATGATCAGGGAAGGACCGTCATAGGCCTCGGCTTCTTTCATAGCTTTGAGCAACTGGGCGTTGTTGGCACCCATGGCTACCTGAGCCACATACACGTAACCGTAGCTCATGGCCATCATGCCCAGATCTTTCTTGCGGATCTTTTTCCCCGAAGAAGCAAACTTGGCCACGGCTCCTGCCGGTGTCGATTTGGATGACTGGCCTCCTGTGTTGGAGTATACTTCGGTATCAAGGACCAGTACATTTACATTTTCTCCGCTGGCCAGCACATGGTCAAGACCTCCGTAGCCAATGTCATAAGCCCAGCCGTCACCTCCGATGATCCACTGTGAACGGGGGGTAAGGTAACCGCGCAGATCAAAAATTTCACGCAGCAGCTGTAGCTTGGAGGCTTTTAGCAGGGGAACCACCTTTTCTGCCAGGACAACAGCCTGCTCAAAGTTGTTGCGTACAGGCAGGTATTCTGCAAAAAGGGATTTCAGCTCATCGCTTACACCTTCTGTTTCCAGGGCCGAGGTAATCAAATTGGTCAGTTTTTCACGGATCTGCTCAGATCCCGTGCGCATACCCAGTCCGAACTCGGCGTTGTCTTCGAATAACGAGTTTGCCCATGCGGGGCCACGGCCGTTACGGTCTTTGCAATAGGGCGAGGATGGAAAAGAAGCGCTGTAAATGGAAGAGCATCCCGTAGCGTTTGCCACCATCATATGATCTCCAAAAAGTTGGGTCAGAACTTTAACGTACGGTGTTTCACCGCAACCGGAACAAGCTCCCGAGAATTCAAACAGGGGTTGGGTGAATCCCAGGTTCTTCACGTTCTGTTCTTTGGGTACGATCGTATCTTTGTATCCAATGTTGGCATGCAGATAATCGTAGTTGGGCTGCTCTGTGAATTGCGTGCTGGCTGGCTTCATGGTCAGGGCTTTTGTCTTGGCCGGGCATATATCGGCGCAGTTACCACAACCGGCACAGTCGTAAGGACTTACCTGGATAGTGAATTGATAGCCTTTGAGCGGTCCGTTGCCGGCAGTCCTTTTAACGGATTCAGGGGCTTTGGCAGCTTCTTCATCTGTCATTACAAAAGGACGTATGGCTGCGTGGGGACACACATAGGCACACTGGTTACACTGAATACAGTGATCGGGATTCCATTCGGGAATGAATATGGCAATACCGCGCTTTTCATAAGCCGCGGTTCCGGCAGGCATGGTCCCGTCTTCGTATCCCTTGAACACGCTTACTGGCAGATCGTCTCCATTCTGAGCGTTAACCACGTCGGCCACATGCTTAACCCATTCGGAAGCCAGGCGGTTGTGTGTGTCGGCTTCGAATTTTCCTGAACAGCTCTTCCATTGCGGATCAACGGTTACTTGCTCAATCTCTCCGCCGCGGTCCACGGCAGCATAATTCATGGCAACGATCTCTTCCCCTTTTTTGCCGTAGGATTTGACTATAGCGTCCTTCATTTCGGCAACAGCCAGGTCATAGGGTATCACGGCGGCTATTTTAAAGAAAGCAGATTGCAAAATGGTATTGGTGCGGCCTCCCAGACCAATTTCTTCTGCAATTTTTGTGGCATTGATGATGTAGAAATTGATATTCTTTTCTGCCAGTGTCCTCTTAACAAAATCAGGTAGCTGCTTCTTGGTTTCTTCTGCATCCCACAGGCTGTTAAGCAGGAAAGTGCCCCCTTTCTTGATCCCCTTCAGTATATCATACTTGTACAGATAACTGGGTACGTGGCAGGCAACGAAATCAGGAGTTGTCACCAGGTAGGGCGAGTTGATGGGTTTGTCCCCGAAACGCAGGTGGGAACAGGTAAATCCGCCGGACTTCTTGGAGTCGTACTGGAAGTAGGCCTGGCAGTATTTGGGTGTTGTTTCCCCGATGATCTTGATGGTATTCTTATTGGCACCTACTGTGCCGTCAGATCCCAGTCCAAAGAACTTGCATTCGTATGTTCCGGGCTTTGCTACAGAGATCTCTTCTTTCATGGGAAGTGACCTGAAGGTAACGTCATCTATGATGCCAATGGTGAAATTGTTCTTTATTTCTTTGCGTCCCAGGTTTTCAAACACAGACATTATCTGGGCAGGGGTTGTGTCCTTTGACGATAATCCGTAGCGGCCACCCACGATGATGGGTGCTTTTGGATCGTCAGCAAAGATATTCCTCACATCCATGTAGAGCGGTTCGCCAAGGGCGCCGGGTTCTTTGGTACGGTCCAGAACAGCTATGCTCTTAACAGATTTGGGCATTACGCGCAGGAAGTACCTGGCCGAGAAAGGACGGTACAAATGCACGGTGATCATACCGGTGCGTTCCCCCTTGGCGTTCAGGTGGTCCACAGTTTCCTTAATGGTGTCGCATACAGAACCCATGGCAATGATAATGCGTTCTGCATTTTCGTCTCCATAATAAGTGAAAGGCAGGTAGGACCGTCCGGTCAGTTCCGAGATTTCTCCCATATAGCGGGCAACAATGTCCGGAACTGCATCATAGAAAGGATTGGATGCTTCACGGGCCTGGAAGTAAACATCGGGGTTCTGAGCGGTACCACGGGTAACCGGCTGATTGGGGTTGAGTGCTCTTTCGCGGAAAGCAGACAGGGATTTTGAACTGATCATCTTTTTCAGATCACCTGAATCCAGCATTTCAATTTTCTGGATTTCATGAGATGTCCGGAATCCGTCAAAAAAATGGAGGAAGGGTACGCGAGATTTAAGGGTTGACAGGTGTGCCACAGCGGCCATGTCCATGGCTTCCTGGACACCGCCCGAGGCAAGCAAGGCAAAGCCGGTCTGGCGGCAAGCCATAACGTCCGAGTGGTCCCCGAAGATTGACAAAGCCTGTGCAGCCAGGGAACGGGCCGATACATGAAATACGGTCGGGAGCAATTCCCCTGCGATCTTGTACATGTTGGGTATCATCAGCAATAAACCCTGGGAAGCAGTAAAGGTGGTGGCCAGGGCTCCTGCCTGCAGTACGCCGTGAACAGCCCCTGCTGCACCGCCTTCGCTTTGCATCTCAACTACTTTGAGCGTTTCTCCAAAAAGGTTCTTTTTCCCGTGGGCTGCCCACTCATCGGCATATTCAGCCATGGTGGATGACGGAGTGATGGGATAAATGGCAGCTACTTCACTGAACAGATAAGCAATGTGAGCCGCCGCATAGTTGCCATCACAGGTGATGAATTTTTTTTGTTTTGCCATAATGATATGGAATTAATTGAATGTTATTAATAGGTTTTAAAAATTTCAGATAAAATTCGCTGCATGGCAGGAAGCTGTGCCTCCATACTTTTAAGCAAAGCAAGCTGGGATCGGGCCCGGACCATGTTGTGGGCGGGATAACGTACCCGGTAATATGTGTCCCGGTCAATGTAATCCATCAGAAACCGGAGAAATTGTTCATACGTGATATACAAAGCTGAAAAGGCCAGATGGGTTTTCTCTGCTTCGTTCAAAAACCAGGCCGCTTTGCTCAAATAGCCCTGAGAAAAAGCAGAAAAACGCTCCACATCCATTTTTACGTCTTGCACCCGGGGATGGTCTTCCGGGAAAGGATTGGCATAAGAACGGACAGCATCCCCAAAATCAAACAGCACGGTAGTCTGCATCACAGTATCCAGATCAATGGCACAGACAACCTGCAGGTCTTTGTCAAACAGGAAATTGGAGAGTTTGGTGTCGTTGTGGCTTACCCGCCGGGGGATGGTGCCTGCGGCGACCAGATTCCAGAACGCCTCCATTTGTTCCTTCCTGCTATACACTTCATCTACGAGCGAAGAAACCTCTTCCAGACGGGAAGTGCTGTTGCTTTCCATTGATGCATTGCTCTGGCTTACAGGCGCATCTGAAGAGCGGCTGCGTGCACGGTTCAGCGACCCTGCAAACTGTTCAAAACGGTAACTGATGTTGTGAAAGCCGGGCAGGGTATCTTCCAGGTAACCGTTAAAACCTGCCATCTGGCTATTGAAAAGGCCTACACCCTGACCACCTGCCCTTACCATATCCATGTTTTGGGCGTGTTCAAAAGTAATGGTGTCGGGAATGTAGGTGAAACAGGCCCAGTACTCACCGTCTGCGTCTTTGTGGTACCATTTGTCCTCCCTGGTGGCTATAAGGTGGTATGTAATACCGCCTTCTGATTGTATGTGTCTGGTTACCTTGCTGATATTCTCCATCATAGCGGGAATGTCCCGGAATACGGATCGGTTTTTGCGTTGCAGGATGTATTGTTGCTCAGCCTGGGTTTGGACAAGAAATGTATCGTTTATAAATCCTTCTCCCAGAGCTGCTACAGAAGTAACAGGCTCCGGGATGCAAAAGTGCGTGACAATCAGCTGTGCATCACCCATAGCGGATCACAAAACTAAAAGGGACGCAAAGATACTAAATAAATAGTTCAGGGGCAATCTTTTTTATCATTCCCATGAGCACTGTCCCGGGTCCGTATTCCGTGAAATTGCGGGCGCCATCGGCCACCATATACTCAATGGTTTGCGCCCATCTAACCGGGGATGTCAGCTGCTTAACCAGGTTTTCTTTGATCTTTACAGGATCTGTATGAGGCAGTCCGTCAACGTTCTGGTAAACAGGACAAACAGGCTTAACCAGAACTGCTTTGCCTATGGCCTCTTCCAGCGACTTGCGTGCACTTTCCATCAATGGAGAATGGAATGCTCCTCCAACCGGTAATACGACAGCCCTTTTGGCTCCGGCTTCCTTAAGTGCCACGCAGGCTTTTTCTACCGCTGCCACGGTTCCGGATATGACTATCTGACCCGGACAATTGTAATTGGCCGGGACCACAGTGCCTACGGAAGCCGAAATTGCAGCACAGATTTCCTCTACTTTCGCATCGTCCAGGTTCAGCACGGCTGCCATTGTGGAAGGCTCCTCTTCGCAGGCTGCCTGCATGGCAAGGGCCCTGGCACTTACAAGACGCAAACCTTGCTCGAAGGACAGGGCTCCGGCCGCGGTTAAAGCCGAGAATTCGCCCAGCGAATGGCCGGCCACCATGTCGGGCCTGAAATCGGGATCACACCATGCTGCAGCGACAGAATGCAGGAAAATGGCTGGTTGTGTGACTTTCGTCTGTTTTAATTCATCGGCTCCCCCTTCAAACATGATCTGTGAAAGAGAAAAGCCTAAAATGTTATCTGCCCGGTCAAAAAGCGCTCTGGCTTTTGGGTTAGAATCGTACAAATCCTTACCCATTCCGGTAAATTGGGCACCCTGGCCCGGAAATACATATGCTCTCATGAGTCAAATATACTTTTTTTTTCAATGTCCGGGAATCTGCGTATCTTTGCATCCCACCATTAAACCGGCCCAGTAGTTCAGTTGAATAGAACGTCAGATTCCGGTTCTGAAAGTCGGGGGTTTGAGTCCCTCCTGGGTCACGCTACAAACAAAAAAAGGCTGCAAACTTGTTTACAGCCTTTGCTGTTCCTGCACCCCTCAAGCTTGCGCGGCACTACAGTGTGGTTCTGAACCACTGGGAGGTGCGTCCCAGCATCCTCATGCCGGCCACGAAACCGCGGAGTTTCATCAGGTCGTTGCTTTCCAGCCGGGCAAAACAGTCGTAGGTCTTTCCCGATTCAGGATCATAGATGGTACCGTCTTTCCATTCACTTTTTTTCTCATTATATACGAAACCATCAAGGATCCGAAGTCCGATTAGCGAGCGGCTCTGCAGGGCGGGATCGGGATTCTTGTCGTCTTTGGGTTCTTCCCCGTTTTCATATTTTTCGGGGATCATATATATGATCGTACCTGTGTATTTTCCATCCTTGAGCTCCACCCGGATCTTGGTTGTCTTATCTTCGTTCCACCATATACCGGTGATTTTACCTGCATCCTGTGCAAGTGCAGTAAGTGAATAAATACTGAGAAACAACAAAACGGCAATTTTTTTCATAATAGTCAAATTAAAGTTTATTAGACAAATATAGAAAAAAGTCGAAATCGCGTACTTATTCCTGCAATCAGATAGGTGGCAGCTGCCATCCACATAACCGCCTGATAGCCTGCTTCTACTGAAATCACAGCAGCCAGAGCGGTGCTGATCACGGAAAAGGACCCGTTTACAGCCCAGGCCCACGGTATGAGGGATCCTTCGTTCACCGGTCTTATGGCACGTATGGCCGAGGGGAACATCATACCCATCAGGAACGCCGGGGGTCCTATGACCAGGGCACAAAACAACACCTTTACAACCAGCGGACTTCCTATGGCAACGCGCATCAATGCAGGCAGACACAGGGCCAGCAGTGCCAGGAGCATCCCTGTCAATCCTGCCACCAGCCGCAGACGGGGGCTGCCGGTGATCAGTTTGTGGGAAAAGGCCGAGCCTGTCCCTGAAAAAAAGAGCATAGCGCTCAGAACGGCCGAGGCAGCGTAGAGCGGGCTTCCAAAGAACAAGGTGAATTGCTGTATGAAAACCATCTCGGCAAGCATATAACCAATACCGATGCCCGAAAAGAACACCAGCAGGCCTGCTTTCCCTTTTCCCGGCACTTTTCTGAAAATCAGCGGGAGCACTATAAACAGGAAAGAGGAAAGAACGATCTGCACCATGGTCAGCAGCACGATCAGGTAACCCACCTCCAGAAATGGCATGGACGCCGATCCAAAAACGTCCCGCATTTTTGATAACCGTCCCAATTTGAGGAATTGCGAAAAATAAGGGCGGGAATCGGTGGCAGGCCTTATCTGAAAATCGTATTCCCTGAACAGGGTTTCCCTTTCCCGGGTGAAGATCAGGTCTGTTGCCAGGAATAATGAAGTGTCCTGCAATACATTGTATTCTTCCCTTTCCCGGGGACGGATCCCCGGATAAAGGAGGGGATCAAACTGGCGCGTATGGCAGAATGTGCGTATTTTTTCTATGGTACTGGAAGAAACTTTACTTTTTGACAGTACCAGGGTAATGGTAGACCAGCTGCGTACAGCCACTATATGATCTGCAGGATTTTCCACCTTCCTGGATTCCGCTGTTACGACCATGGTTGCCAGCATCTTAAGTGTGCTCCTGGGTGGCTGGTCCATCCAGAGGGTGACGGCAATCATTCCACCGGGAGACAACCTGTCCCACAGAAGCGAAAAAGCATCCAGGGTGAACAGGTATTGCTCCTCAAGGGCCAGGATGCCTGAACTGCCTCCAAAGGAACCCGCCTCCGGAAGGAGTATCAGATCATACCGGTCGTCTTTTTGCAAATAATACCTGGAATGCCCTGCAACAAAACGGATCCTGTCCTTTGGAAAATTCATATGTCTTGAGACCATCCCTACCGCTGCGCTATTGGGTTCCACGGCAATGATCGCTTCTGCTTCCCGGCTCAGGGCATAGACGGCCTGCCATCCGGTGGCGGCATCGGCCACGAAAACCTTTTTTGGGGTGCCCATTACATAGGGGAGCGCCTGTGTTGAATAATCCAGGAAATGTTCTGTCTCCGGGGCATCTTCCCGGTCAGGAGCACCCTTCAAATCCAGGGTGTCTTTTGTTCTTTTGCCAGGCACAGGCACAAGCGGCCCCATCCAGTCCCCGTTATTGAAGATAGCTTCTGTTACCGGTACAACTCCGTTATAACTCAGGCTCAGTCCCGGGGCATACCGCAGGGCAGGGGCAGACACGCGTTTGAGTTGCCCGTAGGGACTGTTTTTTGTTTCCACCACCCGGGCATCGGGCAGTAAAAGCGTTCGCGACAGGCTTTTATATTGTGAAGACGGAAGCAGGGGAGGGTTCAGCAAACCTGTAAAAAGCAGGACCAGGGCCAGCAGAGCCAGTGTGAGAAAGCCCGTTTTTTCCGCCACAGTTTTACGGCCCGACGGGAATATAAGCAAACCGGCTGCCAGAGGAAGGCAGGCGATCACAAAAGGGGCTTGGGACGGGGAAACAACCCAGAGCAGGAGTAACATCAGCAGCCCCCCCGTTCCGGATCCGGCCAGATCGGCAAAATACAACCGGCCGATATCCAGGGCATAGTGAGAGTATGCCAGCCCTATGGCAGATGCTCCCAGGAAAAAGGGCACAAACAACATGAAATAGGAACAGACCAGGTTCAGGTACTGGCGTTTTTCGTAAAATACCAGGTAGGAATCAAAACCTCCGAATACAGTACGGGAGAGAAAAAGAGTCCCCATGATGCTTATAGAAGTGAAGATCATGAGTAAGGCAAGGGTGGTCCCGATTTTCTGGACCAGGTATTTTTTCAGGAAAGCCAGGGCGGTCCCGCTTGCTCCAAATCCAAGCATGGCAACAGATATCACCATGTAGGCAAAATGATTCCACTGGCAGCCGGACAGGATCTGCATGAGGGCAACCTGAAAGGCGACTATACTGCAGGAAAGCAGGCCTATGGAAATTGCCAGTCTTCTTTTCATGTTTTTCGTTTACCGGGTATCTTCCCTTGTAAATGGGACAAAACGGACCGGCATCAGGTTTTCAGTAGTGATGCGTCCTTTCTTTTTTTCAACCAGAATAAGGTTCTGGACCATGAACTGAGATCCAACGGGAATGACCATTTTTCCTCCTTCGCACAGCTGTTCTATCAGGGGAGGCGGAATATGTTCAGCAGCGGCTGTCACCACAATGGCATGGAAGGGTGCTTTGCCTGGCAACCCGTAATATCCGTCACCGGTTACCACTTCAATGTTAGAGTATCCCAGGTCCTGCAACCTTTTTTTAGCACCGCTCGCAAGTTCTTTGACAATTTCCATGGTGTAGACAGAATCTGCCATCATGGCCAGTACGGCAGCCTGGTAACCCGATCCTGTTCCAATCTCCAGAACCCTGTGTTCCGGTTTCAGGCCCAGCAGGCTGGTCATGTAGGCCACAATAAAGGGTTGTGATATGGTTTGCCCGTATCCTATGGGAAGCGGGTTGTCTTCATAAGCCCTGGACCGGAGTGCAGGGTCTACAAAAAGATGTCGTTCCACCGAGCGCATGGCTTGTAGGGTGGCGCGGTGTGTGACCCCCCGTGCCACGATCTGGTCACGAACCATTGCACTGCGCCTGCGGGCATAATCCTGCCCGCCCCGACCTGACTGTGAACCGGGCAGGACAGGTAGCGCGGATGCAACCAGAAGCAACGTCAATGCATATGTCAGGACCCTGGCCATAGGTCCATAAAGTTAATAAAAATTTGACAAGGTATTAAATACCCGGGTTCTGATCTGATCCGGTGTGGGGTTTAGCGCCGCTGTGGTAAACAGGCCTTTTTCCGGATCAATCTGCTCGAAGACCATCAGGTACAGATCAAAAATGATCTGCAGGCTTAAACGGTAACGGGGTTCCAGAAGGGGAGAGACCTTCCCGATCATTTGCAGCGTTTCCCGGCGATATGTATCGGCAACCTCCATGTAATGCCTTACCAGGTGACGGAATGAGGGGAGGACGGGGCCTTGGCAGGCCATATTGTCCAGTTGTTCCCGGCTTAATCCGTATTGGCAGAGCAGGTGCGACAGAGGCCCCCTCGGCATACTCAAGAAACGAAGAAAAAGTGGGAAATCCCTGGTTTTGAATATCATAGATCATAGACCGCGTAAAGGCCTCTACAGGCCAGTAGGGTATCAGGAATTTTTCCCAGGTTGCTGCCAGCTCGCTGTTGGCAGTTATACCGCTTTTGTCGCCAATCTGTCCGGTTAATTTAACCAGGTTGTCCATAAGAGCAGCCTGATCCTGTTTTCCTATGGTGGGGTGTTCCGATTTATAATTATCCACCAGGTCATCTGCGGGTCGCAAAAACCGGTAAGCAGTACGGGCGGCCCTGTAGCGCTCAGGTTCCCAGAAAGCAGCTGCTATCAGAATATTGGGATGCTTTTTTATATTCTCAAAGTCTATGGAATCAAATATTTCCAGAAACTGTTCTCTTTCAGCTTTACTGCACATTTTGCTGTTCCTTAATGATCCTTTCCGAGGTCAATGCTGCAGACATTAGCACCAGGGGCACCCCGTTTCCGGGATGGGTGCTTCCACCGGTAAAATAAAGATTCCTGAAAGTGCGGTGGCGGTTGTGCGGGCGGAAATACCCCATTTGTAAAATAAAGTGGCTTATGCTTCCAAATACCGCTAGATGGTACTTTTTCTCCCATGTTTCGGGCATAAGGCACTTCTCAAATTTAATATGCCGGGAAAGATCCCTGAGCCCCTCTTGTTCGAGTCTATCCAGCACCCTTTGGCGAACCTGCTCCCGGATGGATTCCCACTGACCTTTATTTTTCCTGTGCAAATGACCTACCGGCACGATCACCGATATGGTATCCCCGCCTTCAGGTGCCGATCCGGGATCTGTCTCCCGGGGACAAAACACATAAAAGCTGGGGTCATCTGAAACCTTTATGTTCCTGAATATTTGGTTCAAATTCTGTTTCATGTGTTCAGACATGAAAACATTGTGTACGCCCAGTTCCCGGGCGGTCTTTTCCAGGCTTTCCACAACGCTGAACATCCCTCCTTCGGCCACCAGCGACCCCTGGCTTATCTCGGCAGCGGGGATCATGGAAAAAAGGGCCGGAGCGGTATAGGGGTTTTGATTTTAGGGCACTGTCAAATGAAAGGCCCAGGGAGTCAAAAACTTTCCTGTAAAGGCCCGGCATCAGAAAGATGGTGGCTCCCAGGTCAAACCGGTGTCCCTCCCGGATTTGACGGCTGCACCGGCCGCCAGGGGTGTCGGATTGCTCGTACAGGCTTACGTGATATCCTTTTCTTGCCAGGAAAATGGAGGTGGCCAGGCCACCAATCCCGGCACCTATGATAACAGCGGTATTATTTTTGTACATAGAGGGTATATATATTTCTAAAGTCCAAATACAAATTGAAAATTTGTATATGAAAAGGATTGTTGTATTGCTTCTGTTCCTGGTAAGCCTGAGCGGCTGCGACCTGGATTTGTGGCGATCTTCATGCGCTCCCCACGCATATTATCATTTTTCATATGAAAATCATGCCTGGGTTTCTATTCATTCAGGGTGGATGATTGATGAAAATGGCATCATACGGGCTTATAAAAACCCGGAGAAATGGAACTATCCCGATTCGTTGGGGTATATTTCCCGGTGTCAGCTGGAGGAAAACCTGTCTTACTGCGATTCGGTGATTGGAAAAGTTTCTGCAAGAGAAATGTCACACTACAATCATTTAGTGTTCCCGGCCTCAAAGGGTTCACTTACAAAACCCGAACAACACGGTGCCGACATGGGAATTCAGATGTATTCCTGCTATTGTTATGACAGGCCGCGGGACCGGTACAGGCAGGTCATTCTGAATCAGTACGGTGACTGGATCCGCACCAATGAAAACGACAAGGCCGTGAAAATATATTCATGGCTCAGGAAGCTGGTTACAAACTGATTATACGCCATTTTGTGTATCTTTGCTCCTGCATGCGGTTAATTCTAAAGCTTAACGGAGCTTTTCTTGCCCTGCTGGCGTTCGTATCCTGCGGAACGCCACGTCTGGGAATATATTCCATTCAGATGGAAGATGTTCTCTGCGTTCCCGAATCAGAACATAAGAACCTGATGTTTTCCACCAGTGGTTTGCCCGATGGCACCACCCAATATAGTTACCAGGATATGCATATTCAAATTGACCTGGTTCTGACCAATACCCGCTTTGCCTTTAAACTGAAGAATTTACTGCCGGATACCTTAATTATTGACTGGGAAAAGGCAAAATATATCAACCAGCACGGCGACACACTCAGGGTGATTCATGACGGAGTGGACCTGGCTCAAAGGGCCCTGCCACAGGACACCACCTTCCTGGCACCGGGAAGCCTGCTGGAAGATTTTCTTTTACCGGTGGATCATATTATTGATGATCCTACCAATTTCAGTCTCTGGAAAATCAATTACCTTTTTTATGATAAAAGGGAAAATATCGGACAAAAAGTTGCAGTGCTGCTTCCCCTGCTAACAAAAGAAGGTGAAAAACGCTATCATTTCTTATTTGTTATTGATAATTGGAAAGATATGTGATGTCTTTTTTGCCGGAATAGTTTTTTGTTTTACTTTTGCAGTCCCAAAATGGTGATCGTAGCTCAGTTGGTTAGAGCGCTAGATTGTGGCTCTAGAGGTCGGGGGTTCGAATCCCCTCTTTCACCCAGCAAAGCAGACAGATTTTTGTCTGCTTTTTTTATTCCTCTAATACCCTTGTTGTCATTGCGTTATAGAGGATTGGCCAAGCGCTCTGATATGCAAAATCGGAGCATATAAACCCTCAATCCTGTATTTTTTTTAACACATCCGTGCACGTTAGTACACGTTTTTATGTACTTTTATGCCGATTATTATTTACCTATTATTTACCTAAGTTTAGAATAAAATGGCAAGCGTGGCAGTTTGGGTGTTTGAAGACAAGCCCCTGGCGGATGGATCCTTTAGGGTGTTTCTCCGCCTCACAAACAATTACACCAGGGCATATAGGGCAACGGCAATAAAGGTGCCTCCCGGGCAGTTTGAAAAATCAAAACATGGGTACCTGATCAACGATAAGCGCATCAATATAATGTTGACACAACTTGTCAACGACATGGAGCTGGCGATCCTGGACCTGGGCATCAAGACACAACACTATTCTGCATCCTTGCTGATGAAAGTTATATTTGCCGGAGACAAGAAACGGCAACCGGATTTCGTGGATTTTTCAAAGTATTATATAA
>MWDM01000028.1 GCA_002070565.1 Bacteroidetes bacterium ADurb.Bin139
TGCAAAAGTAAACCAACTTATCGGCAATACAAACATGAAGGTTGTTTTTTACGGTAAGGATCTGAAAAAGGACTTTCACCTGCCGGAAAGGAAAAACATTTCTTTCCAGATGCTGGGTCAAGACAAGATCTTACCTGCCGGCACCGATCTTCTGGTTACCGTCGGGGGAGATGGCACATTTCTGGAAGCCCTGGAAATAGTAAGGGATTCCGGAGTGCCCGTGGCAGGAGTCAATTTTGGAAGGATGGGATTTCTGACCGGATGTGGTCCGGACTTTATAGGATATCTTTTTGATGCCGTATTGAATAAGCAGTTTAGCACAAGAGACCATACGGTACTTACCATTGAAGAGGAAGATCTGCAGAAACGGATCTATCCATACGCCATCAACGAAATCTGCATCCAAAGGCTTAGTTCTGCGATGATTGAAGTCGATGTTAAAATAAATGGCAGCCAGATTTCCACATACCGTGGCGATGGCATCATAGTAGCCACACCAACAGGCTCTACAGCCTATTCTCTAAGTGTTGGGGGGCCAATAGTTTTTCCCGGATCCGGAGTGCTTATCCTATCTCCCATTGCTCCACACAACCTGAATGTGAGACCCATCGTATTTCCCGACAACGCAGTTTTAGGGATACAGGTCAGGAGCCGTACACCCAACGCACAGTTGCATTTGGACAACCGGTCCGAAGTCGTGGACCTGCCTTACAGCTTCATTGTTAAAAAGGCCCGGTTCAGCATAACCAGCCTGACCTTTGAAGGGAATGATTTTGTTACTACCCTCAGGGAGAAACTGATGATGGGCTTTGACAAGCGAGACGGAGGCCAGAGTTATGGTTAAAAAAGTAGAGAAATTGCCCGATCATGTCTGTATCATTATGGATGGGAACGGACGATGGGCCTTGTCACGGGGTATGGAAAGGAATGTGGGACACCGTCAGGGACTGGAAGCCGTTCGTGAAGCCACTGAATTTGCCGCTGAAAAAGGGATTCCCTACCTGAGTCTGTTTGCTTTTTCGGAAGAAAACTGGGGACGTCCCCAAAGCGAAACTGATGCGCTGATGTCTCTGATTGTAAAGGCCATTCATAGTGAAACGCCCACGATGATGAAAAACAATATACGCTGTGTTTTCATAGGAGATCGTGAACAACTTGATAAAAATGTCCTGGAGCGTATGGATACCTGCGTGAGCCAGACAGCAGGCAATACAGGAATGACCCTGATAGTGGCTGTAAATTACAGCGGGAAGTGGGATATTCTTCAAGCTGTAAAGCGTATTCTGGAGCTAAATCCACCCTCCGGTCATTTGCTTTCGCCCGAGATTTTTTCCACTTACCTTGCCACGGCCGGAGTGCCCGAACCCGATCTGATGATCCGGACCAGCGGAGAAATGCGCATCAGCAATTTCATGCTCTGGCAACTGGCTTACACTGAATTGTATTTTACTCCCGTACTTTGGCCCGATTTTCGCAGACCTGACTTTGAAGCAGCCTTAAACGCTTACTATAACAGGAAACGACGGTTTGGAAAAATTCAAGAATCTCTATAATATCTTTTGAATGAAGCACCTGATTTTCTGCATCACCTTTTATTCGTTGACAATACCAATCCAGGCACAGGTAACAGAGCAATCTGCAGTCCCGGATACTACCGGCAGGAATCAGCGTTCTGTGGTAATAGATTATTCCAATCCCCGGAAATGTGTCATTGCGGGATTGCAGGTAACGGGCGTCAATTATCTGAATTCAGACCAGATCCTTTCCCTGACCGGCCTTGCCCTGGGTGATACCATCAGTATCCCCGGCGATGAGCTGAAAACGATAGTCAAACGTTTGTTCATGCAGCGTTTTTTTTCCGATGTGACCATCTATGTTGACAGCCTGGTAGATAACAACGCCTATCTGAACATTAACATTGCAGAGCGGCCCAGGGTTTCGCAATGGAAGTACGAAGGAGTAAAGAAAGGCGAACAGACCGATATTGAAGAACGCGTCAGGTTGCGCCGGGGTAGTGAGTTATCAGAGTATGTGATCAAGTCTTCCAGTGACATCATCAGAAAATATTATGTGGAAAAAGGTTTTCTCAATGCCCGGGTGACCGCATCGCACAAAGAAGATACAACTATCAAAAATGCCGTACAGGTTACCTTTCACGTAGATCGCAAAGAAAAAGTCCGTATAAAGGAGATCAGATTCATTGGCAGTGAACAGTTATCACTCCTGAAGATGCGCTTTGCCATGAAGAAGACAAAGGATAAAAGGCTCTACAATTTCTTTTTCAGCAAAAAATTTGATGAAAAGGAATTCCAGAACGACAAGCAGCTTTTGATACAGAAATTTCATGAACTCGGATACCGTGATGCCCACATTGCCAAAGATTCCATTTATCACATAGATGACAAGAATTTGGGGATAGATCTGCATATCGTGGAAGGAAAAAAATACTATTTCCGGAACATTACATGGACAGGGAACACGCAATATTCAGGAGAAATGCTCAATTCTGTTTTAAGAATTGGAAAAGGAGATGTGTACGATGTGGTAACCATGGAGGAACGGTTGTTTGGCGGTGGAAAATCACAACAGGGAAATGTTTCTCAGGTTTATAAGGACCAGGGATATCTTTTTTTCAGGGTCGTTCCGGTAGAAGTGAATATTGAACAGGATTCGGTAGATGTGGAGATGCGCATATTTGAGGGCAAGCCTGCTACCTATAACCGAATCATCATCAATGGCAACAACGTTTCGAACGAAAAAATCATCCGTCGCCAGGTCTTTACCCGTCCCGGCTATCTGTTTAGCCAGACAGAACTGGAAAGATCCATAAGGGAAATTGCCTCTATGGGTCACTTTGACCAGGAAGCCATCATGCAGATGGGCAGCGGTTTCAATGTCGTTCCAAACCAGATTAACAATACGGTTGACATCATATACAATGTAACTGAAAAACCAGACAGCCAGTTTGAAATTGCCGGCGGATGGGGCGGCAATACTTTTGTGGGTACCGTCGGGATCAGTTTTAACAATTTCTCCATTAAGCGTCTTTTTGACAAACAGGCATGGCGTCCCGTTCCACTGGGTGACGGGCAGACCCTCTCTCTGAGGTTCCAGACCAATGGAACTTATTATATGGCTTTGAGTGTCAACTTTGTCGAGCCATGGCTTACCGGGGAAAAACCCACTTCTTTCAGTACCAGTATTTATTATACCAGACAGACCGCTTCTACCTATTATTACCTGACCAATGACCAGTTCATGGAAGTATATGGGCTTGGAATCGGGCTCGGGACCAGGCTTAAATGGCCTGATAATTATTTTGTTTTTTACAACCAGCTGGATATCAAACGATACAACCTGCAGGATTGGGGTTATTATTTCATGTTCACAGACGGCCAATCCAATATTATTGATTACAGCATCACCTTGCAGCGCAATTCCACAGACCAGATCATATACCCCCGGCAGGGTTCCGACTTCAAGTTCGGTTTGCAGGTAACACCTCCCTATTCCCTGTTCAGGGCTAAGAATACCGATTATCAATCCATGACCGATCCCCAGAGGTATCGTTGGATCGAGTACCACAAATGGACTTTCGATGCCAATTTATACACCCGGATTATAGGGGATCTGGTTTTGATGACAAGAGCCAATTTTGGCTACCTGGGTTTCTATAATCGCAAGCTCGGTTATTCCCCCTTCGAGGGCTTTATGCTTGGTGGCGATGGGATGAGCGGTTACAACACCTATGGAGCCGATATCATATCCCAGCGCGGCTACTCCAATTATTCACTCACACCCTCCATAAACAACGCCTACGCCGGGCGCGTTTATACAAGGTACACCGTAGAATTGCGTTATCCTGTGATATTGCAGCCCCAATCCACCATTTATGCCCTTCTGTTCCTGGAAGGGGGTAATTGCTGGAGTGATATACGTGATTTTAATCCCTTCTCCATTAAACGTGCCGCAGGAGTTGGGGTCAGGGTCTTTTTACCCATGGTCGGTCTGTTGGGGATCGACTGGGGATACGGATTCGATACCGATTTCAGCGGAAAGAAAGGCGGATCGAATTTCCATTTCATGATTGGACAACAATTTTAAACATCAGTATTATGAAAAGAATGGTTTTATTTTTAATGATTTGCATAATGGCAGGCAGTCTTTATGCCCAGAAATATGCAATAATCCATTCCCAAAACATACTCGGTGCCTTACCCGAGTACACCTCTGCACAGGAACAGATTGCCAGATTGCAGGAACAATATCAGCAAAAACTGCAGACAGAGTACGATGCCCTTGAAGCGATGTTCCAGCAATATCAAAATCAAAAGGCTACCCTTACCGCCCAGCAAAGACGTACTTATGAACAGGAAATACTTGACCGGGAAAAAGAGGTAAAGCAATTGCAGGAACAATATTTTGGGCAGGAGGGAACCCTGGCCAAAACAACGGAAGTGCTCTTCAAGCCCATCCAGGAGCGCATGCAGGATACAGTCCGGGAAATTGCAGAACGTTACGGTTACAGCCTGGTACTGGATGTTTCTGCCGGCATGGGCGTAGTTTATTATATTCCCGATATCGACATTAGTAATCTGGTTATTGAAAGATTACAGGGTGTAAGGTAATATTTTTGTACATTTGTAATCTTTATAAACCTTAAACATATGAAACGTATTGTTACCGTTCTTTCCCTCCTTATCTGTATTATTGGAACCGCTTCTGCACAAAACCTGAAATTCGGACACATCAATTCCCAGGAATTGATTGGTCTGATGCCCGAAAGGGATTCAGCCCTGGTTAAACTGCAGAATTACACGAACGAGGTAGAACAAACCATGACGGAAATGCAGCAGGAGTATCAGACCAAGGCCAATGTCTATCAGCAACGACAGGCAACCTGGACAGCTGCTGTACTGGAAGCAAAACAGCGTGAACTGTTAGAACTTCAGCAACGCCTGGAGCAATTTAACCAGACAGCACAGCAGGAATATCAGCAAATGCAACAGATCTTCCTCTCGCCGGTTTTTCAGAAAGCCAATGAAGCCATAGCCAAGGTGGCTAAGGACAACGGATTTACTTATATTTTCGATCTTTCTGCCGGGGGTGTCATCTTTTTTGATGACAAAGTCAGCGTAGACATATTACCTATGGCTAAAAGCGAATTGGGTATACCGGCAGAAAAAGTTGCCCCTACTCAATTACCCGGCACGGAACAATAGCAAAAAAGATGATTCCATGAGCAGTTCACCCATTGGAGTAATGGATTCCGGGATAGGTGGGCTGGGTGTTCACAAACACATTAAGGCGCTTCTCCCCGGGGAGCGCCTTATATATGTTGCCGATACCGCTTTTTGTCCATACGGTGCTCTTCCTGTAAAAAAAGTCAGGCACAGGTGCCTGCTCATTGCGCGTTTTTTCCTGGCGCAGAACTGCAAGATGATAACCATAGCCTGCAACACGGCCACGGCAGCAGCCATCGAGACGGTACGTTCTACCTTTCCCGACATACCGGTTGTAGGTATGGAACCTGCCGTCAAACCTGCCGCATTGCATACAAAAAGTGGAGTTGTAGGCGTTCTTGCCACACCGGGAACTTTCAGGGGGTCTTTATACAACAGGACCCTGGCGGCTTTTGCCGGCCAGGTGAAAGTCACTGAAAAGGTAGGTGAAGGATGGGTAGGGGCGGTTGAGCGTGGAGAACTGGATTCACCGGCTACCCGAGAGATGGTCAGGAAAGTAATCCAGCCAATGCTGGATGCAGGAGCCGATCACCTGGTACTTGGGTGTACGCATTATCCTTTTTTGGTGCCTGTGATCCGCAGCATAACCGGTCCCGGGGTGGTAATTGTAGATCCTGCCCCTGCTGTAGCCCGCCGGGTTAAGCAATTGCTCACTGAAAAAGGATTATTGTCAGGGAGTGCCCCTGCTCCGGAAAAAGATCTGTATTATACTTCCTGTTCAGATACCAGCGTACTCCCCAAAGCGGTACCATATACTGCAAACGGAGGAACAATAAACTGGAGGCCGTATACTTTCGAAAAGATGGAATAAGTCTCCCCGATCTGGGGAAGACGTGTCAGCGTTCCCACAAACACCACATGTTCCCTGTGACAACCCTTGCATACCATAACAGCCATACTCCCGATAACCTGTAAAACCAGATTGATCAGAGCGCGGGCCAGGTCCTCCTTACCTGCCTGTGCAGCTTGCTTTGTATAGAGCTGGTGGGCCAGTTTCCCAAAATTGGCTGCTGTCAGGAATGGCGGCAGATTCTGCAATTCCTGGTCTGTTACATCACCTATAAGCAAGTCTACATTTTCCAGTTTTCCCCGCCCGGCAAGCCGGACAATTTCCCGGACAGAGGAAGTCCCGAGAATACACTGCGCCAGACCGGTCAGTGTTCCGCCACCCATACCTGTGCCTCCCAGGTGGCGGATGCCATCGGGGGTGGCATCAATATAGGTGGTGCCTGTCCCCATGTTCACCACCAGGGCTTCATCCAGCCCGCTCAGGGCCAGGCCACCCAGGCCGATAGCTTCCACTTCAGACACTTTGGTGGCAGGGATGCCCAGAATGTTGTCCTTTACCAGGTTGGCATGGGTTCCTGTAGCCGATATATGCTCTATAGCGCTTAAAGGAATATTGGAACGTACCAGGAAATCTTCAAGGGCGTTGTAGAAATCCCCTATGTTGTCGTTTGTTTTATATTTAAAAAAAGCCCGGGGAAAAGGCTTGCCTTTTACCCCAGGCTTTGTCAGAACCATTTTAATCAGTGTTGAACCAAAATCAAGGCCCAGTTTAAACATGGTTAGATCACTCCCTGCTCAAGCATTGCGCGGGCTACTTTCATAAATCCTGCAATGTTGGCACCTTTAACATAGTTTATGTAGCCGTCTTTCTGCCTGCCGTGGTCTACGCAAGCCTGATGTATGCTTGACATGATCTGGTGCAGTTTGGCATCTACCTCTTCTGCTGTCCAGCTCAGGTGAGCTGCGTTCTGTGTCATTTCAAGTCCCGAAGTAGCTACCCCGCCTGCATTCACGGCCTTGCCAGGGGCAAAGCTAATTTTTGCATGCTGGAACGCTTCAATGGCCTGGGGAGTACAACCCATGTTGGAAACTTCGGCAACCATTAAGACGTTGTTGGCTATCAGTTTTTTAGCGTCATCTTCGTTGAGCTCGTTCTGGGTAGCACAAGGCATGGCAATGTCCACTTTGACTTCCCAGGGCTTTTTACCTGCATGGAATACAGCACCGGGGAATTTTTCAGCATAGGGAGCTACAATATCGTTACCGCTGGCACGCAATTCCAGCATATAGGCAATCTTTTCTTCATTCATGCCGTCCTTGTCATAAACGTAACCATCAGGTCCTGATATGGTAATCACCCTGGCTCCCAGTTCGTGTGCCTTTTGGGCAGCGCCCCAGGCAACGTTCCCGAAACCGGATATGGCAACGGTTTTGTTTTTGATGTTCTGGCCTAAAGCCTGAAGCATATGCTCTACAAAATAAACACCGCCATAGCCAGTGGCTTCGGGACGGATAAGGGAACCTCCCCATGTCAGTCCTTTTCCGGTCAGAACACCTGTATGTTCTTGTGCCAGTTTTTTATACCATCCGTACATGTAACCAACCTCGCGTGCTCCAACTCCGATATCACCGGCAGGAACGTCAGTATCAGGACCTATATGTCTCCAAAGCTCGGTCATAAAAGCCTGGCAAAAGCGCATCATTTCGTTTGCCGATTTGCCGCGCGGGTCAAAATCAGAACCGCCTTTACCACCACCCATGGGTAAGGAGGTCAGGGCATTCTTGAAGATCTGTTCAAATCCAAGGAACTTCAGAATGGAAAGGTTCACCGAACGGTGAAAACGAATACCCCCTTTGTATGGCCCGATGGCATTGTTGTACTGGACACGGTAGCCTGTGTTGACCTGGACATCTCCTTTGTCGTCTACCCAGGTGACCCGGAATGTGAAAATCCTGTCGGGTTCTACAAGACGCTCGATGATTCTGGCTTTTTCAAATTCAGGATGTTGGTTGTAAACATCTTCAATGGATTCCAAAACTTCGTGAACGGCTTGCAAATACTCTTTTTCGTGCCCGTATTTGGCCTCAAGAGCAGACATTATTTCTTTAGCTTTCATAATTATAAATGAATTAAGTGATTATTGATAGTTAAAATTATTCTACAACCCAGGTATCTCCACCGCTTCTTAGCATATCGTTCATACAGTGGATTTCAGATTTGTTGGCAACTTCAGTAAGCTGGTCACGGACCATATCGTCGTAGGTACGGTCTGCCACGCGGCGGATTATCCCCAGGGCTACGGGAAGTTCCGGCCACTCCATTTCGCACAGCATCATGTGCAGTCCGTGATTCTGTTCCTCGGCATTGTGGATCAGGATATCATCCTTAGTGATCCCGTCCTGACCAAGGGTAACCGCTTTCAGCCTCATTCCGTCCAGGACCAGGCCCTTGTTCATGTCTTTTCCAAAGATCATGGGCTCTCCGTGCCGCAGTACGATGGTACGCTCTGCCCCTACCTCTCTGTCAGAGATGATGGAGTGGGTTTTATCATTGAATATCACACAGTTCTGCAGTACTTCCACCAAAGCGGTTCCATCGTGTTTTGCAGCTTCCACCATGATATCACGGGTCAGTTGGAGTTCCATGTCCAGGGTACGGGCAAAGAAAGTGCCCCGTGCCCCCATAGCCAGGGCTCCCGGATTAAAGGGATGTTCCACCGTTCCGTATGGCGAAGTCTTGGTTATGGTTCCCCATTTTGAAGTAGGAGAATACTGTCCCTTGGTAAGGCCGTATATACGGTTATTGAAGAGCACAATATTGATGTCAATGTTCCTTCTGATGGCATGGATCAAATGGTTCCCTCCAATGGCCAGGGAGTCTCCGTCCCCGGTCATTTCCCATACAGAAAGGGTAGGATTGGCCACTTTTATTCCGGTGGCTATGGCGGCTGCACGACCGTGGATTCCATGGAATCCATATGTTTTCATGTAATAGGGGAACCGGGAAGAGCAACCGATCCCTGAAACAAAAACATACCTTTCCCTGGAATAGCCCAGTGTTTCACTGATTTCCGGTAAAGCACGCTGAATGGACGCCAGTATGGCATGGTCCCCACATCCCGGGCACCATTTCACTTCCTGATCTGATTTGAAGTCCTGAGGGGTAAATTTCATGGTACTAATTTTTTGATTGCTTCTGTGATTTCTGCTACAATAAAGGGCTGACCCTGAATTTTGTTATATTGCAGGTAAGAGAACTGAGGATATTGTGCCCTCAGGTAATTGGCAAAATGCCCGCTGTTTAATTCAAAAACAATTATTGTTTTAAAACATTTAAACACTTCTTCTGTGTTCAGGGGAAGCGGATTGATGTAATCAAAATGGGCGAGGCCCACTTTGAATCCTTCCGATCGCAGCTGACTTTCAGCGCTCAGCATATGTCCGTAAGTTCCTCCCCAGCTCACCATCAGGATATCTCCCTGCTGTTCTCCTATAACCTGTTGTGGGGGAATGTATCGCGCCAGACGGGCCACCTTTTCTGCCCGTTCATTGACCATTTGCTGGTGTACCAGGGGATCTGAGGAAACAGCTCCCTTATGGTTTTTTTCCAGTCCGCCCACCCGGTGTTCCAGGTTGGGAGTACCGGGAAGTGCCCAGCGCGTTGCCAGCGTTTGCGGGTCGCGTTTAAAAGGATAGAAATAGGGTTCATCGGGGTCAAGTTCTGTCACAATGGGCGGATTGATGGCAGGGTAATCGTTCATGTCCGGGATCTTCCATGGTTCAGAGCCGTTCCCCAGAAATCCTTCAGAGAGGATAATTACAGGCATCTGGTGTTCCAGGGCATATTTTGCTGCAAAAAAAGCAGTGACAAAGCAATGGGACGGGGAGTGGGGGGCCATGACCGCTACAGGGCACTCTCCGTTGCGTCCGTACAATGCCTGGTTCAGGTCTGTCTGCTCTGTCTTGGTAGGTATTCCCGTTGAAGGGCCAGCCCTTTGAACATCAACCACTACCAGCGGTAACTCGGCCATTACGGCCAGACCAAGAGCTTCGGATTTAAGCGAAAGCCCGGGCCCTGAAGTGGTGGTAACTGCAAGTGATCCTGCGTACGAGGCTCCTATAGCTGTACAGATACCGGCTATTTCATCTTCACATTGCAGTGTTTTTACGCCCAGATCCTTGTGAATGGCAAGTTCTTCCAAGATGGCTGTGGCAGGGGTTATGGGATATGAACCGCAAAAAAGAGGCCTTCCCGATTTTTCAGAAGCAGCCATCAAACCCCAGGCTATAGCCCGGTTCCCGTTTATATTGCGGTAAAGACCAGGTTCCTGCTTTGACGGTTTTACGATATAAGTATCGGCTATGGCCTGAATGTTGCCGGCATAATTATGCCCGTCTTTGAGAATTTTCAAGTTGATATCAATCAGGGCCTGATTCTTTGAAAATTTCTTCCTGATGTAATCCTCGGTATGCTTGAGCGGCATATTGTAGAGAAAATAGCATATGCCCAGGGCAAACATGTTTTTACACCGGATTGCAATTTTGGGATCCACGCTGCAGGTTATGCAGCTTTCCTTTGTCAGTGTGGTTATGGGAGGGGCAATGATGTTGTGTTGCTTGATATTTAGCTCGGCAATGGCATCGTTGGTCTGGAAACCGGCTTTCTCAAGGCCTTTCTGATCAAAAGTGTCGATATCCACGATGATCGTTGCGTTGGGTTTGAGCCACCTGACATTTGCCTTGAGGGCTGCAGGGTTCATGGCAACCAGTACATCACAATAGTCACCGGGGGTATAAATAGCACTGCTTCCTATGTGCACCTGAAATCCCGAAACGCCTGAAAGGGTACCCTGAGGAGCTCTTATCTCGGAGGGAAAATCGGGAAAAGTGGTGATGTCGTTACCAAAAAAGGCAGCAGTATCGGCAAACAGCGATCCAGTCAATTGCATTCCGTCCCCAGAATCCCCGGAAAAACGAATCACAACATCCTGGACATCGATTACTTTATGCGGCATAGATATTTAATGTTGATTTGTTATTAATTTTGGCAAATGTATATAAAATAATAAGGGCATCAGCCCTTATTGATAAAAATCTGTTATAAAAAACGATTATTTGGGCAGTGTTCGTTCTTCAACCATTTTTCTGTAATCAGACAGCGAAGTTACCAAAATATTCTCAAATTCCCGCTGACCGGTTCCGGCCGGGATCAGGTGTCCGCAAATCACATTTTCCTTCAATCCTTCCAGTGTGTCGCTTTTGCCAAAAATAGCAGCTTCAGACAAGACTTTGGTGGTTTCCTGGAAAGAGGCTGCCGACATAAAGCTGTTTGTACGCAAAGCGGCACGGGTAATACCCTGCAATACCTGGTTGGAAGTAGCTGGTATGGCATCGCGTGACTGGACCGGTTTGAGGTCTTTACGCCTGAGGGTGGAATTTTCATCCCTTAAACGACGGACCGTCACCATTTGACCCGGCTTGAGTTCCTGAGAATCACCGGATTCGGTTATGATTTTCTTATCAAAGATAAGGTCATTTTCCTGCATGAATTCCCATTTATCAACCAGTTGTTCGGGCAGGAAACGGGTGTCTCCCGGATCTACGATCTCTACCTTGCGCATCATCTGGCGGACAATAACTTCAAAGTGCTTGTCGTTGATCTTAACACCCTCATTGCGGTATACGCTCTGGATCTCATTAACAATATACTCCTGCACCTTGGTGGGACCCTGGATCAAGAGGATATCGATCGGGGAGATGGCTCCTTCGGACAGGGGCATACCGGCACGAACATAGTCGTTTTCCTGCACCAGGATCTGTTTGGACAGGGGCACCAGGTATTTCTTCTCTTCTCCAGTTTTGGAGCGGATGATGATCTCACGGTTCCCCCTCTTGATCCTTCCCATCAGTACTTCTCCGTCAATCTCGGAAACAATGGCCGGATTGGACGGGTTACGCGCCTCGAACAACTCTGTAACACGGGGCAGACCTCCTGTAATGTCTCTTGACTTACCTATGGCCCGGGGAATCTTGATCAGTATGTCCCCGGCTTTGACCTCCTGTTTTTCATTAACCATGATATGGGCCCCCACAGGCAAATTGTGCTGTTTGAGTTCCACGCCGTCCTTCATGATCTTCAGGGTGGGGTTGCGTGATTTATCACGGCTTTCAATGATAACCTTGTCCCGGTGCATGGAGTATTCATCGGCAGCTTCTTCGCGGAAGGTGACTCCTTCAATCAGGCTGTCAAAAGATATGGTTCCGTCAAATTCGGCAATGGTAATGGCATTGTAGGTGTCCCATTCGCAGATCTTATCCTTTTCTTTAACCTCGTCTCCATGATTGAAATATAGAATGGCTCCGTATGGTATGTTATTGGTAGACAGGGTCAGGCGGGTATTGCTGTCCACAATGCGCATTTCTGCTGTGCGGCCAATGACAATTGTCTGGGTCTCGCCGGTACTGGAGACTTTTTTAAGCGTCCTGAGCTCATCGATTTCCAGGATACCGTTATAGCGGGCAATAATTTCACTTTCAGATTTGAAGATAGAAGCGGTACCTCCCTGGTGGAAAGTTCTCAGGGTCAGCTGTGTTCCGGGTTCTCCTATGGACTGGGCTGCAACCACACCCACGACCTCTCCCTTTTCCACCATACGTCCGGTAGCCAGGTTTCTTCCGTAGCATTTGGCACAGACACCTTTTCTTGATTCACAAGTCAGCACACTGCGTATTTCCACCTGTTCAATAGGCAGTCCCGATATTTTTTCAGCAACTTCCTCGGTGATTTCTTCTCCCGATTCTATCAGCAGTTCACCGGTCAGGGGGTCGAACACATCGTGCACGCTGGTTCGTCCCAGGATACGGTCGTAGAGCGACTCCACAACCCGGTCCTTGTTCATGATGGACGTAGCTACGAGTCCTCTTAACGTTCCGCAGTCCTCTTCATTGATGATCACATCGTGCGAAACGTCTACCAGGCGACGGGTCAGGTAACCGGCATCGGCAGTCTTGAGGGCTGTGTCGGCCAAACCTTTGCGTGCCCCGTGGGTAGATATGAAATACTCCAGAACCGATAAACCTTCCTTGAAGTTGGCCAAAATGGGGTTTTCAATCATATCGGCGCTGGCTGATCCTGATTTCTGTGGTTTACTCATCAGACCGCGCATCCCTGAAAGCTGCCTGATCTGATCCTTGGATCCGCGTGCGCCTGAATCAATCATCATGTAGATGGGGTTAAAACCTTCCTTGTCTTCTTTGAGTTGCTTTTCAAGGATATCGGTAAGCCGGAGGTTTACGGTGTTCCAGGTGTCCAACACTTTGTTATAGCGTTCGTTATTGGCCAGGAACCCCAGGTTGTAATTGTTCTTGACTTCTTCTACTTCCCTGTAGCCCTTTTCAATAAGGGTCGCTTTTTCCTCGGGTACGATTACATCATCCAGGTTGAAGGACAAACCTCCCCTGAAGGCCATATTGTATCCGATTTCCTTAATGTCGTCAAGGAACCGGGCTGTTCTTGCCACTCCTGTGGTTTTAAGCACCAGGCTGATGATGTCGCGAAGGGATCTTTTGGTCAGGACTTCGTTTATAAATCCCACTTCCTTTGGAACTACCTGATTAAAGAGAACGCGGCCCACCGATGTTTCAATGATATGGTTGCCGGTTGCCGGGTCTGCCTTGAAGAAGTATGTGCCCATGGAAGTGTTGTTTTCATCCTTTGCACAGCGGACATTGGTTTTTCCCAGGCGGAGTTTTATGCGAACGTGCATGTCCACGACTTTTTCGTTGTAGGCAATGATCACTTCTTCAGGGTTGTAGAATGTCATTCCTGTTCCTTTGCCGTTGTTCCTCAATTTGGTAATATAATAAAGGCCCAGAACCATGTCCTGTGAAGGTAAGGTTATAGGGGCACCATTGGCCGGATTCAGGATATTGTGAGATCCAAGCATGAGTAATTGTGCTTCCAGGATGGCCGCATTGCCCAGGGGCAGGTGTACAGCCATCTGGTCGCCGTCAAAGTCGGCATTGAAAGCGGTACAGGCGAGCGGGTGCAGCTGTATGGCTTTCCCCTCGATCAATTTGGGCTGGAATGCCTGTATACCCAAACGGTGCAGGGTAGGAGCACGGTTTAGCAGGACCGGATGTCCTTTCATCACATTTTCCAGGATATCCCAGATCATCGGATCTTTCCGGTCCACAATTTTCTTGGCCGACTTTACAGTCTTGACAATGCCCCTTTCTATCAGTTTCCTGATAATGAAAGGTTTGTAAAGCTCAGCGGCCATATCTTTGGGCAGCCCGCATTCATGCATATTCAATTCAGGTCCTACGACAATGACTGAACGGGCAGAATAGTCCACGCGTTTACCCAGCAGGTTCTGACGGAAACGTCCCTGTTTTCCTTTCAGACTGTCAGATAGGGATTTAAGCGTTCTGTTAGCTTCTGTTTTAACCGCATTGGATTTGCGTGAGTTGTCAAACAGGGAATCAACAGCTTCCTGCAACATCCTTTTTTCATTCCTCAGGATCACTTCCGGGGCTTTGATCTCTATCAGTCGTTTGAGGCGGTTATTACGGATAATAACGCGGCGGTAAAGATCGTTCAGGTCTGAAGTGGCAAAGCGTCCTCCATCAAGGGGAACAAGCGGGCGAAGGTCAGGAGGTATGACCGGGATCACCTTCATGATCATCCATTCCGGTTTGTTGATGCCTTTGGAGTCACGGAAAGCTTCAATGATGTTGAGCCTTTTCAGGGCATCGGCTTTTCTCTGCTGTGACGTCTCCACATCGGCTTTATGGCGGAGATCATAAGAAAGATCATCCAGGTTAAGCCGGACAAGGAGCTTGTATATGGCATCGGCACCCATGCCTGCAATAAACTTGTTGGGATCTTCGTCGTCCAGCATCTGGTTTTCCCTGGGCAAGGTGTCCAGGATGTTCAGATATTCCTCTTCTGTAAGGAAATCCAATTCTTTGATCCCGTCCTGGGCTTTGATGCCCGGCTGTATAACCACATACCTTTCGTAATATATGATTGCCTCAAGTTTCTTTGAGGGGATTCCGAGCAGGTAGCCGATCTTGTTGGGAGTCGATCTGAAATACCATATATGCGCGATGGGTACAACCAGGGATATATGTCCCATGCGTTCCCTGCGGACTTTCTTCTCCGTTACTTCAACACCGCAACGGTCACAGGTTATCCCGCGGTAACGGATGCGTTTGTATTTACCGCAATGGCATTCGTAATCCTTGGAAGGACCAAATATGCGTTCGCAGAACAATCCGTCCCGTTCTGGTTTATAGGTACGATAGTTGACGGTTTCGGGCTTCAACACTTCTCCGTGTGACATGTCCAGAATTTCTTCAGGAGAAGCCAGCCCTATAGTGATTTTCTTGAAGTTGCTTTTTAACTTGCTTTCTTTCTTGTAAGCCATAATCAAAATTTTATTCCAGGTTAACGCTCAGTCCCAGGCCACGCAATTCATGAAGCAATACGTTCAATGATTCGGGGATTCCTGCTGCAGGCATGACGTCCCCTTTGACAATGGCTTCGTAGGCGCGTGACCGCCCGGCCACGTCGTCTGATTTGACTGTCAGGATCTCCTGAAGAATGTTCGCAGCCCCAAATGCCTCCAGGGCCCACACCTCCATTTCTCCAAACCGCTGGCCCCCAAACTGCGCCTTGCCACCCAGGGGTTGCTGGGTTATTAGTGAGTACGGACCTATGGAACGGGCATGCATTTTATCGTCCACCATATGGCCCAGTTTGAGCATGTAGATCACCCCTACGGTGGCTGGCTGGTCAAAGTACTCGCCTGTGCCTCCGTCGCGCAGGTAGGTTTTGCCATATTTGGGCAGCTTTGCTTTGTCCGTATAGTGGGTAATTTCTTCCAGGGATGCCCCATCAAAGATCGGTGATGCGAACGTAAGGTCCAGTTCTTTCCCGGCCCAGCCCAGAACTGTCTCGTAGATCTGTCCAAGGTTCATACGCGAAGGAACACCCAGGGGGTTGAGAACTATGTCTACTATGGACCCGTCATCCAGGAATGGCATGTCTTCGTCGCGGACAACTTTGGCTACAATGCCCTTGTTTCCGTGGCGACCGGCCATTTTATCTCCCACACGGATCTTTCTCTTTTTGGCTATGTAAACTTTTGCAAGCTGCATAATCCCCGTAGGAAGCTCGTCTCCAATGGTCAGACTGTATTTGAGACGTTTGAGTTCGGCATCGAGTTCCTTAAAGCTGATCAGATAATTGTTGATCAGTTTTCTGATCAGGGTATTTATGTGCTTGTCATTCGTCCATTTGGTGGGATTCACATTCTCGTACGATACACCCGAAATGATTTCCCGGGTAAACAGGATGTCCTTTGGAATGACCGTTTCGCCGTACAGGTTTGTTATGCCCGGTGAAGTTTTATCCTTTAACAAAAACTCCAGTTTATCCAGAAAACTCTTTTCAAGTGCGTCAAAGCGGATCCTGAACTGATCCTCTGCCTGTTGCAAATGCATCTTGGCTACAGGCTTAATCTTTTTTGACCCCTCTTTCATCACACGTGAGAAAAGACGTTTTTCGATCACAGTACCATAGAGAGAAGGAGAGGCTTTAAGCGAAGCGTCTTTAACGTCTCCGGCTTTATCTCCGAAAATCGCCCGAAGGAGTTTTTCTTCAGGGGAAGGATCACTTTCGCCTTTTGGGGTGATCTTTCCAATGAGAATATCACCCGGTTCAATATACGCACCAATGCGTATGATCCCGTTTTCGTCCAGGTTTTTGGTGGCTTCTTCAGAAACATTGGGAATGTCGCTGGTCAGTTCTTCCATACCACGCTTGGTGTCGCGCACTTCCATGATGTATTCATCTACGTGGATGGAAGTAAAGACATCTTCGCGGAGCATTCTTTCAGAAAGCACTATGGCATCTTCAAAATTATACCCTTTCCAGGGCATGAAAGCCACTTTCAGGTTGCGTCCCAGGGCCAGTTCCCCGTTCTGGGTGCCATATCCTTCTGTAAGGATCTGCCCGGCTACCACTTTTTGTCCCTTTTTTACCACCGGTTTCAGGTTGACAGAAGTATTCTGGTTTGTCTTTCTGTATATGGGGAGGTTATACTCGGTGATTTCCGGCCCAAAGCTCACAAATTTCTCATCTTCGCTCCGTTCGTACCGGATCTGGATTTTATTGGCATCAACAAAAACCACTTCTCCCTTGCCTTCGGCTGTAATCTGAGTACGGCTGTCCCTGGTAACGGTACTTTCCAGACCTGTCCCAACGATTGGAGCCTCTGGCCTGATAAGGGGCACAGCCTGACGCATCATATTGGAACCCATCAGGGCCCTGTTTGCGTCGTCGTGTTCCAGGAATGGAATCAGTGACGCGGCAATAGAGGCTATCTGGTTGGGTGATACGTCCATCAGGTGTACTTCCTCTTTGGTTACCACAGGATAGTCGGCTTCGTAACGGCATTTAATCCTTTCATCCAGGATGTTCCCATCGTCATCCAGGTTCACATTGGCCTGTGCCACCATGCGTTCTTCTTCCTCTTCGGCACTCATGTAGACATACCCTTTAGACGAAAGGTCTACCCGGCCGCCTTCCACTTTGCGGTAAGGGGTTTCGATGAATCCCAGATCGTTGATCCGGGCATAGACACACAGCGACGAGATAAGTCCGATATTGGGACCTTCCGGGGTTTCTATAGGACAAAGCCTGCCATAATGGGTATAATGCACGTCGCGCACCTCAAATCCGGCACGGTCTCTGGAAAGACCACCAGGGCCCAGAGCTGACAGACGGCGTTTGTGCGTCATTTCGGCCAGAGGATTGGTCTGGTCCATAAACTGTGAGAGTTGCGATGTGCCAAAGAACGAATTGATCACAGAAGACAATGTTTTGGCATTGATCAGATCAACGGGTGTAAACACCTCGTTGTCTCGTACGTTCATTCTTTCCCTTATGGTACGTGCCATACGGGAAAGACCAACGCTGAACTGGTTGGCCAGCTGTTCTCCTACGGTACGGATACGGCGGTTGCTCAGGTGATCAATGTCGTCCACAGTCGCTTTGGAGTTGATCAGTTGGATCAGGTGGGTGATGATGGCAATGATATCTTCCTTGGTCAGCACCTTGATGTCCGAAGGAGTATTCAGGTTGAGTTTGCGGTTCAGGCGGTAACGTCCCACATCACCCAGATCGTAACGCTTGGATGAAAAGAAGAGCTTATCTATCACATCCATTGCCGTTGCATCGTCTGGTGGTTCTGAATTGCGTAATTGCCTGTATATGTAGATGACGGCTTCTTTAGCCGAGTTGCAGGGATCCTTCTGCAGGGTATTGTGAATAATGGCATAATCCGCTACGTTGGCATCTTCTTTTTGCAAAAGGATGGCAGTAGTGTTGGAATCCAGGATCAGGTCAATGTGTTCCTCTTCCAGAATCGTCTTCCTGTCCAGTATAATCTCGTTGCGTTCTATGGATACTACTTCTCCCGTATCTTCATCCACAAAATCTTCTATCCAGGATTTGAGTACCCGGGCGGCCAGCTGTCTGCCCAGATTTTTTTTCAAATTGGTCTTATTCACCTTGATCTCGTTTGCCAGGCCGAATATTTCCAGGATATCCTTATCGCTTTCAAATCCGATGGCCCTCAGGAGGGTGGTCACGGGCAGTTTCTTTTTCCTGTCAATGTAAGCGTACATCACGTTATTGATGTCCGTGGCGAATTCAATCCACGATCCCTTGAACGGGATGATACGGGCCGAGTATAACTTGGTCCCGTTGGTATGGATGCTTTGTCCGAAAAACACCCCGGGAGAACGGTGCAGCTGTGAAACCACTATGCGTTCAGACCCGTTGATGACAAAGGTCCCGCGTGGTGTCATATAAGGAATGGTGCCCAGGTACACATCCATTATGCTTGTATCAAACTCTTCGTGTTCAGGATCGGTGCAATAGAGTTTGAGCTTCGCCTTCAGGGGGACACTGTAGGTCAACCCCCTGTCCAGGCATTCTTCTATGGAATAACGGGGCGGGTCAATGAAATAATCAATAAATTCGAGAACAAAATTATTGCGGGTATCGGTAATCGGAAAATTTTCCTGAAATACCTTGAACAATCCTTCATTTTTCCTGTTTTCCGGCGTTGTCTCCAACTGGAAGAAATCCTGGAATGATTTTAGTTGAACCTCCAAAAAATCGGGATGATCCAGGAGGGTTTTTGATTTTGCGAAACTAATTCGCTGATTATTTGCTCGTTGAGGCATTTTTTAAGGATTAGTTGAAAATAAACGTTTTAACGACAAAAAGGCTTAGAACCCCCTCAGGGGTCCTAAACCTGGTACCGTTCCCGATTAGGACGGGAAGTGAGTTTATTTAATTTCAACTTCCCCGCCAGCCTCTTCAATTTGTGATTTGATTTGTTCTGCTTCGGCTTTGCTTACTTTTTCCTTAACGGCTTTGGGAGCACCGTCAACCAGATCTTTGGCTTCTTTGAGTCCCAGAGCGGTTATTTCTTTAACCACTTTGATGACTTGCAGCTTAGCCTGTCCGGCGGAAGTAAGTATCACATCAAATTGCGTTTGTTCAACTTCGGCAGCCGGTCCGGCAGCACCGGGAGCAGCGGCAACCGCAACAGCAGCGGCAGCGGGTTCAATTCCGTACTCGTCTTTGAGGATGTTTGCTAATTCAATAGCTTCTTTAATGGTAAGATTAGCAATGGCTTCTGCCATTTGTTTCAATTCTGCCATGATTTTTTATAATTAAGATTTTGTTATACCTGTTAATATTTATTCACGTTCGGCCAGGGTCTTTACTATTCCGGCCATATTGGTTCCGGCTGACTTTACAGCCAATACAAGTCTTTGTGCGGGCGACAGGATGAGTCCTGCAATATCTCCAATGAGTTCTTCACGGGACTTGATATTGATCAGATTCTCCAATTGATCTTCCCCAATATATGCGCATTCCTGAACCAATGCTCCTTTGAGAACGGGTTTCCCGTTTTCCTGGCCGAATTTTTTGATCAGTCTGGCCGGAGCATTGACGTTTTCAGTGAACATAACAGCGGTGGATCCTTCAAGTACGGGGAAAAGCAGTTTCATTTCCTCAATACCCTCCTGTTCCAGCGCACGTTTGAGCAGTGTGTTTTTTACAACAACCAGTTTGATGTTTTGTGCAAAGCATTCACGACGGAGCAGGGAGGTTTTCCCCGCATCAAGTCCTTCTAAGTTCACAACATAAAAATCAGGGGTTGCCTTAAGCTGAGCTGCCAAACTGTCAATTATTTGTCCTTTTTGTTCTTTCTTCATAATACACAATATTGTTTATTCTGCAGCTGTACCTGATTTGACATCTATGGCAATACCGGGTCCCATGGTTGTGGAAAGGGTTATACTTTTCATATAAGTCCCCTTGAGGGCCTGCGGTTTTAGTTTGAGCACGGTATTGAGAAACTCCTGGGCGTTTTCCTGGATCTTTTTGGCATCAAAGGAAACTTTCCCTATGGAAGCGTGGATGATCCCTGTTTTATCAACCTTAAAGTCAATTTTACCGGCCTTAACCTCTTTCACAGCCTTTTCAATCTCCATGGTTACTGTTCCCGTTTTTGGATTGGGCATCAGCCCGCGTGGACCAAGAATACGGCCGATAGGTCCGATTTTAGCCATAACAGAGGGGGTACAAATGATCACATCGACATCTGTCCATCCACCTTTAATTTTTTCAATATACTGATCAAGACCTACGTGGTCAGCCCCTGCGCTGGTAGCTTCCTCCTCCTTGTCGGGGGTGCAGAGTACCAATACACGCACTTGTTTTCCCGTTCCATGCGGAAGAGTTACAACGCCGCGAACCATCTGGTTTGCTTTACGCGGATCAACTCCCAGACGCACAGCAATGTCCACCGAGGCGTCAAACCTGGTGAAACTGGTCTCTTTGATCAGCTCACAGGCCTCGGACAACTTGTACTGTTTCTCAGAATCGACCCTGGCGTATACTACTTTTTGATTTTTAGTAAGTTTACTCATTTCTACATAGAAGTTTAGTTAACACCTTCCGGAACCTTCCCGCTCACGGTGATGCCCATACTGCGTGCAGTACCAGCCACCATACTCATAGCCGCTTTCAAGGTGAAGGCGTTCATATCCTGCATCTTGTTTTCGGCTATGGCGCGGATCTGATCCCAGGTAACCGAAGCCACTTTATTACGGTTGGGTTCGGCAGAACCTGTCGTAATTTTGGCAGCCTCTTTCAATTGAACAGCAATTGGTGGTTGCTTGACGATAAACGTAAAAGATTTATCGCTGTAAACGGTAATGATAACCGGCAGTACTTTTCCTGCCCGGTCCTGTGTCTGCGCATTGAATTTTTTGCAGAACTCCATTATGTTCACACCCTTGGAGCCCAGTGCCGGTCCTACCGGGGGCGAAGGGTTAGCAGCACCGCCTTTAATCTGTAATTTGATTAATCCGGCAATTTCTTTAGCCATAATGATTGATTATTTATTCTTTTTCAACCTGAACAAAGCCCAGCTCAAGCAAGGTCTTCCGGCCGAAGATTTTTACCATCACTTTCAGTTTCTTCTTGTCTTCAATGATTTCTTCAACGGTTCCGTTGAATCCGTTGAATGGCCCGTCAATAACCTTGACGGCTTCTCCGACAAGATAAGGAGTGATGTTTTCTTCTTCCTTTTCAGCCTGTTCATCCACTTTACCCAGGATCCTGTTGATTTCTGACATGCGGACGGGAACGGGTTTCCCTCCTTTAACAGCTCCCAGAAAACCCGAGACATGAGGAATACTTGTGATAAGGTGCTGGATTTCCGGCGTAAGCGCGACTTCTATCAGAATGTAGCCAGGATAAAAAATGCGCTCCTTACTGATCTTTTTACCATTTTTAACCTGGTAGATCTTTTCAGTAGGGATCAGAACCTGGGAAATATAATTTTCAAGATGAAGACGTTTCACTTCATTCTCAATATATTCCCTGGCTTTTTTCTCTTTACCTCCGGCCGCTCTTACAACGTACCATTTTTTGGGTACTTCTGTCATTTCCCTATAATTTAATATAATGCTTTGTAGAGAAACTCCATCAGGTTCCTAAATGTAAAATCCATTGCAAAGATGACTATAGCAAAGATGACCGAAGCCACCATTACAATAATCGCGCTGTTCTGCAGTTGACTCCATGTAGGCCAGCTCACTTTGTGAACCAGCTCACTGTAGGAATCTTTGAAATACATTCCGATTTTGCTCATTGTTTGTTTATTAGCAACAACAGGGGGTGGAAGCTTCTCCCGTAGTTGTGGTTATAAATACAGGACCGTAACATCCGGTATTTGCAGGGGCAGAGCGACTCGAACGCCCATCAACGGTTTTGGAGACCGCTATTCTACCCTTAAACTATGCCCCTATCAGACACAGGCAGGCCGTTAAATACGGCCAGACCTGTGAAACTTGCTTATTCAGTGAGGGATCAGTCACCAACCTTTGTGATCTGACCGGCCCCTACAGTACGGCCACCTTCGCGGATAGCAAAACGCAGTCCTTCATTAATGGCTACGGGGTAGATCAGTTCCACATTAATGGTAACGTTGTCACCCGGCATTACCATGTCCACGCCTTCGGGCAGTTGAACTTCTCCCGTAACGTCAAGGGTGCGGAGGAAGAACTGGGGACGGTATTTGTTGTGGAAAGGAGTGTGGCGTCCGCCTTCGTCTTTCTTGAGTACGTAAATACCTGCGGAAAATTTCTTGTGAGGGGTAATGGTTCCCGGCCGGCAGATAACCTGGCCGCGTTTTACCTCTTTCTTGTCAATCCCGCGGAGCAACAGCCCTACATTATCACCGGCCTCACCTCTGTCAAGTATCTTGCGGAACATTTCAACACCTGTCACAACACTGGTTTTGGGTTTTTCACCAAGCCCTACAATCTCTACCTGATCGCCGGTTTTGATAACACCGGTTTCTATACGGCCGGTAGCAACGGTTCCACGTCCGGTGATTGAGAAAATGTCCTCAACGGGCATAATGAAAGGTTTCTCGTTTTCACGAAGTGGAATGGGAATATAGGAGTCAACAGCTTCCATCAGTTCCATGACTTTATCTTCCCACTGGGCTTCCCCGTTAAGGGCACCCAAGGCAGAGCCGCGGATAACGGGAGCATTGTCTCCGTCAAAATTGTATTTTGAAAGCAGGTCGCGCACTTCCAGTTCTACCAGATCAAGCATTTCCGGGTCGTCAACCATGTCGCATTTGTTCAGGAACACAACGATTTGGGGAACGTTCACCTGGCGGGCAAGCAGCACGTGCTCGTTGGTTTGGGGCATGGGACCGTCTGTAGCAGCTACAACCAGGATAGCACCGTCCATCTGGGCAGCACCGGTAACCATGTTCTTCACGTAGTCGGCGTGTCCC